>NZ_CP117883.1:6323187-6627824 GCF_028736215.1 Mucilaginibacter sp. KACC 22773
AATCTTCCTTACTTTTTTTAAAAGATCCTTGGTTTCCATAAGAGGCCCCCTCTAAATCTCCCCCTGAAGGGGGAGACTTTTGAAAAGTATGTTTTTTAAACTCTGTTATAAATTATAGTAATATTTTTCGGTGCACAAAAGTCGTTTCATCAGCGTAATTCCTAAACGCTGACTACGACTCACCCCGGCAGCGCTTCGCTGGCCGACCCTCTCTCCGGCTGCGCCGCATAGAGGGTAAACCCCGTTTTTTTTATTTTTTTCACCCTCTTTGCGCGAAGCGGAGAGAGGGTGGTCGGGCGTAGCCTCGACCGGGTGAGTCTTCGCCCCGCTATGCTCACTACCGTGAGGCGTTTCATCAGCGTAATTCCTGAACGCTGGCTACGACTCACCCCGGCAACGCTTCGCTGGCCGACCCTCTCTCCGGCTGCGCCGCATAGAGGGTAAACCTCATTTTTTTATTTTTTCACCCTCTTTGCGCGAAAGTGGCCGTTGCGCAACTATTGAGACTGTTATACAGACGTGAGCCTGTTCGTCCGTTCTTTGAACTATTGATTAAAACGAAGTTAGGAAGTTCACAGCATGTTGCTGTTTGTATCCTATAAATTGCATGAACAACTGATTAAACAGACCTTTCAGGCCACCTATGGCCGGGATTGGCGCTGCTATCAGTGGCCCGAACTTACATTTGAGCAGTTTTTTGATATTATAAGCGGCGGCAGCCATAAGCATACATTTATTTGCTTGTTTAAGTCCTTTAGTGTTTATTCGGTCTAAGCTCGTGTAATTAATTAAGGAGCCGAATACCGGTTCGACTGTACTGGAGCGCAGCGACATCATCTGTTTACCTCTGGGGCTCTCTACCCGCCGTTGCATATATTCATAAAGCGGTTTGTCCGCAGAGTCAACCAGCTTCTTGAAGCCTTTTTTATTGGCGCAAATGTCCTTAAATGGACAGTTTTTGCAATCACTAATGCTGGACTCATAAATCTTCTTGAAAACAGTCGGTTCATTATAAGCAGATTCGATGCGTTTGAAGGGCAGATGGACACCCATTATACAAGTATACCGGTCATAGTTATCATCGTATATGAACCCTTCGCCTTCCCTTGAAGACTTATAAGTTCCGGGAGCAGGAATATATCCTTTCATACCATTGGCAGTTAATGCCCGTATAGCTTTACCGCTACTGTAGCCTGTATCTGCCAGAATTTCTTCAACCTGAATGCCATGGTCAGCCATGTTACCGGCAATCTGCGGTAGTATTACCGGCAAAGAACTGTTGTCAGCCTCGTTTCCCTTAAATGCCTGTATATAGGTTATGCAATGACTGGCTGTATCCACACTCATTTGCGACCGGTAATACAATCTCATCGGTTTACCTGGCTTGGTGGTTAAACGGGCATCCGGGTCTGAAGGGCTGAAGTGTGTTTGATTGGTCGGCGCAACGTCTTTATTCTTCGGCCCTTCATCATTGTCGCTTTTTGGCTCCTTCGGCTTTGCAGGATCATCCTCGATATTATCATTCAATTCCCGGCTGAACACAGATGCATCTTCCATCACTATCCGCTCAACCATACTTTGTTTAGCCGCATTGGCAGGTATTAAAGCACTGTCCACAGCTTGCCGTTTGCCGCTAATCATCCCGTTATTAATGCAAAGCTTCAGTACTTGCTTAAACAATTCAAGGAATGTTTCCTCTCCAAAAAGCTTGCGGGTGCGGCTTAACGTAGAATGCCACGGTAATTCCTGGCCAAGGTCATAACCGAGAAAATAAAGAATGTCCATCCGCATTCCCGATGAAATAACAATCCGGCGGTCGCTATTAATATTTTCGAGATAACCAACGAGCATCAATTTCATAAATACAACCGGGTCGATGCTTTTTTGACCTTCCTTGCCATAATACTTCAAAGTTGTCGGATACAAGAAGTCTAAATCAAGCAAACTTTTTAACCGACGGTAAAAATTATCAGCTGGTACGTAGTCGGAAAGCTGAAACTGTATGAACAAGCTTTCTTGGTGTATTTTCTTTCCTTGCATGTGCTAATATACTAATAATCAATATTTTAATCAATATTTCAAAGAACTTAATTCTAAAGCCACTGTTGGCTTGTTTAGTTGTGCAACAGTCACGAAAGCGGAGAGAGGGTGGTCGGGCGTAGCCTCGACCGGGTGAGTCTTCGCCACCATGCCATAAACGTCATGCACTCAAAGAGGCCCCGGATTATGCCTCGCAATGACATACAAGCGGTTTTCCTCCCTCTCCTTTGGAGAGGGCCGGGGTGGGCCTACGGCACCTCTATCGCGTTCAGTATCCCGGTAATAATATTTTCGCTGGTGATATTTTCTGCTTCGGCCTCGTAGCTTAAGCCAATACGGTGGCGCATTACATCGTGGCAAATAGCACGCACATCCTCGGGTATTACGTAACCGCGGCGTTTAATAAAGGCATAAGCCTTTGCTGCCAGCGCCAGGCTGATACTTGCCCTTGGCGATGCGCCAAAAGTGATGAGGTTTTTGTAGTGCGCCAGTTTGTACTGCTCGGGGAAACGGGTAGCGAAAACAATATCGATGATGTACTGCTCAATTTTTTCGTCCATGTAAACTTCACGAACTATTTTGCGGGCGCGTACAATCTCTTCGGGTTTAATAACCGGCGATGGCTTTGGCATGCCGCCCGGTAATATGCTTGAACGGATAATTCTTCTTTCTTCTTCGCGCTCGGGGTAAGTAATTACCACCTTCAGCATAAAACGGTCAACCTGTGCTTCGGGCAGCGGATAGGTACCTTCCTGCTCAATAGGGTTTTGGGTAGCCAGTACCAAAAACGGATTGGGCAGCGGGAAAGTGTTATCGCCAATGGTTACCTGGCGCTCCTGCATGGCTTCTAAAAGCGCGCTTTGTACTTTGGCCGGTGCGCGGTTAATTTCATCGGCCAAAATAAAGTTGGAAAACAACGGCCCTTTACGAACAATGAATTCTTCTTTCTTTTGATTGTAAATCATGGTACCCACCAAATCGGCAGGTAATAAATCGGGCGTAAACTGGATGCGGCTGTAATCGGCCTGGATACATTTGGCCAGTGTATTGATAGCCAAAGTTTTTGCCAGCCCCGGAACACCTTCCAGCAAAATATGCCCATCGGCCAATAAACCGATCAGCAAACGTTCAACCATATATTTTTGACCCACGATCACTTTATCCATCTCCATTTTAAGCAGATCGATAAAAGCGCTTTCGCGTTGTATCATTTCATTAAGCGCCCTGATATCTGTTGAATACGATGTGCTGCCGGTAACAGCGCCCGATGAAACATTTTCTGTACTACTTTTAAATTCTTCCATGAACCTTTTTTATTTCGAGAGCAAACTTAAACACACAAACTTTTTTCTGCTAAAAAAATTCCATGTTTAATTGTTAAAATTTGTTAAATCTTTAAGTGTTAGCTGTAAATATAGGTTTTTTATTGGGTTGGGGGGGCTGAGGTCGGAGGTCGGATGCCTGTGGTCGGAGGTTGGGGTCGGGGGTTGGGGTCGGAGGTTGGGTTGCGGGGAAGAGGGTGCAGGGTTAGGGATTCGCGCGAAACTTTCTGAGCGGGTAATGACGTATATCGCATAGCGGCGAAGACTCACCCGGTCGAGGCTACGCCCGACCACCCTCTCTTCGGCTTCGCCGGAAAGAGGGTTTTGGAAACTACAATTTAATAAATAACTAATTATCCATTAATTAATAACAAAAACCCTCTTTCCACCGCAGGTGAAGAGAGGGTGGCCCAGCGCAGCGTCGGCCGGGTGAGTCGTAGCCGGCGTTCAAGCGAATGTTTATGTAAATACCTATACGCCATGGTTAGGTACCAGGCAGTGACGATCTGTTTTTTTATTTTTAGACAGACACCCCGGTTTCGCATAACAAGATTCCCCGAACCCCGAACCCCGCAACTATTTGTAGCTTTGTACCGATATGTATAGAAAGATCTTTTTACTGTTCGCCGCGGCTTTGTTTTTATGCACGGCATCTTACAGTCAAACCCAATATAAAAACATCCCGCTGCCTGTAGCCATCAGTGGTGTTGGCGAAGAATATTCGGGCATGTGTACTTATGCCGGCAGGGTTTACCTGCTGCCGCAATATGGCGATCATAAAACGCTCATTAAAAAAGCTAACCTGAAAGGCGAGTTTTTAATTTACAGCCTGCTTGCCGATAGTATTGGCCGGGTGGTGGATGGCAAGGATACTGCGCTATCGGCCTATAAAAGCCTTAAGGTGGTTAACCTGGATAAACTGCCCGATAGCATAGGCGATGATTACGAGGGTTTTGAAGCTATCAGCATTGTAAACAATACCGTGTTTTTATCGATAGAAACTGATGATAAAGCACAAAACTGCTATCTGCTTAAGGCTAAGCTCGACCTTGCAAATAACCAGGTGGTGGTTGATCCGGAACACATCATCAGCCTTAAAAGGCCCGAACCGATTTACAACGCCGGCTTTGAAGCGGTTACCTGGTTGCCCAAAGAAAAAAAGCTGCTGGCTTATTATGAATACAATGGCATGCCCAACGGCGGGCAGGGATATTTGATAGATACCTCATTTACCAAACCTGCCGGGGTTGTGAAAACGCCGCAACTTTATTTCAGGATAACCGATGTAACGGCCACCGGCACAGATCAGCTATTCGGCGTAAATTACTTTTATAATGGCGACTATAAATACTACCTGGACAACGATAAGCTAAACCACCAGGAAAGCAATATCAAAAAAGCCATCCCCAGCCTGAAGGATAGCCTTGATAAAGACGCCGCCTATTTAACCAGGCACACATTTGCCCGTATTGTAACACTAAAAAGCCCGCAAAGCACACAATGGGAAGAAGTGGCCACGTTTGACGGTTACAGGAACAACTGGGAAGGGCTAACGCTTTACCGCAAAGGCGCTTTAATTGTTACCGATGCTAATAACAGCAAAAAACAGGTTGCCATTTTGGCTTACCTGCCTTTTAATTAAGCGCACACTTCATTAAAAAACCCAAACGCCATTGCTATGTAAGGCAATGGCGTTTGGGTTTATCGGGCAAAAAGCTTTTTATGCTTTCTCGGTTTTTGATTGTTGGTTAATACCCGCTTCGGCTATTTGGGTAAGCAGGCTGTCGCAGTTTTTTTCTTCCTGTAAGGTAGAATCTAAAAGCTCGGCAGCTTCGCTGTAGCCCAGCACAGTAGCCAAAGTTTTGAGCGTACCGTAAGATGCAATTTCGTAATGCTCAATTTTTTGAGCAGCCGAAATAATTCCGGCATCGCGGGTCATGCTGCCTTTTTCTGTTTCGGCAATAATTTCTTCGCCCTCTTTAATTAAACCGGCCATCGCCTCGCATTTTACAGCTACGGCTTTTTCGTCTATCGATGCAAAAGCATCTTCCAGGCGGATAATTTGCCTTTCGGTTTCGCTTAAGTGATTTTCAATCGCGGCGCGCAATTTATCAGATGTTGCCGCTTTTGCCATTTTGGGTAAAGCTTTGGTTAAATGTTTTTCGGCCCAATAAATGTCTTTCAATTCATCAATAAACAGTTCGTTCAATGCCGAGTCCTGTACATCCAATGTTTGTTCAGGAGCCTTTGTTTTGGTAGTTGCCATGGTAAATGTTTTTTAAGTTATGTAAAAACTTAAATACAAAGGCAATGCCAAGTTTATTTATTTATCAATAATATTAATTATTATGAAATATTTGATGAATAATCGCTTGTTTGGTATCATGTGTTGTATTGTTTTGAAACTTATTGGTGTATCCAAAATAGTACCACATGCCCGATACAAAGCCCCGGGAATTACGTAATGCTTTTTCAAGGCTTTTAATGTTGCGCCTAAGCCTGATTATTGTAAGCCCCGGCGCAAGATTAGCTCACCCCCATGACTTTTGGCTCAAAACTCGTTCAATTTGTTGTATATGTTGATTATCTTACCGCTTCATGATTTACAATAAAAAGAATATTTTGATAAACCGCATTATCCATTATTATGTAAAGTGGATTGTGGCGCGGCAGTTTCATGAAGTACTGTTTAACAATATTGAAGTTGATAAAAACAAATCGGTGCTGCTGATAGCCAATCATTTTAGTTTTTGGGATGGGCTGATATTGTATTGCGTAACCCAAAAGCTATTAAAAAAGCAATACCATGTAATGGTAGAAGAAAAAACGGTGCATATGCTGCATTATCTTAAATTTGCGGGTGCTTTTTCGATCAACAAAAAATCAAGGGATATCATCGAGTCGCTTGATTATGCTGCCCGCCTTTTGGACGATCCGCAAAACCTGGTGCTCATCTTTCCACAGGGAAAGCTGTTTTCAAATTATGTAGAAGATGTTCGTTTTGACAAAGGCGTTTTCCGGATCATGAAAAAAGCATATGGCAAATACCAGCTGGTTTTTGCTTCAACATTTATTCAGTACTTTAAACACAAAAAGAGCACCGCTACCGTTTACTTAAAAAGCGATAACAACAACTATACGGGTATAACAGCGTTAAAAGAAGCTTATCAGCAACATTACAGTAGCTCAAAGCTGCTTCAAACCGAATTTGATATATAACAGTGACAGTAATTATATTAATCACCCTTTTTTTCATCGTCCTGCGCTTTACGGTTACGCTGTTCAACTTTATATCCGACCCTAAATTGCGGCGGGTAGGGAAACATTACACCAATAAGGTATCCATCCTGGTACCCGCCCGTAACGAGGGCGGCAATATACTTACGCTGCTGCAATCCATCAGCCGGCAGGATTATCAGCATTACGAGGTACTGGTACTTGATGATGGCTCAACCGATGATACTTACGCAGTGTGTGAAAAATTCACAAAGGCGCACCCCCAATTTAAGGTTATTAAAGGTGAGGAACTCCCCGCTGGCTGGATAGGTAAAAATTTTGCATGCCACCAGCTTGCCTTGCAGGCCGATGGCGATTACCTGCTTTTCCTGGATGCTGATGAGCAGGTGCAGCCCGGTTTAATTAATAGCGCCGTACACCGCATGCATACGGGCAAACTGGGCCTGCTAAGCTTGTTTGCCAACCAGGAAATGCAAACCACCGGCGAGAAACTGGTAGTGCCGCTGATGCATTTTATTTTACTGAACCTGTTACCTATACGCTTGATATCGTTGGTAAAAAACCCTTCTGTTGCTGCAGCCAGCGGGCAGTTTATGCTGTTCGACGCCGCTATTTATCATCAGCAGCAATGGCATAAAGCAGTAAAGGGTAAAGTGGTAGAGGATGTAGAAATTATGCGGCTTATAAAAACCAAAGCTTATAATGGCGAGGCCCTGCTGGCCAACGGCATGATTAGCTGCCGCATGTACAAAAGTTATAACGAGGCTATAGCCGGTTTCAGCAAAAATTTTTTAGCCGCATTCAATTATAGCATCCCGGGCTTTTTAATGTACCTGCTGCTGGTTATTATTTTCCCGTTGTTGTTGTTCATGACGCTGAACCTGCCGCTTATCATGTTCATGTGCGGCCTTATTATCCTTACCCGCATTATGATCTCGCTGGAGTCGGGGCAAAATGCTTTATATAATGTATTATTGCACCCGCTGCAAATGACAAACATGATGTTCATCGCTTTCATATCCATCCAAAAACACCTCACCAAAACTACCGTATGGAAGGGTCGGAGGATTTGAACACGCAATTATCAACCGGCAGCCTAAAAACAGAGCGCATTGCCATTATAATTATAATACTTTTTCACACAGTTGGCATCATCGGGTTTAACCTGCCGGGTATCGACACCGTATTTCTGGATATCGTGCCCTGGCATTTATTGCTCATGGCGGCTGTTATCATCTGGAGCCATAACCGCCCCGATGCCAAATTCGGGTTGTTTGCATTACTGCTGTTTATGCTGGGCTTTAGCGCCGAGTTGATAGGGGTACACACCAGCTGGCTGTTTGGCAGCTACACGTATGGCAAAACACTTGGTATTAAGTTATTCAACGTTCCGCTGATGATTGGTGTAAACTGGTTTTTGCTTATTTATGCCACCGGCGTGCTCATGCAGCGCAGCCGGGTAAAAGATGTTTATGCCCGCATTTTGGTTGGCGCATTGTTGCTTGTTTTGCTTGATATATTAATTGAACCCGTGGCCATCCATTTTGATTACTGGCATTGGACGGACGGCGCTATCCCCATAAAAAATTACTTCTGCTGGTTTGCTGTAAGCGGGCTGATGCTTTTTATGTTCGAGAAGTTCAAATTCCCTCCTCAAAGTAAAGCGGCCCCTGTTTTACTGTTAATGGAATTTGTGTTTTTTATGATCTTGGGCCTGGTGAATTGATAGGGTAGTTAAAATTTACCGCCATCAGGCAACGTTTTTTTAGCCTTGAAGAAAAAATGTGTCTGGCTAAAATAGCTGAAACAGGCTATAAATACAGTAGCTATAATTTTTGATGGAGTTGGATAAATGCCCAGCCAGTCAACAAGTACCTTAAGAAAAATTACATTCAGCAGGATACAAATGGCATTCACTATAATAAACCGCGAAAGCTGCCCTCTTTTGCTCAGGCCCGATTCTTTAAAAACGATATACCTGTTCAGGTAAAACCCCGTACAAAAAGATATGCTGAAAGATAAAGCCAGCGACGCAATGTGCGGACTTAAAGTATACGCCCCGATGTGCAGGTTTTGCTTTTTAAAAATGAAATTATAACAAAATGAAAACAGCGTAATATCAAACACCACGTTGCCCCCGCCACATGCCGCGTAACGGAAGGTATGTAAGGGCATCCATTTTTTAAAGGGTTTATAAAACAGATCGATAATGTTAAAAATAGTCCGCCTTATAAAATCGTGTACCTTTCTCATAGATAATGGCAAAGGTAAAATAATTAAAATAAAGTAGGGTTAACTATGCAGCCGGCCTGCGTTAACAACTGGCAGGCAGGTTAAATATGTCCGCGTTTTCAGCCTATTTGCTTTAAACCCCTCTCCCACTCATAGTCCATCCATCAAACCAAGGCATTGCCGCCGCTTTTTTTCGTTAAAATTAACTGCGACGCAAGCGTATCATAATTATTTTTAACGTTTTCAAAATCCCTCAAAGCAAGGCTTAAACCTGCATTTTTAATTTATCCCCCATGTGATACAAGCGTATCAAAATCGATATAATATACTATATATCAGCTATTTATGTAAATTTTATTTGCTTATTACATTTTAAATCGCCTAAATTTGATTTGTAATTATAAACCATACATAAGCCTGTAATTCCTGGAAAACTATTTTGAACAATGCTGTTTTGCCAACATTTAACCAATGCTATTTTAAACATTAGTTAAACAAGTAAAGCGATTTAGCAATGCGTTACCGGCTTTTTGCCATGGATTTTTTGTGCAATCAATTAAACCAAATAATAAATTTTTATGAACATCAACTACAATTTAAAGCGGCTTGCAGCCCTCACCCTGCTACCCGCGGCCTTGCTGTTTTCCTGTAAAAAGGATGCCAATACCGGCGAAGCCAAAGCACAACAAAGCGCAGAAACAGTGGCCCGCGCCGCAAATGAGGTGGTAAATGCCTGGGTAACCACGTCCGATCAGTCAAAACTGTTGCAGGCACAGGCCAGCTTCAATTTTGCTGCCGATGCAGGCACCAACGCCACCACCGTAACTGTTGACGAAAACACCACTTACCAGGGCATTGATGGCTTCGGGTTTACCCTAACCGGCGGCAGCGCCAGTTTATTAAACGGCCTGGGCGGCAACCAGGCTGCCGTTTTAAGCGAGCTTTTTGGTACGGCAACCGGGCAGATAGGCATCAGTTATCTACGCATCAGCATCGGCGCATCTGACTTAAGCTCGAGCGATTTTACTTACGACCAGGTGGCCGGCGATGTAAACATGAACAGTTTCAGCATCAGCCAGGAAAACACCGATATGCTGCCGATACTAAAGAAGATCATCGCCATCAATCCATCCATCAAAATTATTGCTACGCCCTGGACCGCGCCCACCTGGATGAAGGTTAACACAACCGGCAACAACGGCTATACCGGCGGCAGCTTAAACACGGCGTACTACGACGCCTATGCCCGCTATTTTGTAAAATACCTGCAGGCCATGCAGGCGCAGGGTATTACTATTGACGCCATTACGCCGCAAAACGAGCCGCTTAACCCATACAACAACCCAAGTATGGTAATGCAGGCCAGCGAGGAAGCTACTTTTATAAAAAACAACCTTGGTCCGCAAATAAGGGCGGCCGGTTTTGCTACCAAGATCATCGCTTATGACCATAATACCGATAGGATTGACTATCCGGAGGCCGTTTTAGCCGACGGCGGTGCCAACCCCTATGTTGATGGATCGGCATTTCATTTATACGCCGGTTCAATTGCTTCTTTAACCGATGTACACAATGCCTACCCTAACAAAAACGTGTACTTCACCGAGCAGTGGGTTGGCGCGCCAAGCAATTTTGGCGGCGACTTGTCATGGCACGTCAATAACCTGATTATTGGCGCTACCCGCAATTGGAGCCGCAATGTTTTGGAATGGAACCTGGCGGCCGATGTTAACTATAACCCGCATACAGCAGGTGGCTGCAGTACCTGCCTGGGCGCCATTACCGTAAGCGGAACATCAATAACCCGCAACGTAGGCTATTACATTATTGGCCACGCGGCACGTTTTGTACGGCCGGGGGCTGTTCGTATTTCATCAAATGTATCCGGCAGTATACAAGATGTGGCCTTTAAAAATTCGGATGGCAGCAAAGTGCTTATCGCGCTAAATACCGGCTCATCTGCGGTTAGCTTCAAAGTAAAATGGGGTGCCGAATCATTTACTTACTCATTAGCTGCAGGCGCAGTGGCCACTTTTAAATGGAGCGGCACACAATCAAACGGTTCATCGGGTGCGCCAATTGGCTCTGTTATTACCCTGAAGGGCATTAACAACCAGTATGTAAGCAGCGAGAATGGCACCGCTGCCATGAACTGCAACCGCCCAACGGCATCGGCATGGGAACAATTTACCGTGGTTGATGCCGGCGCCGGTAAAATAGCCCTGCAAGGCATGGGCAAGTACGTATCCAGCGAAAACGGTACGCAAGCCATCACCTGTAACCGAACCTCTATTGGCGATTGGGAAAAATTTGACTGGGTGGTTAACGCCGATGGCAAAATATCGCTCAAGGGCAATAACAGCAAGTACGTATCCAGCGAAAACGGCACCCAGCCCATGACCTGTAACCGTGCAGCCATATCGGGCTGGGAAGCTTTTGGGGTGAACCAGTAGGTGCTATTTAAGAGCTTCTGTCATTCTGGGTTGTAAACCAGGGGATTCCAAGGAACAATGAGATATATCGCATGTCGGCGATTCGACTCACCCCGACGAGGCTACGCCCGTCTGCCCCTCTCTCCGACTGCGTCGCATAGAGGGGCGAAAAAAATAAAACTGAGTTTTACCCTCTTTGCGGCGTAAGCCGGAGAGAGGGTCGGCCAGCGTAGCGTAGCCGGGGTGAGTAGTAGCCAGCGTTCAAGCGAATATTTTAATTACGCAATCAATTATAACACAAATACCAATCTTATGAAATCAATTCAAAACTTAAAAAAGGGCGCTTTAGCAATAGTTGCCCTGGCTGCTTTAGCCATCTCCTGTAAAAAGGATGCCAACAGGCAAACACCTGCTACCGTAGCGGCTTCCCAAACCAACCAAACCACCACCCCCAGGGCGGCAACCCTTGTATGGAGCGATGAATTTAACGGTACCAGCGTTAACACCGCCAACTGGAATATCGACAATGGGAACCCCAATGTTAATAACGAGAAGGAATATTATCAGTCGGCAAACGCTACTGTATCCGGCGGTTTTTTAACTATTACCGCCCGTAAAGAAACCGTGGGCGGCCAGCCCTATACCTCGGCTAAGCTGACTACTGCCGGTAAGTTTCAGCCAACATACGGTCGTATTGAAGCCAGTATTAAACTGCCTGCAGTGCAAGGTACCTGGCCCGCTTTCTGGATGCTGGGCGCCAATATAAATACCCCCGGAGTTGGATGGCCTCAATGCGGCGAAATTGACATTATGGAACAGGTTAACACCTCCAATACCATATTGGGCACCATGCACTGGTATAATAACGGGCACGTTCAGTATGGCGGCAGTACCACCACTACGCCAACAGGTTTCCATACCTACGCGGTAGAGTGGGATACCAATTCTATCAAATGGTATGTAGATAATACGCTGTATGTTACCGGGAATATTGCCGGCAACATCAACAATACCGGTGCTTTCCATAACCCCTTCTTCATCATTCTTAACCTGGCCATAGGCGGCGATTTGCCGGGCAATACTATTAATGATGGCGCTTTGCCCTGCAATATGGTGGTTGATTATGTACGGGTATACAACCTATCGGGCAGCAGTACATCGCCCCCAATTGGTTCAAACATCACCCTGAAAGGGTTTAACAACCAATACGTAAGCGGCGAGAATGGTACGCAGGCCATGTGGTGTAACCGTGCAACCGCCCAGGCCTGGGAAACTTTTACCGTTGTGGATGCAGGCGGCGGCAAAGTTGCCCTGCAAAGCATGGGTAAATATGTATCGAGCGAAAACGGCACCCAGGCCATTACCTGCAACCGCACCACCATTGGCGATTGGGAAAAATTCGACTGGATAACCACCTCTGATGGGAAGGTTACCCTGAGAGGCAATAATGGCAAATTTATTTCGAGCGAAAATGGCACACAAGCCATGACCTGTACCCGTACAACAGCAGCGGGCTGGGAAGCTTTTGGCGTAAATCAATAGTTAAATTTATATTGGCCTGTTCCTTTGCGTGGGGCAGGCCATTTTTTACCTGATGAAAAAGTTTACAAGCTTTTATTTTATGCTGATGATAAGCGCCTGCCTGGTTCATGCGCAACAGGTAGCAAACAAACTGCAGGTTGATGTTGGTACGGGTTACTTGCAGGAAAATTTTCGGTGGTCAATATCCGGCAATATCAGCGGCCAAAACCCCAATGTACTTTCAGAACTTAAATGGATGAACGTTGGCGGGCAAAATGTAGCCGCATCTGTAAGCTATAACTTTTGGAAAAAATTCGTCGTTTATGGCGATTACTCCCGGCAGTTCATATCCTCCGGCACGGTAAACGATAGCGATTATGGGGCCGATAACCGCAGCAACAATACCTACAACCAAACCTTCAACGCCAATAAAGGCAGCGCCAGTTTATGGAACCTGGGTGCGGGGTATATTATTTTTAATAAATATCGTTTTAGCATAACACCTTATATTGGTTACGGCGAAAGTAAAGAAGCTCTCCGCCTGCTCGACCGGGACGGCATGTTCCCGGATTTGAACAGTTCCTATTCACCTCAATGGAAGGGCGGTTTTTTAAAAGTAATTTCATCTGTAATCATCGTTCCAAAATTAAAGTTCAAGGCCGATGTTACCTATCACCAGGTAAGTTACAACAGCAACGGCAACTGGAATTTGATCACCAGTTTTCAGCACCCGGTGAGTTATCGCCACCATGCAAATGGTTACGGGGTAGAAGCGGGTGGAAAGTTGAGTTATGACGTCACCAATCACGTCGCTATCCAAATTGGCGGCAGCTATTTTACCTGGCAAACCGGCAACGGAACCGACCAGCTTTACCTCAATAACGGCCAAATTGACAAAACTCAATTGAATGGTGTGTCTCGGGTTGGCTTCGGGGTATCCGGAGGTGTGAGTTTGGGCTGGTAAAAGTGCATCAACGGTATGCCGGAGTATGGCGCAGATAATGTAAAACTTACAGCTGCAGTGCAAGCTGATCGCCTGGCCCGGCTTCCTTTTCTTCCCGTTGTTTCGGCACAATATCACCAAAATTCGATAGCGAAATCCCCAGCAACCGGATGCGGGTATTGTCGTTTGGATTGGTGGCTGCCATCAATTGTTTTGCCGTATTGCATATCGTCTCCAAATCATTAAAAGCCGTGGTAAATGATTGGTTTCGGGTGATTTGTTTAAAATCGCTGTATTTTACTTTGAGGGTGAGCGTGCGGCCTTTTAGTTCATATTTAAGCAAACGATTGTGAACCACCTGTGCAATTTTATCCAATTCGGCTTCCATTTCGGGCAGGGTGGTAAGGTCATAAGCGAAAGTGTCCTCTGCACCTAACGATTTGGTTTCGCGGTGGGGTTGTACTTCCCGATTATCAATGCCCCGTACTATCTGGTAGTAAAAGCGGCCGGGCTTGCCAAAATGCCGTACCATTTCGTCCTCGGTTAGTTTTTTAAGGTCGGCGCCGGTATGGAGGCCCATCTGCTTCATTTTCTGAGCCGTAACTTTGCCTACACCAAAAAACTTTTCTACCGGCAATTGCTCCATAAAGCTTTCTATGCTTGATGGGCCAATAAACTTCAACCCATCGGGCTTGTTAATGTCCGAAGCAATTTTGGCTACAAATTTATTGATGGATACACCGGCGGATGCCGTAAGGTTAAGTTCATCCTTTATTGCTTGTTTTATTTGTTTGGCTATGTCAATTGCCGAGCCGATGTTGAGCTTATCGTTGGTAACGTCGAGGTAGGCTTCATCTAAAGATAAGGGTTCAATCAGGTCGGTATAACGGCTGAAGATCTCCCTGATATGTTGCGAAACCTCTTTATATGCGGCAAACCGCGGCCGAACAAACAGGGCATCGGGGCATAGCTGTAATGCCCTTTTGGACGACATTGCCGAGCGCACCCCAAACTTACGCGCCTCGTAACTTGCCGTAGCAACTACCCCACCACGCCCTTGAGGTAAACCGCCTACGACGAGCGGCTTGCCCCTGTACTCCGGAAAATCCCGCTGCTCAACCGATGCGTAAAATGCATCCATATCAATATGGATAATTTTGCGGATGATTTGTGTGGGTTGGTTTTGCATGGATACTTTTGTGGGCGGTTATACAGAGGTATTCCAAATGTAAATATAGCAAATAGTAATTTTTACTGGTCTTGTTGCTGCCTGAGTTGGCGGCAGGCCGACGGACTCAATTTTATAACTCAGATAGTTTTTAAGTTAAGAACGAGGATTAATACTATCTTTAAACATTCAATTATACCTTCATGAAAAGACGCTCTTTTGTAAAATCAACCCTAATGGGTGCTGTAACTGCAACCGTTTTACCCGCTGTAAGCAACGCCAATGCCATGCATACCGAAGTACCGATAGAAGAATATTATGAACTCCGGGTTTATAATTTAAAAGACGCAAGCCAGCAAAATTTGGTGGAAGATTATTTGCAAAATGCATTAATACCAGCGTTAAATCGTCATACCATCAAACGGGCCGGTGTATTTACCGAGCTAAAGCCCGAAGGGCAAACTAAAGTATTTGTACTTATCCCTTATGTTTCTCCCTCCCAAATTGATAGGGTTCAAAAGCTGATCAGCGGCGATAAAGACTATATTGCCAAAGCCGCTGCTTACCTTAATGCGCCTGTCACTGCGCCTGCTTATGACCGTATAGAAAGCTCCCTTTTAAAAGCATTTCCCGATACTGCCCTCACTACTGCCTCCGAAAAGAAGCCGCGTATTTTTGAATTACGCCAATACCAAAGCGCAAGCGAAGCTGCCGGTAAAAAAAAGATAGAAATGTTTACCGGCCAGGGCGAAATAGATATTTTTAGACGCCTTGGCTTTAACCCGGTTTTCTGGGGCGAAACTGTGATTGGTCCCCTGAGGCCCAACCTAACGTACATGATCACCTTTGATGACCTGGCCGCTAAAGATGCCCATTGGAAAGCCTTTGGCAGCGACGCTCAATGGAAAAAAATAAGCAGCGTACCCGAATATGCAGATGCCCTGCTGGTAAGCAAAATAACATCAACGCTGCTAACGCCAACAACTTATTCGCAGATATAAGGCAATAAGTTATTTGCTGCTGGTTTTCTTTTTTAAATGTTCAGGTGTGCGTCTTACCAGGGGCTTTATTGATGACTGCTTTGGCGTGGTATAGCCCTTAATTGTTGGGGAATTGCTTAATGCTGTCGCTTTATAAGCTGACGGCACCCACTCGGGATTTATTTTATTAATGCAATTCATGATTGGGCATCTTTGATATTTGACGGTTTTATTTGTTGACCGAAGATTAATATTCTCTAATTTAGAATTTGTTTTTATAAATACCCCCAATTAGTCAATCCCTTACTTAGGCGATTGCTAAACACATAACAGTTTAAACATATAATTGCCACTTTCAAAATTTTTAACTACTTTAAAAACAATTTTGTCATTCGATAGTAATCATTAATCAATCGATTAACAATTTAGCCCTAACCTTCTTTGACTAATCAATCGTTTGATTAATTTTGTGCCGTTAAAACAATGGACAAAGATAAAATAGACAAAAAAGACCACATTCTTGACGTCGCCGAACGCGTGTTTGCCGACTATGGATTTGATGGGGCTTCTACCCGGACAATTTCGGGCGAGGCCGGTGTGAATATGGCTATGCTCAATTACTATTTCGGTTCAAAGGAAGGTCTTTTCCTGGCAATCTTTGAGCGTAAGATCTCGTCGTTCCGCACACTGCTTCAAAATATAGGTAATGACGACAGCATGACCGCGTGGTGCAAGCTTGATAAATGTATTGACAATTATGTAGAGCGCATTATTGTGAACAACTGCTTTCAAAAGCTCATCAGCCGCGAAATATCGATGAACAAACGCTGGGGGCTTACCGATAAGATCATCGAAATATTGATGGTAAATGTTGTCGAGATCAGGAAGATAATTGAAGAGGGCGTTAATAATGGCAGCTTTTATAAAGACATTGATGTTCCGATGGTGATAGCAACCATATTCGGCACCAAAAATTACGTCATCAATATGCCGCAGTTATCATCCCTGATATTAGGCCATGATGTTCGCGATGAAAAATTTATGGAAGAAGAGCTGAAGCCCAGGATTAAAGCATATATGAAAAGACTTTTAAAAGCTTATTTAGTAAATGAACATGACAACTCAAAATAATAAAACCAACCACCTTAAACTGTTGAAACATACAGTTAGCGCGTTTTGGAGGTATGGTACCGCCCTGGCGGTATCAGGTTTGCTGTTTGCAGGAACAGCTGCTGCCCAGGACCGCACTATCACTTTAGACGAGGCCATTAAGCTGGGCCTTGATAACAGCAAGGTATTAAAATTATCGCAGGCCAAAATTGACCAGGCGGTATCGCAATACAACCAGGCTAAAGACCAGGCTTTGCCAACCGGTAAAGTGAGCTACGGTTACAACCATGCCGAAATACCTGCCAATAAGCTTTCGCTTGGCGAAAGCAGCTTTAATTTACCCAACAGGGCCGATGCTTACTTAGGCATACTATCGTTAAGCGAAGTGCTTTATGCCGGTGGCAAATACAAATATGCCCGCGAATCGACAGATTTACTTACACAGGTTGCCCGTTTGGACGTGGTTAATGATAAAGACCAGATCACCTACGATATCATCAACTCATACTATAACCTATATAAAGTATTGCAAAGCAAAAAAGTAGTAGCGCAAAATTTAACTACTATTGATGCGCAGATCAAACAATCGCAAAGGTTTTTTGAGCAGGGCTTGGTTACCAAAAATGATGTGTTACGGTTTCAGCTGCAACGCTCAAATGTCGAGCTGAATGGCATCGACCTGGAAACCAATCGCCGTATCATCAACTATAGCCTGAATGTTTTGTTAGGCTTGCCCGAAGGTACCCAGCTTAATATAGATCAGATAACCGAGGCTGACAGGCCTGTTGCTCCTTTAAGCAACTACCTTGATTCGGCTTATGTAAGCCGTGTTGAATTGCAGCAGGCAGACTTGCATGGCAAAGTTGCCGAAACCAGCATCAAAAACATAAAGGCCAACACATTGCCAACTTTAGCGGCATCAGGAAGCGCCTATTATGTTGATGTAAACTCGAACCCGATTCCTAAAAGCGGGCAGTTTATTACTCCAATATCAGTTGGCTTAACCCTTTCCTGGAACTTTGGCAACCTGTGGACAAACAAAAACAAGGTTACCGAGGCTAAAATTCAGCGCGAGCAGGTAACCATAAACAAAAGCATTACGGTTGACCGCATTAAAAACGAAGTGAACCAGAATTACCAAAACTGGACAATGGCTTTGGATAAAATTAAGCTTTTACAAACTTCGATTGAGCAAGCGGGCGAAAATAATAAGATCCTCGAATCAAAATACAAAAGTAATATAGCATCAGCTACCGATAGGGCCGATGCCGAAACATTGCTTTACCAGGCGCAGATAAACCTTGAACTGGCTAAAGCCGATGCAGGCCTGGCTTACTATACTTTACTAAAATCAACAGGAAAAATTAACAACAAATAATACTTAAACCAGATAATAAGATGGCACAGGCACAAGAAACTCAGGAACAGGAACCAAAAAAGAAACCAAATAAAGTTATCCCTATCATATTAGGTGTATTGCTTGTTGGTGGTATCATTTTCGGTATCAAAGAATACATATACTACGGCAAACACATCGATACAGATGACGCCCAGATTGATGGCGATATAAGCCCGGTAGTAGCCCGCGTAGGCGGATACGTTGATTCTATTTATTTTGAAGAAAACAGCCACGTTACTGCTGGCCAAACTTTGGTAAAAATAGACGACCACGATTACAAAATAAAATTAGAGCAGGCACAGGCAGCACAGGTTGGCGCAAGTGCGGGCATCAATGTTAACCAATCGCAGATTTATGCTACGCAGGCAAATTCATCAAGTGCAAGGGCGCAGGTTGAATCAAATGCGGCCCGTTTAGATAAAGTGCAGAAAGATTATGCACGTTATGCCAACCTGATAAAGGATGGATCGGTAACACAGCAACAATTTGACCAGGCCAAGGCCGATCTGGATGTGGCAAAAGCTAACCTTAGGGCATCTCAAGACCAATACAAAGCAGCGGTTGAGCAAATTGGCACCACCCGCAGCCAGTTAAAAGTTACCAACACCGGCGTAACCCAAAAACAAGTTGATATTGACTATGCCAAACTGCAGTTAAGCTATACCACCATAAAGGCGCCATCGAGCGGATTAGCCGCCAAAAAAAGCGTACAGCTAGGCCAGTTGGTACAGGCAGGGCAAACCTTGTTTAGCATTGTAAATGATAACAGTTTATTTATAACTGCCAACTTTAAAGAAACACAGCTGAATGATATGAAAAACGGCCAGAAGGTTGATGTTGAGGTTGATGCCTACCCTGATATGAAAGTAGAAGGTACAGTTTACAACTTTAGCCCGGCAACCGGCGCCAAATTTTCATTACTGCCGCCAGATAATGCTACCGGTAACTTTGTAAAAGTAGTACAACGTGTACCTGTTAAAATTAAATTAAACGCCTCAAAAGACGTACTTGACAAATTGCGCCCAGGTATGAGCGTAAAAGTTTCTGTAATTAAAGGAGAATAAAATGGCTGAAACAGGCTTTAAAAAATGGATCATCACCATCACGGTTATCATAGCTTCATTGCTGGAGCTTATTGATACCACGATTGTGAACGTATCCCTGCCCGATATACAGGGTAACCTTGGTGCTACCCTTGAAGATATTGCCTGGGTAGTTACGGGTTACGCTGTAGCAAACGTAATTGTGCTCCCTATGTCGGGATGGCTGGGAAGCAGGTTCGGGCGAAAGAACTATTTCATAACCTCTATCATAGTGTTTACTGTTGCCTCGTTTTTATGCGGTAATGCTACAAACCTTAATGAGCTGGTTATGTTCCGGATATTGCAAGGTATTGCGGGTGGCGGGTTAATATCAACATCACAGGCCATATTAATTGAAACATGGCCACGTGAGCAAATAGGTACAGCTACGGCGCTGTTTGGTTTAGGTGCGGTAGTTGGGCCAACTGTAGGGCCTACCATTGGTGGTTATATTACCGACCACTCTTCGTGGAGGTGGATATTTTACGTAAATATCCCGGTTGGTGCCCTGGCAGCGTTTTTTGCCTACACCTTTGTACGCGAAACGCCTAAAGACGAAAAAGGGAAACCCGTTGACTGGTGGGGTATTGGCTTACTGGCCATAGCCGTAGGTAGCTTGCAAACGATTTTGGAGAAAGGTGAATCGGAAGACTGGTTTGCAACACCCTACATTACGGTATTAACAATCACTGCAATATTAGGGTTGATCCTGTTTATATGGCGCGAGATGAGTATCAACTACCCGATAGTAAATTTTGCAATATTAAGGCACCGAAGCTTTGCGGTTGGGATGTTTACATCTTTTGTGCTTGGGTTTGGGTTATATGGCTCTGTGTTCGTGTTCCCGGTATTTTGTCAGAATTTGTTAGGTTTTACAGCGCAGCAAACAGGCGAAATTCTTTTCCCCGGTGGGTTGTGTACCATTGTAATGATGCCCTTTATTGGTAAAATGCTCAATAAGGGTATTCCGGCACAGTTTATGGCTACCGCCGGTATGTTCCTGTTCTTTGTATTTACCACAATGCTCAGCAACTCCACAATGGCAATGGGCCCATCTAATTTCTTTTTGCCATTAATGATCAGGGGCGTAGGTATGGCCTTGTTATTTGTACCCTTAACTACCCTGGCTATTGCCGACCTGAAAGGGCCCGAGGTAGGACAGGGCACAGGCTTAAACAACATGATGCGTCAACTGGGCGGTTCTTTTGGTATCGCTACACTAACTACCATTATACACGTGCGCCAGGGCGTACACCGTAACAACCTGTTAACAAATATTACGGCAACCAACCCGGCATTTATTGAGCGGTTTAATGCCTCGTTACACAACTTTATGTCCAAAGGGCACTCGTTAATTGATGCTACACGTATGGCTTATGGCGCTATTGAAGGGGCTTTGACCAAGCAGGTATTGTTATTAACCTATGATGATGCTTACTGGATATCGGGCCTGGTAATGTTATTTTCAATCCCGTTGCTATATCTGCAGCCATTCAAGAAATCAAACGCCAAAATGCCGGTAGACGCGCATTAATCTGATACGATAAAAGCCGTTCCACTATTACCTGGAACGGCTTTCCCCAAAAAAAATTAACAATTAAAATTTAATAACTCTCCCCGAGATACAATTGATTTTCAATAAAAAATAAGTGTAATCGAGGTTTGTTTAATCTTAGGCATAAATTTAGAAGTTTTTAATTAACAAACGCAAATTTTATTAAGTAATAAACTGTTATTTATGAAAAAAGCATGAAATTTTTAAATCTCATGCTTTTTTTATGCTCATATATTGTTGATGGCTAAAAAATAACCTTGCCGGTAGCGGTAACCAACGATGCTATACGTACAGCATCAAAAATGCGCTCCTCGGTAGTTGCTAATTTTATCAGCGAATCTTCATGAGCATTTACGCACATTTCGCAACCATTTACAGCCGAAACCGCCAGGCTCATCAGCTCAAAAAACTCTTTCCCGGTAACCGGCTTCATCATCAGCTGCATGCGGATGCGGGCCGGAATCTGGGTGTATTTTTCCTTTTGCGTAAAATGCCTAAACCTGTAAAATACATTGTTTGAGGCCAACAATGAGGCGCAGCCCACAGCCTCGCCAATTTCGGCAGCGGTAGCTTCCTGTATTTCGGCGTATTTGGTAAAGTAGCTGGTAAGCGGCGTGTTGTTGTTATTAACCGCAATGCTTAAGCCCAATAAGGCGCATTCTTTAGCCGTTAAATGGGCCGATGTAAGTGTGCTGGTAAAATTCAGCTTCAAATCACGTAAATAGCGCGATTCTCCTTTTTCTAACAGGGTAAGGCTGGTGGTCCGGTAATCTTTATCTAATCCTATACTTTCCAGTATTTCCTGGATCACTTCGGTACTTTCGTTCATGGTGTTTGTTTTATGCTTAAAGTAAAAAGCCGGGGCTTAAAGCTTTAAAGCGAATTTAATCCGTGTCGTCATTGCGAGGTACGAAGCAATCCCCAACATGCTAAGTCCCACATAGTTCAGGATTGCTTCGTACCTCGCAATGACGGTCTGTTTTTTGACGGTCAATTTTAGCTTTAGGCTTTACGCTTAAGCTTTCAGCTTCTTTCAGCCTATAAAAAATCCCCGCACAATAATTAACTGTACGGGGAACATATGTTGTAGGGGGAATTAAACAGTAAGTGTTTCCTGGCCTTTTTCCCAGTTACATGGGCAAAGTTCGTCGGTTTGTAAACCATCCAGTACACGTAAAACTTCTTTAACGTTACGGCCTACGCTTAAATCGTTAACAGATACCCAACGGATAATGCCGGTAGGATCGATGATGAAGGTAGCACGGTAAGCGATTTTTTCGGTTGGCTCTAATATGCCCAAGTCTTCGGCCAATGATTTTGAAGTATCGGCAAGCATCGGGAATTTTAAATCGCGCAGGTCGTCATGATCGCGTCTCCAGGCAGCGTGTACAAATTCCGAATCGGTAGAAGCACCAATTAAACGGGTTTCGCGGTCGCGGAACTCGCCATAGTTTTTATTGAACTCAGCAATTTCAGTTGGGCATACAAAAGTGAAATCTTTTGGCCACCAGAACATTACTGTCCAAACGTTATCGTCATTCACCAAATACTCAGAAGTAAGTGTTTCAAACTCTTTACCTTTTTCAAGGCTAACTACGGCCGTTTTAGAAAACTGGGGGAATTTTTGTCCTATCGTTAACATAAGTGTCTTTTTATTATTATTTATGCAAATATACTGATTTAAAAGTCAGCCTTCCATTCTAAAAATCTATACTCTATAGATTTTATTGATAGTTTAGTTTAACATTATCTAAAAGGGCGTTCCGTAGTTAAATCTGCCCGATTAACAAATATTTTAGCATCAGATTAAAATATCTATATTGGTATCATGAAAACCAAACCTATTCTGATCATAATTGCGATTGTTGTGCTGCTGATTTGCAGCTTTTTATTTATCCGGGGCAAATACCTGAGCAAACCCGAGAAGGGCGAAATAACGCAGTTTTTGAATGCTTTTAACGCGCAAATAAAAGCCGGCAACATTGATTCGGCCAGCGCTTATTTTGAAGACAATCAAAAAAGTAAACTGGTAAGGGTATTGTTAAGCGTACTTACCAATAAAACCAATACCGGCGGTAAGGAGAAGCCCATTTTTACGGTGAGTTTAAATACCGAAGATGCCCTGATAAAATTGACAAATCCCGAGTTTGCTACTGCAACGATAGCTGCCACTTTTAAGAATGCTAATCTGCCGGAAGAAAAATCGACCTTAACGTTTACCATCCATAAAATGGATGACAAAAACTACAAAATAACCCAGGTAAATGCGCTTGGCTTTGTGAAGGATTATGTGACCTACCAGGCAAAAGTATATAACAAAATTACGCCCGAAAAAGATATTTATAGTGCTATTACACTTGCCGCCTTCAAAACGGCCGAAAAGTTAAAAACGAAGTACGATAGTGTAATATGGTTTGATCATGTTAATAGCAAAACCTTTTACTATGTGATAAAGGGCAAATTGCCTAATGGCCTTTTATATGATAGTGACAGAAAATCCGAAGATGCCGACTACAAAATGGGTCTTGTTGACCCGGGACTAAAAGAGATAATTCCTGCCGAATATGATCTGATACATAACATTAGTGGTACCATCGACGGCCTGATCGAGGTTGAAAAGGACGATAAAAAGGGTTTTTATAACTTATATGGTAAACTAACTGTGCCTGCAATTTATGATGAAGTATATCCCCTGAAAACAGGAGAGAATTTAGCAGTTTTAAAAAATGGAGAGGATTATTTTTACCTGAAGGCGGATACCACGCTATCAGATAAAATAGCCGATTTTAAAATAGCCGATATTGTGCCGCAAATAAAAACCTTCGGCGATTCGTACACACTATCTGACAAAAGCTCAAAAAATGTAATGGAATATAATTCACGCGATTATAACACATCGCTGGTAATTTCACCATCGTACCTTGCCGACCTTCAGATACTGCCAAAGGTTATCGATTTTCCGAATCCGTTAAGGAAGGGGCCTGCAAATAGCGATGAAGAGGAAGGAGGCAGCCGGTCAATAGATATTGCATTTGATACCGATAAAAAAGGCGATGACGACAACTGGCTTCAAAGTGCTTATTATACCATTGTAAATGACTATTTGGGCGGACGGGGCGGCCTTTACACCAGTAAAAATGTTTTGGTAGTTGATAAAAAACACAACCGGATATCAGGCTTTAGCGCAGGTATCGACTTAGGCGAGGGAGAGGGATATGCTTCGCTTTCTAAAACTTGCAATGAAAGTTCAACTAAAGCAATCAACGATTCACTCTTCGAGTTTAAGACGACGTCTAACCTCGAACAATCTCTGTTGGGCGGAAATGAGGCCATAGTGGAAGGGCCGTATTATTACTACTTGCAACTTAAAAGCGGCAAACTGGTCGCCTTAAAATCGAGCAGGCTGTTCCCTACGCAATTTATTAAGCTGGATGATTCGTACCTTCATGGCTGTTACACGATAAGAGTAGGGCCGTACGGAGAATCATCAAAGGAGACGACCATTGATCATGTAAATAAATCCATGCTGCAATACATGAAAAATGAGATTTTCGCTTCTTATAAATACAGGTTCAAAAATCCAAAATGGAACGATGTTTTCGAGTACCGCTTCCAGTCGGCCGATACAACAAAGAATGCAAATGTTGATGATTCGCTTACTGTTATCGATAAATACAACATCGCATTTATTAACAACAAGCTAAACGAAAAGCCATTAAACATAAAAAAGATTAATGCTTTAACTGCCAGATGAGTATTACCGCAAGGCTATTAAGATACTTTGCTTTTATATGGATAGCCATTTTAAGCCTGGGTACCTTTTATGAGAGTTTTGCGCATAATCATGCTTTCTTTTTGGGTTTTAAACAGGCAGCTATTAAAACAGGCTGGTACATGCCGGCATTTTATTGCCATATTTTTGCCAGCAGCATTATGTTACTGGTTGGCTTTTTCCAGTTTTCAAAAACAGTATATACCAACCGGCGGCTACATAAGGTATTAGGGAAAATATATATCATTGGCGTATTGTTTATAGCCGCGCCCGGGGCCTACGTGATGACCCTGTTTGTTGGCCGGGGCACAGGCGTTTTTATATCGTTCCTGGTACAAAATACGCTTTGGGTATTATCAACCATATTGGCTTTCACGCTGATAAAAAAAGGCAATGTAAACGAGCACGTTAAAATGATGCGACGCAGCTACGGCCTTGCTTTGGGGGCAGTAACCTTGCGCTTTTATATCCTGCTTTTCCACGTTTTTGGCAACGGCGTAAACTTCGATAATAATTATATCATTATCGCTTTTTTAAGCTGGGTGCCAAATTTAGTGTTGGTGGAAATGATTAATCTAAAAGAAGCGAAGCCCCAGCCCCCTAACCCCATGAAGGGGGAGCTTTTTGATTAGCAGAAAGGCCTGGCGTTTCGCACCAGGCCTTTCTGTTTTTTGCTTGTCCGCTGTTGTTCCCCCTTCAGGGGGTTAGGGGGCTTCGCTTACAATATAAACTTCGTGCTCAGGAAATTAGATTCGTTGTCGTTTACAATGTCATTAATGATCTGTTTGTTCACATCGTTCATTTTGGTAGCCACTAACGAACGGATGGAGAAAGCCCTTAACGCGTCATGTACCGAAAGGGTGCCCTCGGCACTATCTTTACGACCGGTGAAAGGGAATACATCCGGCCCGCGCTGGCACTGGCTATTGATATTTACCCGGCTTACCAGGTTCACAAACGGATCTATCAGCGAGGAGATCTCTTTGGCATCGTTACTAAATATACTCACCTGCATGCCATGCGGCGAATCAATCTGGTACTCAATAGGCTCTTCTATTGATTCAAACGGAACAACCGGAATTACCGGGCCAAACTGCTCTTCGCGGTACAGTTTCATTTTTTCATTAACCGGGTATACGATGGCAGGGTAAAAGAATGAGGCCACCGTTTCGCCGCCGTTTTCGTTAATTACTTTTGCACCATTGGCGATAGCATCTTCAACAATATCGGTAAGGTAAGCTGGCTTATGCGGCTCGGGCAAAGGCGTAAGTTTTACGTCTTTATCCCAGGGCAAGCCAAACGGCAATTTAGCAACGGCTTCGCTCAATAGTTTCAAAAACTCGTCGGCTACATCTTTTTGAACAAAAATCATTTTTATGGCCGTACACCGCTGTCCGTTGAACGATAGCGCACCCAAAATACACTCGTTAACAGCTAATTGCAAGTCGGCATTTTTGGTTACGATAGCGGCGTTTTTAGCATCCAAACTTAATACCGCACGCAAACGATTTATTTTGGGGTGCCGTTTTTTAAGGTCATTGGCTACCTTGCTTGATCCGATAAAGGCCAGCACATTTACTTTGCCCGAAGCCATCAACCCGGGTGTTACCACGGAACCACGGCCATAAATGGTATTCACTACGCCCTTAGGGAACGACTCCTGGAAAGCCCGTAACAGTGGGTAATGTAAAAGTGTACCATGCTTTGGTGGTTTAAAAAGTATGGTATTGCCCATAATAAGAGCGGGTATTAATGTGGTGAAAGTTTCATTCAAAGGATAATTAAACGGCCCCATACATAGCACCACACCCAACGGAGAGCGGCGGATCTGGGCAATCAACCCCTCGGCCATTTCAAACCGCGACGATTGGCGGTCGATATCTTTAAGCGCATCGATGGTTGCATTAATGTACTCGATGGTGCGGTCAAACTCTTTGGCCGAATCGCCGTAGGATTTACCTATCTCCCACATCAGCAGTTTTACAACCAGGCTACGCTGCTCGCTCATCTTATAAATAAAGCGCTCCATGCATTTAATACGGTCGGCAATGCTCATGGTAGGCCACTCGCCACGGCCATTGTCATAGGCTGCAATCGCGGCATCCAACGATTCAAATGCTTCCTTTTCGGTACAAACAGGGTAGGTTCCAATTAGCTTGCGGGTAAAATTTCCGTCGGCATCAAAAAAACCAATTGGCGAGTATACTTCGTTTACTTCGCCATCCCATGGTTTCATTTCGCCATCGCTGAGGTATTCGCGCTGGTGTACTTCTTCTGTCTGAAACCCAAAGCCAATCTGGCTTTCGGGCACAAATATCGAAGTTATCTGGTCTTTAAAACTCATATTCTATAGGTATTAGATTTTTATAAAGGTAAAAAAAGCCTGCTTTTATAAGCAAGCTTTTTTATGGCCAATAAGCAGAATTACGAAATTTGTAATTCAGGCGCTCTCTTTATATAACACCATACCTGCGTGATAAAAGACGCCGTCTTTAAAATCACCTTCGGCTACAAAGCCGGTATCATCCAGGTATTCAACGTGGTTGCCTAACCTGTTATAGTAACCGGTATAAGCGCTTTTTATATCGCCGCGCGCTTCATCGTAACGGCCGTTTGGTAAAAATTCATGGCGTATATAACCGTCTTTGGTTACCCAAACGCCTATATGCTCATTATTTTTCATTGTTAAAAACCAGTTGAGGTTGTTAATTCTTTCCATGTTTCCAAATCTTTTTGTACCGATGCTATTTTTTGGTGAGCCAGCTGGTAGGCGTCCTCACCTAAAAATAAATTCAATGGGGCATCGGGTTGGTTTGCAATTTTTATCATCGCAGCCGCTGCTTTTTCAGGATCACCGGCTTGTTGCTGGTCCATCTGATTTTGGTGCAGGTTTTGCGAGTCGCGTACATTTTGGTAAGCATCAATCGGGTTTTTAGGGACAATCAGCGATCCTTCTGAAAGGAAGTTGGTACGGAAGTATCCCGGCTCCACAATGGTTACTTTGATGCCAAATGGTTTTACCTCGGCATCCAATGCTTCAGAAAAACCATTGACTGCGAATTTAGTAGCGCAGTAAATTCCAAAACCCGGATAACCGCCAACAAAGCCGCCTATCGAAGAAATATTGATAATGTGACCTGACCTTTGCTCGCGCAGGTAAGGCAATACTTTGCGGATGATGTTTAATGACCCGAACACGTTTACATCAAAGTTGTCGCGGGCCTCCTGGTCGGTTGTTTCTTCCAGGCCGCCCAGCATGCCGTAGCCTGCATTGTTAACTACCACATCTATTTTGCCAAAAGTGCTGATGGTTTTTTCGATAGCCTGCTGTACGCTTTCTTCGCTTTTGATGTTAACCGCAAGGGGTAAAAACGCATCGCTGGTTACGCCTACGGCGTTTTCAAGGTCGCTGATGTTTCTTGATGTGGCGGCCACTTTATAGCCTTGGCTTAATAGCTTTTTTACAAGGGTAAGTCCCAGCCCTTTTGAGGCGCCGGTTACAAACCATATATTTTGATTGCTCATGATTGTTTTGATTTATTGGGTGATTTCACTGAGTGTTAAATGATTTCACCGGTTAATTATTTGTGTTAATTATCTTGTTTGTCCAAGGGGCCTAATCACCAGTTCGTTGACAGATACATTGCCGGGTTGGCTGATGGCGTAAATTACTGCATCTGCTATAGCGTCTTCGTCCATTTTAGGCATGTTTTTAAGGTTGCCGTACAGGGCTTTTATCTTTGGGCTGGTAATATCATGCCCCAGTTCGGATTGCGTTGCGCCCGGGAAAATAGTGGTTACCTTAATGGTTTGTGCCACTTCTTCGCGTAGGGTTTCCATAATGGCCTTTACCGCGAATTTAGTTGCGGAGTACACACCAATACCAGGAGATGTTTTGATACCGCCAACGGACGAGGTTGCCAGGATATGGCCCTGCCCGCGTTGCAGCATGTGTGGCAACACAGCATTAATGCCATATAGCACCCCTTTAATATTGATGTCGATCATCCGGTCCCACTCATCAACCAGGCCTTCCTCAAAAAAGGATATGGGCATAATGCCGGCATTGTTCCATAAAACATCTACGTGGCCAAACTTGTCGATAGCCTGTTGGATAAGGTTATCCAGATCGGTGCGTTTGCTTACATCAGTTGGTATATAGATGGCATTGTCGCCTATTTCGGCAACTATGGTCTTTAGCTGGTCTTCCCGGCGGGCGGCCAATACAACTTTGGCACCAAGCGCGGCCAACTTTTGGGCAGCAACGGCACCAATCCCGCTGCTGGCGCCGGTTATCACTATAACTTTGTTTTTAATATTTTCCATCGTTATTGTTTTTAGGCACGTGTAAACACTTAAAAATCAGTGGCGCAGGTAGTGTTTTCCCATTCGTGAATTTCCTTATACAAGCCGTCCAGTTTAGTGAGAGCGCGGTTATATGCGTCGCCACCCAACAGCAAACGGAGCGGCGGATTTTCTTCATAAACCACGTTGATGATGCTTGCAGCCGCTTTTTCAGGATCGCCTGCCTGCTGGCCATTCATGCTCAGGTATTTGCAGTGCGAGTGCCTTACATCTTCATATTCGGCAATAGGATTTTGGGTAACTGTTAACGAATCGGCGGTAAGGAAGCTGGTGCGGAACGCCCCCGGAGCTACTACCGTAACCTTGATACCCAACGACTTAACATCCAGAGCCAATACTTCCGACAGGCCAATTACTGCCGATTTGGCCGCTGCGTATACCGCCCACCCTGTGCCTCCTGTAATACCTGCTATAGAAGCGATATTTATAATATGCCCCGAGCGCTGTTTACGCAGGTAAGGCATCACAAACCTGATTACGTTAAGGGTAGCAAATACATTTACATCAAAGGCCGAGCGGGTTTCGGCGTCGGTAAGTTCCTCAATAGCACCGCCAATGCCATAGCCGGCATTGTTGATAACCACATCTATCCGGCCAAATGTTTCATAGGCATGCTGCAGTGCCAGGGATACGCTGCTCCCGTTAACCAGATCAACCTGTAAGGGTAAAAAATCAGCACTGTTTGAACCAACGGCAGCTACAAGCTCCTGCCGGTTCCTGGAAGTGGCAGCAACAAGCTGGCCAGCATCCAGTAATTGTTTTACTAAACTGAGCCCGAAACCTTTGGAGGCGCCAGTGATAAACCATACTTTTTTGTTGTCCATAGTGTGTTTGTTTTTGATAAAACAAAGGTAATATGACAGCAAAAGGGAGTGATTACGCTATTCAAACCAATTATTACGAAATTCAAACATTTCTGAACCGTGATGGCGTAACCTGGGTTTGTTTTTTGAAAAAGTTATTGAAATGCGTTGGTTCCTCAAAACCCAGACAGTAGCCTATTTCAGAGATATTCCAATCCGTATGGCGCAGGAGGGACTTGGCTTCGCTCAGGAGGCGGTCGGCGATGTGGTCGGTGGTGGTTTTGCCGGTGGTTTCGCGGATGGCGCGGTTGAGGTGGTTTACGTGTACCGATAATCGTTGCGCGAAATCATTGGCCGACCGCAGGGCAAAGCGCTGCGAAGGCGTTTCTATCGGGAACTGCCTTTCCAGCAGCTCGGTAAACACCGATGTTATGCGCGATTTGGCATCGGCGTGTTTATAAACATTTTCGGATGGTTGGGTTTTTAATGCATAGTAGCACAATTCGGTAACATAATTGCGGATGAGCTCATACTTGAAAGCGTAATCAGAAGCAATCTCATCCGTCATTTTACGGAACAGGCCTGTAACGTATTCATCCTGTGTACGATCAAGCTGATATACCGGCTTGGCGTTAAGCCCGAACATGGGCAGTTCGCTCAAACCATTGCGAAACCGCTCCACAAAAAATTCCTCGGTAAAAATGCAGAAAAAGCCCGTGCGGTCGTCGCTCATGTGCTCAAACGTATAGGGCACAAGTGGGCTAAAAAACATGAGCGAAGTACCCGACAGCGTAATGCTTTTATCAGCATAATGGATAATGTTTTCGCCCCGCATTAGGCTTATTTTGTAAAAGCTTCGGCGGCTGTAGGTAACCGGTTTGGCATTGGGGCCAATACAATCCTCAATTTTAAAAACATTAAAATGACCGATGTTTTGCTGCAGGTTATTGGGCAGCCAGTCGAATTTGTTTTTGTAAAAATCTTCAAGTGTTTCGGTAGTCATAATCAAAATTACAAAATTCAAACCACATGTCAAGTGGCGTTTTGAGTTTTACATTCAGATTACGCCGTTTCTGCCCCCTTGCCATCCCCTCGTGACACCTTTCGGGTACTTGCTACACACCTTTCGGGTACCTGCTACGCACCTTTCGGATACCACCGAGCCCTTTATTGTATTTCGTGCTAAAACTCCGCCTCCTTTACATCATCCCGGTGTGGTTTCCTGAATTTTGCAGCGCTTTTTTTGATGTAGGTAAAAATATCATAGTCGCTCATGTTGCGTACCTGTGCAGCTGCAGGCCGGTACTGGTTGATGAAATGGTATAACGAATCGGATTGCAGGCCGGTGAGCTGGGCCACCCGCTCGTCGCTAAAGCGGCTATCAACATATTTGCCCTCCTCGTCGCGGATGAGCGCCTGTTTAAACCTGTAGGCATTGCTGTGTTTGTAGGTAAGCAGGGCAATAAACTGGCTGGGCACAATGGAAACGCCAGCCATGGGTATGGGCCCGACAGATGCGCCCGGCCTGATGATATCCGAAAACTTTGGCGGATGGCTGTTAAAATCCCGGGCAAACTGAATGCGGTTACTGATGGAATCTTTAACCCTATCGCGCCGGGCACTGATGTTTACCTGCTGCAGCTGGATAGTGGCTTGCTCCAACTGTACAATAATGTCTGTGTTTTTTGATGGGTCAACTGGTAACGCATACAGCTTGTAACCTTGCATCTTTACCCTCAAGGTATCCCCTGCCCTGGCTACTTTAATGCTAAAAATGCCTGCCATATCACTTATAGCGGCCGAACTTCCGGTGCTTACCAGCGCGCCGCTAATACGCAGGCCGGTTGCCTTATCGGTTATTATACCGTTTATTTTTTGCCCGTAGCCCGCAAGACCGGTGCAAATAAAAAATATGATAAGCAGGTGTCGCATAGGTGGTGGTAGTAAGTTCTAAGTCATAAGTCTTGAGTTGAAAGTTCTGAGTTGAAAGGCATCCTTTTGAACTTTGTACTTAGGGCTTCCGACTCAAGACTTAGAACTTTATTAATGAGCTCCTTACAAATATAACCGGGCGGCAGCTTTCGTGGATTGTGTTTAACATATTTTAACCAAACGCGCCCTGCATCACACAGGTTGTAAAAAACAATCAAACAAAGCGCCGTGCCTGCCAAAAGAAAAGCTGCGCACAATATATTTACCTACGTTGCCTGGTTTTGCGCTAATGCAGATATTTTGCGAAATAATTACCTGTTAGTAACCATACCGAAAGGGTACCGGTCTTTTATTACGGGCAAAGAGGACTTTGATTATTGCGGCTACAGTTTGTTGAAAACAACTCGACCGAAGGGAGGCAGACGCCGAGGAATACCAACAACCGGGAAGCACGGTATTTTAATATTCACTCGCCTTATAATTATTGAATATATATATTAATTTAGCATAGCTCCCGAATGTTATAACTCAACCGGCTGGCATATGAAAGCGTTTCATTTATTACCTAAAATTATTGCTTATTAAATAATTATAACAATTTCAACCTAAGTACCATGACACATAAAACTGAACCCAAAAAAGATCCCTCAAAAACAACCATCAGCCTTGAGCTTGCCAAAATCCGTATCGACAGGTGGCTAAATGCCATGCTGCAAATACCTGGCTTTAAAAAAAATCCGGAATCCATTCCGCGGGCTCTTTATATCTCCTTTGCAGATATTACAGCAATACAAGAGGAATGTAAAAACTACTATAATGAAGACACGCTGGTTGGCATCAGGGTGTATTTCGGGATAGCCGGCGAAACAATGCCTACCTCGGCAACACCCGACGATATGCGCGGCCTTATTGTACCTGTTTTAAAGGTTAACCATTCGGCACCGTATACTGATGCAGTGCATAAGGATGCCAGCAATCCCGATCCGAACGATACCAATGTTTATGATTTTACATCACCCTGCCCTAAATATTGCGATCAACAAAGTGAATTGTATGTACCTGTTTCTTAGTTACATCATTTGTAAATGAATCATATATACGTTACGGTTATAGTGCCGGCAACTGTTTTGATACCCATAGGTACCGGTTTAATAAAAACTGTTTACAAAAACCAACCCTCAAAAACAATGCTGTTATACCTGCTATTTGCAGGTGTAACAGATGTTATTGAGCGAATAATGGGGTTGCATAACATCAATAATTTGCCGTTACTGCACTTTTATACCATTGCAGAATATTTATTTATACTCAGATTCTTTCAATTGTCCATAAACAAATCCGGAGTCTCCTGGATAATTTGGGCCTTATTTATTTTATTCCCTCTGTTGAGTGTGCTTGATTTTCTTTTTATACAAAACATATATGAATACAATTCTTATCCCAGGCCTATTTCTGCTCTAATTATAATTGGCTTGTGTATGTATTATTTTTTAAATTACAGTAATCAGGAAAATAAAACACCTTGGGTAACTATCCCCGTAAACTGGATTGTAACCGGTTTATTAATATACTTTTCCAGCTCATTCGCTTATTTTGCTTTTTTAAATCTCATTACTCAAAAAGCGAGTGACAATCTCTATTTCATTTTCGGAGGTATCCATGCTACCCTCGTACTACTGATGTACCTTATGGTGGCAGCTGGCTTTTTACAGGTAAAAAATGAAGGATAATATTTACGTTTTATTACTGATTAGCATGGGCGGCCTGTTCATGCTGGTAGTATCTTTTGTGCTTATTTTTATCCGCAACCAAAACAACCTGTTAAAAAAGCAACACCAATTACAACAGGCAGAACTTGCGCACCAGCAGGAACTGTTAAAAACCATCATCGTATCGCAGGAAGCGGAGCGCAAGCGCATTGGCCAGGATTTGCATGACGACGTTGGTACCGCCCTGTCAAACCTGCGCATCACTATCGAAATGTTTAATAATGTGACTACAACCGGCAGCGGCGAATTTTCAAGCACCTGTAAATATCAGATAGATAAAATTGTACAGGATGTAAGGCATATCTCGCATAACCTGTCGCCGCCTGGCCTTGAACTGTATGGCTTTATGGGGTCTTTAGAAGACCTGACCGAGTTTATCACCGCCACCGGCAAACTGCAGGTAAACATTACCGATAACGCCAACCCGGTAACCGATCAGCTTGGTGCGGAGGTATCCCTGTCCTTATACCGGGTTTTTGAAGAATTATTAAATAATACCCTTAAACACGCCAATGCCAGCCTGGTAAATATTAAGTTTGATATAGCTGACGATTACCTGCTGATTAGTTACCACGACAACGGGCGGGGTATTGCAGTTGCCGACAAAACAAAAAAAGGAATGGGCAGGCAAAACATCGAAAGCAGGCTGGGCATTATCGGAGCAGCTTATGAGGATGATTTTCCAGGCCGCACAGGATTTAACATAAACATCCGGCTTAAAACAGATAATATTTAAAAATGGAACAAATAAGGGTAGCCATTGTCGACGATCAGAATATTTTCAGACAAAGCCTGGCAGTACTTATCAACAGCGTACCCAATTTTGAGTTGGTTGCCGATGCCGGAAGCGCAGCAGACCTGCTCGCCATCTTAAAAACCATCCCCTCACTCCCCCAGGTGCTGCTGCTGGATATGAATATGCCCGGCATGAACGGCATCGAGCTTAACCAGATTTTACAGGAACAGTACCCGCAAATAAAAGTGATGGTGCTGTCTGTACATTCGCAGGAAAGGCTTATAGCCAAAATGGTTTCGGCAGGCGCTTCCGCCTATCTTTTTAAAAATTGCGATAAGGAAGAATTGATTACGGCGATACAAACCGTTCATCATACCGGTTTTTATATTAACCGGCAAACACTGGTGGCTATCCAAAATACCGCCGCCCGCCGTAGTAAAACCACAAACGTTTTCAGTACCTCTCCTTTTGAGCTCACCAACCGCGAAAGAGAGGTGCTTGAGCTTATTTGTAAAGAATATGCCAGCTCCGAAATTGCCCAAAAGTTATTCTTAAGCATTCGCACTGTAGAGGGTCACCGCAACAACCTGCTCCTTAAAACCCAAAGCCGCAATACCGCCGGCCTGGTGCTATATGCCGTTAAGCACCAATTGATAGAGGTGATGTAACCCCGCCTGCCATACGTACAATTACTTAAATACCCCGTATTTCTACCTGTTTTTTAAAGGGGTATTTATGCGCTGAAACCCCTCATTGTTATCCTGTTATTTTGCTTACAACAAATAACAAACATATGGAATCAAATTTATTATCAATGGCCCAGGAGTTCTCGGGCCTGCCTATGGACGCGCTGATTGGCGGTCCATTGAATGCTGCGGCAAATGCCAACTCGGCGATGGCGCTCACCCAAACCAAATTCATGCTTGACACCTGTTTTGCTAAACAGGGCGACGGGGACAAAGCGTCTTACAAACCCGTTCTGATCGAGATGGTGCTGTCAAGGGGTGTTATTACCCCCGGCGCCACAGCGACCGACCCAACCACCATTCAAAGCGTTGACACCCGGTTTACGCTGCCGATGCTGACGATTGTGCCTTTGAACTCATTGGCCGTGCAATCTGTGGATATCACCTTCGAAATGGAAGTAAAATCCAGTTTTGCCGAAGAGACATCGGAAGCCAAATCTACCGAGAGCAAAGGTGAGGGTAGTTTTGAAGCCAAGATTGGCTGGGGTCCCGTATCCGTTACCATCCGGGGGAGTGCAAGTTACGATTCAAAAGATTCGTCGACACATGACACGCACTACCAAAAAAGCAATTCGGCAAAGTACACGGTTGCCGTACATGCCGGCCAGTTGCCGCTGCCACAAGGCGTAAGCACCATTATTAACGCCTTTACCAAAACCATCGAACCTATCCAAATGCCGGCCGCGACTCCACCCGCCGATGCGGATAAAGATAAAGGAGGCAAATAGTAGGGTCAATTCACAACGCCATCCTCAAGGATGGTCAAATAAGTTAGCTTCTGCGGAAGCTAACTTAACTTTTACCATTATATAAAAATCATCATGCCCGATATCACCAACCAAACATTCGATCCTGATTATAGCAGGGCGCTGGATATAGAGTCTTTGATCAGTGCTCCTTTGGTGGCTGTTTCAAAAGCCAACGTCACCATGGCCCAGGGTCAAACCCGGTTCTTATTAGATTATTGCTTTAAACAGACCGATGATGGCTATGAACCGGTCATGATCAAAATGGCGCTCACCAGGCACCTGCTGGCGCCCGATAAGCAAGACAACACCGTTCAGGCGGTTACCACTTATTTCAATTTGCCCCTGCTCACCATCATTCCGCTGAATTCCCTGGCCGTTGACAAGGTTACCATAGATTTTCACCTGGAAATATCAGGAACCGGCGGCAAGGACGGCGATAGGACCCCCGGGGCCGGCAATCAGATCACCGACAAAAAAGCGCAGCTATACGGCAAGATCAGCGGCGATCCTTCCGGGGCGAAAAATGGAATGAGCAGGCAAAATAAAAGCAAAATAGCAGTCAACATCAATGCTTCGGCCTTGCCGCTTCCTTCCGGCGTACTCACCATAATCGATATGTACAACCGGTCTATCCACGCTTCCCCAGACAACAACCAATAAATTAACCTCATAACCCAATGACCAACATTACCCAAAGCTTACCCTGCCCCGTTTGCCAGGAAAGCATTCCCTTTAACACCGACCAGTTGTTGCTCGGTCGGCAATTCTGCTGCCCCAATCCGGCATGCGATGCTACTATCGGCCTTGCATCTGAAAGTAAGGACGCGGTACGCCAAACCATCGAAAAATTTAATGATGTCAAGAAAAAAATAGGACAGGCCTAACTTCAGCAGCCTTTTACAACACCTTAATTAAATTACTATGATCAGTTTCAAATCATTCGTATACGCCATCCAGGATGCCATTGTGCATGCCAGTGAGGTGCTCATGGACAAGAACACGGCCATGATAGATAAATATTTTGTTGCCGATACCGCGCCTGAAAGTAACGGAGCGATGATCCCCAGAACGGTAACGCTCCGCTACCCTCATTTGAACAGCGAACCGGTCAATGTATCAGTTCCGCTCATCACTTTGGCGCCGCTTTCGATGTCAAAGCTCGAAAAGGCCACATTGAGCGCAAATTTCGAAATGGAGGTTATAGGGGGCGATCTGCAACTGCACTTTTCGGGGAAGGACGAAAGCGGCTCGGGCCTTTTTTCAAAGAAACACAAAACAGCCTGGGGCAAAATCGAGATCACATTTTCGCCCCAGGAAACCTCTGAAGGCCTGCAAGTATTGGTTGAAGGCTACGAGGCCATCCTGAAAAAACAGATCGGATAACAACTAATGTTAAGTTAATAGTACTAAGCCTGGAGTTGAAGGTTAGATTTATTGTTTTTTGACTTAGAACTTAACACTTTCCGCTAAAGACTATCCGTCATTATACAATTAACGTAGTGCTAAATAAACCTCACGCTTTAAACATCGCAAATATCATGGCAGCATTTGAACAGGCATTTAAAATAACAATGAAAAACGAAGGCGGTTACAGCAACCACCCTAATGACCACGGCGGAGAGACCTGGAGAGGTGTAGCCCGCCATTTTTGGCCGGAATGGCCGGGATGGAAGATTGTTGATGAGATCAAGAGCGGGAACCCGGCCAGCCTGAATGCAGCGCTTGCCGCCGACACCTCCCTGGAGGCCCATGTACTTGCATTTTACCGGGTAAACTTTTGGGATACAGGATCGCTTGATTTGATTAATGACCAGGCAGTGGCCAACCAATTATTTGATGCCGCGGTAAATATGGGCGCGGGCACCGGCGCCAAATTCCTGCAGGCAGGGGTGAATTTGCTGAGCCCCGGCACGCTGGCGGTAGACGGCAAGATTGGCAAATTAAGCATCGCCTCGGCAAACGCTCTAAATGGCGAACAATTGTACAATGCCATCTGCACCATCCGTAAACAACGGTACGAGCACCTGATTGCTGCTAACCCGCCTCAGGCCGAGTTCAGGAAATCCTGGTTCAGCCGGATGCCGCCCTATGATCAGGCCAATAGCTAAGCTTCTAAATGCAATTAAACCCAAACTATCATGTACCATTTACTCGCCCTTCCCTCCTGCCTTGTCATCGTGATCGCGGTGCTGGCCTTTGCCCTGCCCGCCGTTGCAGCAACCTATTTTTTCAGGAAGCGGATCCGGATCAGGTACCTGCGCAGCCATAATGAGATTGTGGGCTATATATTTGTTGTCCTTGGTGGGTTTTACGGGCTCATCCTCGGTTTCGTTGTCCTGCTGGTTTGGGAATCCTACAACGTGGCGCAAAATAATGCCGAAAGAGAGGGTAGTTTGGCCAGGGGGCTATACCGCGCTATCCTGTTATACCCGCAAGCCCAAAAAGTAGCAAAGCTGCGGGTGGCATACGAGCATTATCTCCATAATGTGGTTGATAAAGAATATCCGGAAATGGAACAGATGGTTGAAGCCACCAGCAATGACCGGGCCGTTTTCAGCGCCGTTTTTTCGGCACTGGAACAGATGGATATGAACCATGATGCCTTAGCAGTGCAAATGTTCAGCCAATTGGCAGAGCTTGAGACCTACCGCAGCCTTCGTCAGCTAAATGCGTCTTTTAAAATATGGCCCGACATCTGGGCACCCCTGGTTGCCGGCGCCGGTATCATTCTGTTTTTCGCCATCCTCGTTGATGTGGAAAGCGCCGGTATCCATATGCTGGTCAATGGCCTGCTGGGCGCCTTTATCGGCCTGGTATTCTATATCATCCTGATGATAGACCAGCCATTCACAGGCTCCATCAGGATAAAGCCGGACGCCTACCTCACCATTTTAAAAATGGAACACGAAGAAACTCCACAAGACAAATAATCATTAATAGCCAACAATAACTTTTAATATCATGGATAACAGATCACTCAACAACCTGAACACCCTTCACCCGAAACTCCGCGATGCAGCCATCACCGCCTGGACAGAGGCGCAGGCCGCCATGCCTGCCAATGTACAGATCATTGTAACCCAGGGCCTGCGCACCTTCGCCGAATCAAATGCCCTTTATGCCCAGGGACGGACAGCGCCAGGCCCCATAGTAACTAAAGCCGTCGCAGGCCAGAGTTACCATAACTACGGCCTGGCCTGGGATTTTGCTATGCTGACCAACGGAAAAGAAGACTGGGTAGTAGGCCCGCATTGGATGAAGGTGGTGGCCGTGATGGAAGCGCATGGAATGTTTTGGGGAGGGCGTTTTAAATCCATTGTGGATAACCCGCACTTCGAAAACCGGTTCGGGCATACCTGGCAAGATTTGCTGGCCCTGCATAACGCACAAAAATTTATTCCGGGCACCGAATATGTAATTATTTAGTCGGCTATGATCCTGACGACTATACTATACCAAACCAACAAAACACAGGGAAGCCGAAAACTGCACAGAGTAGGCAACAACAAATAAACAAATTTTTATGCCTTTTACATGGTTATTACAAGACAATGCTGCGGCCGTTACGGCTGGGCTAAACGGCGGCCTTACCTACGCCGGGGTTATTCAGGCCAACGACGGACTGGGTGGCTATAACACAAATTTCGGGGTAACAGAAGCAGGACACGGGCACTATCATGTCCATTTTCTTGCGGGAACGCAGCAGGTGTCGTGTATCAGGTATTTTGCGCCTGGAGTGGCCAACGGCCAGGGTACCAATATACTGACCGGAACCAGCCCATCCAGCACCATGAATGCCCTATTGAGAGGCTTATCTGCCGATTATCCCAACCACAGGGCCTTGATTACCAATTTTATTAATGCTTTACAAAACGTGGTGGTTGCAGCAAACGGGCAGTATTCCTGATCATCGGCATTCTTATCATTTCAGTACGGCGCCCTGCATAATGCGGGACGCAGTGCTTAATCCCAAAACAACCTCCTTATTGCAGTTTTCTGCACCTATCGCAACCTTGCAATACCATGCTGTTTGTTGTTAGCCGATGTTCAAATGCCTCTGAACAAGAAAAACTCCTCTAAAAAAAATCAAACAAATCTTCCCGCTGTTTACTTATTTAATACAAGCTTTGTTTAATGATTTTTATTCCCTAAATACTTTGTAACTTGCTTCATATTAACCAATAAAACATTACCCATTATGAAAAGTATCACATTCAAAAAATCATTTATGCTCGTTTTGTTCGGCATCATGATGTCGTTTACTGTTATGGCACAGGAAAAAGCAAGTCCTGCGGCTACCGCCACCGGCACTATAAACGGCGCGGCGGTAACTATTGCTTACAGCAGCCCTGCGGTTAAAGGTCGTACCATATGGGGCGGGTTGGTACCTTATGATAAAGTATGGCGGGCAGGCGCCAACCAGGCAACCATTTTTACTACCGATAAGGCTTTAACCATACAGGGTAAAACCATCCCGGCCGGCAAATACAGCCTATACGCTGTACCGGGCGAAAAAGAATGGAAAATTATCTTCAATTCGCAAACCGGGCAGTGGGGCATTAACCGCGATGGCACCACCACCCAGGACCCTGCAAAAGATGTTGCCGTAGTAACCGCTACCCCCGGAAAATCAGCAGGTATGAGTGAAAGACTAACCTACACCATTTCGGGAAAAGGATTTGAGTTAAATTGGGAAAATTTAACGGTACCTGTAGTTTTTAATTAAAGGCAAAAACCCAAAAGCTTCATAGAGCAGGTTATAAAAAAGCCGCCTCATCGTTATTGATTGGGCGGCTTTTTAATTCAGTTATTAAAAATTGCTTACTTATCTTTTACAAACTTGCCCGGGGAAGTGCAATCATCGGGGGCAGGTTGGCTGTTATTGCGGTTGCAGCCACACAACCTTTACTTCTTTTTTACCACTCTCTTTTGAAAGTTCAAGCGTTACATAAACGTTATTTTTCCGGTCATAATCTGATATCGAAAACAAGCCAAGGTTATGATCACGTTTGCCGGCAGCATTCCCAAAAACATAATCTCTTTTAGGTACGGCATTTGCGCCGGTAAGGCCATAATAAAAACCATCGCAATCACTTACCCCTTGTATAGATACCACGCTGCCTTGCTCTTGTTTTTCGTTATTACGCTCGGTATCGTTGAACAGGATAAAGCTTTTAGATATTCCGTCGAGATACGCGAATGATTTAAATTGGTTTCCTCCCTGAAGTTCCTGTGCCGAGCCCTCTCTTACCGAATGATAAAAAGGATCCAGTAAAGTATTGTTTAAAACATGGCTTTTGCGGATTATAAAGTCGTTTATCGGCTCGCCGGTTTTACTGTAATTAACAACTGCCAGGTCTCCCAATGTAGTGGATGAATTGCTCGACGAAGAAACATTTACACCGTACCTGGTACGGGTAATTATTTCCATCTCTTCATATATAACCGTAAAAGTACCATCCTGGTTTACGAAAATATTTTGAGGCAACCCCCTGAATCCTTTTTTCGAACTGGCAAAAGCGTTGATTCTGTCTGATGGTGATATTCCGCCGAATTTGTTGATCTTTTTTTCAAAAGGGTTAATAAAAGTTATAACAGAACTATATTCGTTTTTACTTCCCTTTTGCTTAACAACTACAGATAATATTACTGATTTTGTTGCGGGACTATAACGAGCGACTCCCTGGTAAACAGAAAGATCCTGCGAAAACCCGAGTTCGGTATAGCTTACTGCTTTAGCACCTTTATCCAGGTTAGCCAAAATCAGTTCACTGTCGCCATCATTACGCTTGTTATAGCCGTAAGCCAGTACACAAACTTTTTCGCTACCTATTACCGCCATGTCGATATATTGCAGGTATTTATATTTTTCATCCGGAGACGCATAATAAGCCCTGCTCACTTCTTTATTGCTGGCACCGTAGCTAACAATTTCAATTCGTTTACTTCTGTCGCTTTCAAAAGTATTAAATAAAACTATCGCGTAATTATCGCTGTTTGGGTCTTTACGTACAAAAAAATCAGGCATAGGCACGCCTCCGAAAGCCATCGAATATCCTTGAAATAAGTTAACCTTGCCTAATTCGGCAATTTTAGTATCGTCTTTTAACATTCCGGTTTTGCCGTCGATGATAATCCTATAAAGGGTAGGTACCCTTGAATCAAGGGAGCTAACCATCAATACAACATCGCCGTTAATTTCAAACGCGCCTTTAATGTTACCGCCCCGGCTTATTTTGCCATATGACGGATCAACCTGGGTTATTGCTGTTTCATGATGGGCGGGGTTATACATGTGCACCGCAATACCCTCTTTAAGGGAGATATCGAGGAACATCGTGTTGCCATTTTTTAATTGTAAAACTTTGGCAAAGCCTTCTTCCGGTTCTTTAAAAGCCGGGCCTTCTGCAATTGGTTTAAATTGAGCTTTTACTGTCGAGAACAATAAAATAATTAGAAATAGTGATAGTGATAAAGGTTTTTTCATTTGTTTAAATAATTAGGCCTCTAAAATACATAATTGAGCCGGATTAGCCACGGATTGAACAGACGTTTAAAAAAATTAGCTCAGCTGTTAAACTAAGCATTAATTCATCAAAAAAGCGTTCCCGGTGTGGTGTTAAAAGGTATAATATAGTGCACTTGCTCTACCTCGCCGCCATTACCTCGTTCGTTAGCTTCACAAAATCCTCCACGCTCAGGCGTTCGGCGCGTAGGTCGAGCGTTGGGTTTCCAGTCATTTTTTCTTTGTTGATGAGGGATGATATGGCATTGCGCAGGGTTTTGCGGCGCTGGTTGAAGCCGGCTTTTACAATTTGCCAGAATAGTTTTTCGTCGCACTCAAGGTTTTCGGCCTGGTTGCGGGTAAGGCGGATAACGGCCGAGAGTACCTTGGGCGGCGGGTTAAATACGCCGGCTTTAACGGTAAATAAATACTCTACTTTATAATAGGCCTGCAAAAATACACTCAGGATGCCGTACTCTTTGCTACCCGGTTTGGCGGCGCAGCGTTCGGCAACTTCTTTCTGGAACATGCCCACTACCTCGATAACCTGGCTGCGGTTATCCAACACTTTAAACAAAATTTGCGACGAAATATTGTAAGGGAAATTACCGATGATGGCGAAGGGCTTATCGGTAACGGTTTTAAAATCCATTTCCAAAAAGTCGGCATTCATGAGGCGGGTGCCCAGCTGAGGATATTTCTTTTTAAGGTGTTGTACCGATTCATCGTCGATATCAATTACCGAGGTTTCATACTCGGTCTTGAGCAATAAAAAATCGGTGAGTACGCCCATTCCGGGGCCAACTTCCAGCACATTGGTAAACCGGCCTTCGGGTTTCAGGCTGTCTACAATTTTGGCTGCAATATTTTTATCGGTTAAAAAGTGTTGCCCTAAATGTTTTTTTGCCCTTACCAATGTCATTATCTGTCAAATATTTGAGCAAATTACGTGATATTTGCGCATTGATTGGGAACAAATGTTTTATTTGCGGGGGGAAAGAGGTTAAAGGCGAAAGGTAAAAGGCAAAAGGCCCGGGTTGGGAACAGGTTAAAGGCGAAAGGTAAAGGGCAAAAGGCCCGGGTTGGGAACAGATAAAGGGTGAAAGGTAAAGGGTGAAAGGCAGGAATTGGAACCGGATAACAAACTGTAATTCTGAAAATTCTAAAATCCTGTAAATTCTGATTCAGACAAGTTGCGTTAGGGATTGAAGTGGATACCGGCCTGTGGCTAAGGCCTGTGCAGTATGAACGTAAAGCCCGGCCCGAAGGGAACGCCGGTATTAAAGTAAAAATTCAAAAGGCAAAATTCAAAAAGCGCCTGGATGCTGGTTTGGTTGATAAGCGGGGGAAGAGAATCAAGAGGTTAGAATCAAGAATCAAGACGGGAGCGTTTTAGATTAACAGATTAAGAAATAGAATAGAAATAGGCCTGGAGATAGTTTCAGGATAACCAATATAAATTCAATCACGGATTGACGAGTGAAGACACCAAAAATAATTGGTGAAACCATATAAAAATCGGTGAGATCATAAAAGATAAAATGAGCGATAAAATAAAAGTAGGCATCAGCATAGGCGACGTTAACGGAATAGGTTTAGAGATAATTATTAAAACCCTGGCCGATAGTAAAATTTATGATTATTGTACGCCTATTGTTTATGGCCATACCAAGGTGGCGTCGTTCCACCGCAGGGCTACTAATATTGCCGAACTGAATTTCCAGGTAATTAACGACCCATCGCAAACCCAGCATAAAAAACCCAACATGATTAATTGCTGGGAAGAGGACGTAAAAATTGAACCGGGCATGGTTACCGAAGCCGGTGGTAAATACGCATTTATTTCGTTGGAGCGTGCCACTTACGATTTAAAGGAGGGTTACATTGATGCCCTGGTTACAGCGCCTATTAATAAAGATAACATCCAGAACGATAAATTTAACTTTCCCGGCCATACCGAGTATTTGCAGGAGCGCGACGGCGCGGCCGAATCGCTGATGTTTTTGGTGAGCGATACCTTACGTGTTGGCGTGGTTACCGGCCATATCCCGGTATCAAAAATATCTGAAAGTATTACTATTGATAAAATTGTGGCCAAGCTTAAGCTGATGAACCACAGTTTGCAAAATGATTTCTGGATACGCAAACCCAAAATTGCCGTACTGGGGCTAAATCCGCATGCCAGCGATAACGGTTTAATTGGCCACGAAGAAAAGGATACCATTATACCCGCTATTGAACTTGCCCGCGATAACGATGTACTGGCTTTTGGCCCCTACCCTGCCGATGGCTTTTTTGCCAATGGCACTTACCTGCAGTTTGATGCGGTGCTGGCCATGTACCACGACCAGGGGCTGATCCCTTTTAAACAAATTGCTTTTGAATCGGGGGTGAATTTTACCGCGGGATTAAAATTTGTACGCACGTCGCCAGATCATGGTACCGCTTATGACATTGCCGGTAAAAACCTGGCATCGGAGGTATCTTTCCGCGAGGCCTTATTTACTGCTATTCACATAGTTAAGCATCGCCGCGAAACGCTGGAACTGAACGAAAACCCCTTGGCATTTAGCAAACTGAGCCGCGACAGGGACTAAAAAAACCATTTAGTAACCATAATGTTTCAATTTAATTACCGTTTAGTTAAAACATTTGCTTTACTAATGCATTTACTCCCTTGATGAATACTTTTTCGGACCGGATACGATCCATCGATGCTTTTCGTGCCTTTACGATGCTGCTCATGATTTTTGTGAATGATCTTGACGGTATTCCGGGTACGCCCCAATGGCTCAAGCACGTTGCCGAAAACGCTGATGGACTGGGTTTGGCAGATACTATTTTCCCGGCTTTTTTATTTATCGTTGGCTTATCTATCCCCTTCGCATTTCAAAACAGGTTAAAAAGCGGTAATTATAAATTATTGTCGCGCATAGCCAGCAGGTCGCTGGCGCTGGTGTTCATTGGTTTTTTTCACGCCAATATGGAAACCTATAATGAGGCTGCCACCGCCCTGCCCAAACCCGTATGGGAAAGCCTGGTTACCTTCAGCTTTTTTTTTATATTTTTAGATTACAGCAAAGATACCAGCAACCTGAAACGTTACCTGCTGCAGGGTTTTGGAGTAGCGTTGCTGATAGCCATGTCGGCCCTGTACCGCACCAGCGATCCGGGACATACCTGGCTGCATTTTAGCTGGTGGGGCATTTTGGGGCTGATAGGCTGGAGCTACCTGGTATGCGCGCTTATTTACTATTACTCGGGCGGGCATTTATGGATACAGGCCACGGCCTGGATATTTTTCATGATGTTTAACCTGGATGTTCATTTTGGTTTCTTTAATTTTTTAGAACCGGTACAGCAATACGTTTGGATAGCGGGCAATGGCGCCATGCAGGCTTTTACCATGGCAGGGGTGTTTGTATCGGTGCTGTACATGCGCCTTAAGGCCAATAACGAGCTTAAAATGTTATGGGCGGCACTAATACTCATTGCCATCATATTGTTTAACCTGGGCTTTATTGTGCGCTACTTTAGCGGCGGCATTAATAAAACAAGGGATACCCCTTCGTGGGTTTTAATATGTACCGGCATCAGCCTGATAGCTTATGCCATATTTATTTTTGTGGTTGATTTTAAGCACAAATACAAATGGTTTAAAATTATTGAGCCGGCAGGCACCAATACATTCACCTGCTATATTGTTCCTTTTATATTTTATCCCTTGTATGAAATGAGCAACATTGGCTACCCCGAATACCTTAGCCAGGGCACCGGCGGACTGATCAAATGCATTGTTTTTGCTTTTGTAATGGTTTGGCTTACCGGGCTGCTGGATAAAATAAATGTTAGGCTGAAGATTTAGTGTTAAGTCAATAGTACTAAGTCGTAAGTCTAAAGTCGATTTTTTTTGACTTAGAGCTTAAGACTTTGGGCTAAATACAATCCGTCAATTTATCGTTAAATGAAGACTATCTTGCTTTGCCCGCTCATCAGCATTAATTTTAATTCCTTCGCCTTTTCAAAAAATAATTGCACATTTGCAGCAATTCCTTAATTGTTAACCCATAATAATCAGGAATCATGACGCAGAGTATCTCATCCATATCCCATTAGTGCACTACCTGAAACAGGTGGACAGCAACCCTTTTTTACCGAAATAGCATTTTGTAATTGTCGTTTTTTTTAACGCCTTAAGGTTTTGCATGTCGCCGGATTTTTAAGTTTCGTGGTTTGCTGCAATTTCAAAATGGGTATATCCGCCACGGCGGATGAACTTTTGAAAATCATAAACAGATTGACAAAACATTAAACGAACAAGTCCGATGGACATGCATGATTGGCCGTACATTAAAAAGTCGGCCCGGAGAAAGAAACGGCTCGTAAAAAAAGATTTCGATAAACAATTGATCAGGTTGGATAAACAGCTTGACATATTGTGGGCAACAAAGTATAAGTTGCCTATGGTGCCATTGGAAATCCCCTACCAAAGTGGCTGGAAACGGCTGTTTGTTTTGCGTGGCGATATCTTACGCAGTACTAAGGGAGAATTTTATCAAAACCTGCTCAAAAAGATCAATACTGTTCAATATCATCATGACCGCGCTTTTAAAAAGAGGAAAAGAAAGCGAGGGAAATATGTGTATTCTGAAAAGCAGCAGCTTTTGCGGGTAATTGACGAATACGACTGGCTGCGCAACACCCTTAAGCTAACGGATAGGGAAAAAATTCTTTTTAGTCCTAAAGAAGTATGGTCGGTCAGGAAAAAAGCGATGATAACCGAGTATCACTGTATGGAAACCTGGCGATTTGTATTGGTTGTAAAACCCCATATAATATATGAGAAAAAACAGCACGATGAATTGCTGGAAAGGCAGATCAAGCAAATCAAAAACAGGATTGACCGCGAAAACCTGCAACCACGGATGTCGAAGTTGGTTGGCGGTAGCCGGCACAAATATTGGAAGTGGCGCGAGGAACAAAAAAAATACAAGAACGAATTAAAAAACAAACCCCTGTATTCGTTACAAGAGGAATATACGGGCTATTAAACAGCACCCTTATGGGCAATTTAAAAACAAAAGAATTAGATAAAATAGGCTTCACAGGCGATGCATTAAAAAGCCTCGCCATCAATACAGTAGCCCGGTACTACAAGCACAGCAACAAAGCCGATGTATTGGCATTATTAACCGCTGTGCGGGATAACCCGGCTGCCTATACCGGCGATGACCGGTTGCAAAAAATAGCTGAAGCATTTATTCAGGGTGAGGCAGAACCGGCATCAAAAACATTTAAGCTGATGGACGAGCCCGCCCCTATTAAAATTTATGGGACCGATGAAATTGAGGAGATAGCCAAAAAACAAATGGCCCTGGCGCTGTCATTACCCATCAGTATCCGTGGCGCCTTAATGCCCGATGCGCACAGTGGTTATGGCTTGCCTATCGGGGGCGTATTGGCCACCCGCAACGCGGTGATCCCCTACGGGGTAGGTATCGATATTGGCTGCCGCATGGCCTTAACTATTATTGATGCTGAAGAAAAATTCATCAAACGGTATGATCATCAAATTAAACAGGCGATAGGCAAATGGACACATTTTGGCATGGAAGGCAGTCTGGCTGTACCCCAGTATGATGAAGTATTGGATAACTCCCTATTTAATGAAACACCGCTGCTTAAAAAACTGCATGGTAAAGTTGTGCAGCAATTAGGCACATCGGGCGGCGGCAACCATTTTGTGGAGTTTGGTGTGATAGAACTGGCCGAGAATAACACGACGGGCTTACCGGCTAAAACCTATATGGCTTTGCTTACTCATTCGGGCAGCCGCGGGCTGGGCGCAAATATTGCCCGCCATTATACACAGGTGGCCATGAATACCTGCAAGCTCCCGCGCGAAGCGCAGCCCCTGGCCTGGCTTGATCTGGATACCGAAGCCGGGCAGGAGTACTGGTTAAGCATGACCCTGGCCGGCAATTATGCCAAAGCCTGTCACGACCGGATACATAGCAACCTGTTAAAAGCGCTTGGGTTAAAAGCTCTTTGTAAGATAGAAAACCATCACAATTTTGCCTGGAAAGACAAACTTACAGATGGCACCGAAGCCATCATTCACCGCAAAGGGGCAACGCCTGCACATGTGGGCGAGTTGGGCATCATCCCCGGCAGTATGGCCACTCCTGCTTATTTGGTAATGGGTAAGGGCAATGCTGATGCCTTATACTCGGCATCGCATGGTGCCGGCCGGGCCATGAGCAGGCATGATGCCAGGGGTAGCACCACCAAATCGGCAATGAAAAAAATGCTGGCCGGGGCTGATGTAACGTTGATTGACGGCAGTATCGAGGAGAACCCAGCAGCCTATAAGGATATTGAATTGGTAATGCAGGCGCAAACCGAACTGGTGGCCATACAGGGCAAATTTTGGCCGCGCATTGTACGCATGAATAAAGAATAATAAAATGAAAAAATTAATCATACAAATAACAGCAGGCAAAGGCCCGTTGGAATGCTGCCTGGTGGTAGCCAAAGTACAGGATTTGATGTTGAAACAAGCCTCCGGCAGCGGGCTGGACTTATCGGTGATAGAAAACAAAAAGGCTGAATTAAATAACACGTTATTATCATCAACCCTCCTGTTGCAGGGCGATAATACAGATGGTTTTATAAACGAGTGGAACGGCACTGTACAGTGGATAGCGCAAAGCCCGTACCGCAAATTCCACAAACGCAAAAACTGGTTTGTTGGGGTGGGCATTTTTAGTGTTGATGAGCAGGTAAAGTTTAATCCTAACGATATAAAGTTTGAAACCTTGCGTGCATCGGGCCCCGGAGGGCAAAATGTAAACAAGGTAGAAACAGCAGTACGAGGGACGCATATACCCACAGGGCTGCAAGTATTAGTTATGGATAGCCGTTCGCAATTACAAAATAAAAAACTTTGTGCCGAGCGCCTGGAGGCTAAGCTTATGGCTATGCAGGCCGAAAAGCAAATAGTACAGCTGGAAAGCCAATGGATGGCACACCACTCTTTGGAGCGCGGCAACCCGGTGAAAGTAATCAGGGCCGCATTGTAATTTTTGCAACCGGCAGTAAGGTGTTAAACGCCAAATAGCCTCGCACAGATTTACGAAGTTTCAAAAACTTCGTAAATCTACTTTTCGCGAATTACTTCCCTCCCATCAAACCAACCATAAAATCTAAGGCCGCTTTATCAGGTAACGCCTTAGCCGCAGGCGTTTCGCCCAATATCATTATTTGATGATCGGTGGCATTATAGCTGGGCCATAGCGGCAAACCATCGCCATTTGGATTACCGGTTTTGGCAAAATTTGTCCAGTAGGTAGATATAGTTGTGGCCAATTGCTGGTCGATAGGCTCCCATGGCCGGTTTAAAAATTTCAGGTTGTCATAGGCATAAGCCACCTCGCCGGTATGGAACGCGCCGTATTTTACAAAATCGGGCGTGGCAGGCAGGCGGCGGGTAAAGCGGTAAACATATACTTTAGCCTGCTTTTTATTGCTCTGCACATTTGCCCAGGTGTAGTTTTGAATACCGAAGATTTGATCGCGGCTGATATTTATTTGCGACCGCGCGGCCTCAGCATCAGTATTTCCGGGGTAATGTTGTAAAAAGGCGGCCGCTTTATCGCCGTATTGTTCGGCTATCTGCTTTTTATATTCTTCGGCGGTTTTCAATTTGCCTACAAAGGCATCGTCTTCATTCCAGCCGGTAAGTAAGGCTACTGGGTTCTCTTTGTTCGCGGCAAAAGTCCCCGCAATGGTTTCAGGCAATACATAGCCATCAATAATGGGGCGTGCCTGCCATTTATTGAGCAAATCGGCGGCGGGAATATTCCGCATATCGGCAATTGTGTTTGCTTTTAATTGCCGTGCTAATTTTAATCCGCTTTGTTCGGCCTCCTGTAATGTTGGCGATCCGAATGGGCCGCTAATAAACATGGCCCCACTTTCGGCGATAGCCTTTTGAAACAGTCCCTTTGCTAAAGGAGAGGCTACTAAACAATTCACACTCATGGCGCCGGCCGACTGGCCGGCTATGGTGACATTGCCAGGATCGCCGCCAAAATTTTTGATATTTTGTTTTACCCACTTAAGCGCAGCCAACTGATCCATCAAACCATAATTGCCAGAGGCATTGTGGCCCGATTCTTTACTAAGTTCGGGATGAGCGAAAAAACCAAAAATCCCGACCCTATAATTAATCACAACAAAAACAACGCCTTTTTTGGCTGTTGCTTCGCCATCGTAAATAGGGCAAGCCGCTCCGCCTGATCCAAAACCACCTCCATAAATATATACCAGTACCGGCTTTTTATCAGCGGATGATGTGGCGTTGGTCCACACGTTCAGGTACAGGCAATCCTCGCTGATGGGTTGGCAAGGGATCAAAAACTCGCGGGTATAAACACCAAACTCATCGGGCCTGGCCTGCATAGGGCTGGCCGAAAACGCTGTGCAATGTTTAACACCCGCCCATGGTGTTACGGGCTGAGGTTCTTTCCAGCGCAAACTGCCAACCGGTGGGGCGGCAAAGGGGATACCTTTGAATATGTGAACGGTGCCATCGCTGTTAGCATTGCCGGATACCATCCCGCTGTTGGTTTTTACCGTGTTAAGGCTACTCCTTTGTGCATAGCATATGGCACCACTTGTCAATATCAATAAAAACAATGTAAAGTAATTTTTCATATAGATTTTATTTATACCATATTTTAAATGTCAAAAATCCGTCATTGCGAGGTACGAAGCAATCCCTATATGCTAAGTCCCACATAGTTCGGGATTGCTTCGTACCTCGCAATGACGGATGGAAGATAGAACGCCCCATTTACGGCTTTGCACTAACCTTATATTTTGCCGTACGGGCATCGCTGATAACGCCTTTCCAGTTTAAACCGTAACCAAAATCATAAACATGGCCCTGATCGTCGGTATAGCATTTCATATCATGGGGTACATCTTCAAACTGCTGCTCTACGGTTTTCATATCTGCAGGCATTTGCAGCGGTAATAATGCCGATGGTTCGGTTTTGCCGGTGAGGATATCTAATGTAGCCTGGCCCTGCACACCAAAATCCACCACAATGGCATTCGCGTTTTTTTCAAATTCAGAAAACACCATTGGGTTGGCCATATTTACCGATACAATAACAGGCTTGCCTTTCATTTTCGCATAGGTATCATTCACCATTGCCATGTCGGTAACGTTAATGGCTGTTGCTGATTTATCCTTGTAGGTCCGGTTGGTAAATTTTTCTAACGGGTCGCCGCCGGCTATGCTTGTGGCGCGGGCATCAACCGCTTTGTATTCGCCGTACTGCAGGCTGATAGGTACGTAACCCGTACCGCCGTTTTTGGCATCCTGGCTATTGTAACCACCACCGCTATTAGGGCTATTGATGAATACCAGGGCATAATCGGCCTCCTCGGGATTTTCGGTTACCTTGAAATATTTTTTCACAGTTTCCATATTAACCGGGTATTCTAATTTCTCGGGAGTTTCCATTCCCAGGAAATTGCGCCCGGCGGGGGTGAACTTTTTAGGCACGTAAACGGTTTTGCCGGTTTGTAATGGTAAAACGTTGCCTTTATTTTTAAGCATAACTATTGATTTAAGCTGAGCTGCATAACCCGCATTCATAAATTCGGGATTGCCGACAACAGCTTTAGTAGCTTCGGGATCTAAATACGGGTTTTCAAACAAGCCTGTCCTGAATATATTGCGCAGCAAGCGTACAGCCGATTGTTCAAACCTTGCCCGCATAAATGCTTCTCCGTGGTCCTTCACGCCCATCTGGTAAGCTGCAATCACAGGTGCAACCTCGTTGTTACCGCCAAACTGGTCAACACCGGCCATCAATATTTTGTAATGGCGTTGCGCCACCGACAAGCCCTCTACTCCCCATGACTTTCCCGACAGGAAAACATTTACAGCGGTTTCGTCGCCGGTAACCAGCCAATCGGTACAAACCACCCCGTCAAATTTGTATTTTTTGCGCAGCAGGTCGTTAATGATATAAGAGTTATAATTGTTGGCAACGTTCTCTTTATTTTTGGTATCCTGGTTAAAAGATATGGTATAGTAGGGCATAACTGAGGCAGCCATACCTGTTTTTCCATTCAGCTTAAAAGCCCCTTCGGTAAAAGGGATTAAATGCTGCTTAAAATTATTACCGGGATAAACCGCGTATTTGCCATAGCCATAATGCGCGTCGCGGCCACCTTCACCCGCGCCGCCACCAGGCCAATGTTTTACCATGGCATTAACGCTGCCATAGCCCCAGCCGCCGTTAATTTCTTTATCGCCTGTGGATGTCTGAAAGCCATCAATGTAACCCCGCGCCATATCGGCGGATAACTGCGGGTCTTCGCCAAAAGTACCGCTTACACGGGCCCAGCGTGGCTCGGTTGCGATATCTACCTGTGGTGATAGCGCCGTGGCAATACCCAGAGCCCTGTATTCCAGAGCTGCTATATGACCAAAGTTTTCAACCACCTTTGGATCAAATGTTGCCGCGAAACCTAACGAGCCGGGCCACATAGAAATGGCGCCGCCAGCCCCTGCATTATACTCGGCCGTGGCAACGGTGCCGTGGCGCGGATCGGAACTGTTATTGTTGGGTATACCCAATCCTAAACCTTCTACAAACGCCTGTGCGTTATTATTCCATTGCGCTGCAATTTCGGGGCTTTGTACCGATGTTATGAGCACATGGCGTACATTATCTTTTTCTAAAAACTGTTTCTGCTGATCGGACAGGTCATAGGGGTTGGCACCGCTCTCGGCAAATACTTTACCGCCATAAGTACCTTTAAATGGGCCAGCGGGTGCTGCCGGTATGGGCTGGTGCCTGCTATATAACATCAGCCCGGCAATTTGTTCTACACTCATTTGCGATGCGAGGTCCCTGGCCCGCACGTCAACAGGCAAGCGCCAATCTTCATATTTATCCAGCTTGCCGTTTTTGTTCAGGTCTTTAAAAGCCAGGCCATCAACCGTTAATATCTTTACGCCCGATGTGGTGGCATAACCCAGTTGCTGCCCGCCGCTATTGTTTACAAAAACAATATCACCCGATTTTTTCTCGGTCCATTTAGTTTGAGCCATAGCGGCGGTTGCAGGCAGCAGCCAGAGCAACGCGATAAATTTGAATTGATTTGCCATGAAGATTGTAATTGTTTGGTTTGTATTTATAATTGCCTTGTACCTGTAAAAGCCTTTGCAACCGTAGTCGCAAAGGCTTGATAGTTTAGTTTAGTTAATATATGTGCGAAAAAACGTCATTGCGAGGCACGAAGCAATCCCCGACATGCTAAGTCCCACATAGTTTGGGATTGCTTCGTGCCTCGCAATGACGGGAGTGAACAGTTATTTCAGCTTCAACTCATTGATAGCGACCTCCGGGGTCAACGCTTTAACCACTTTTTCAACGGTAATATCCTTGGCCAGCTTAAACGAGGCTTTTTCTTCTATCTGTCTTGATGATGAACCAACCCTAACTTCATATTTACCGGCATCGGCTATCCAGGCTTCGCGGCTGGTGTAAAAAGATGCCAGGTCGGCTGCTTTAATGGTAAAGCTTAAGGTTTGCGATTCGCCGGCTGCCAGTAGTCGGGTTTTAGCAAATGCCTTTAATTCCTGCTCTGGTTTATCAATATCTTTTTTAGGTGCGCTCAGGTATAACTGCACTACTTCTTTACCTGCAATATCGCCTGTGTTTTTAACCGTTACAGTAGCCGTAATGCTGCGCATAAAGTTTGGGGAGCTCAGCTTCAGGTCACTAAATTTAAATTTGGTGTAAGATAAACCGTAACCAAACTCATAGGCCGGTTTTACTTTGGCGGCATCATAATAACGATAGCCAACATAAATTCCTTCCTCATAAGTAACAGATTCGGGTTTAGCTGCGGGCGTACCCGGGAAATTATTTGCCGATGGCACATCTTTATAATCCATTGGGAAAGTGGTGGCCAACTTACCCGATGGGTTAACCATGCCGCCTAAAACATCGGCAATGGCGTTACCTGCCTCAAGGCCTGGCTGCCATGCCAGCAAAATACCATCTACCTCATCGCGCCAGCTGGCAACATCAATAACACCGCCAATATTTAACACTACAACAACCTTTTTTCCCTTGGCATGGAAAGCATCGGCTACACCTCTAATCAGGCCTTTTTCGGCATCATTTAAATAGTAGTCGCCTTCCAGTTTCCTATCGGCCCCTTCGCCGGCATTTCTGCCGATGGTGATGAGTGCTTCGTCGGCACCGGCAGCTTCATCGGCCACCATGCCATTTACATCCATTTCGGGAATTGGAGCAGGATGATCAAAGAAATTTTTAGGCTTGGGTTGTTTTAGCTTCATATCGGCCAGGTAAGCAGCGTAGCTGCCTGATAGCTTTTCCTGCACTTTAAAACCGGCGTTTGTTAAACCCTGCATCAACGATATGGTGTACGCCTTGTTAACATCGCCGCTACCTGTGCCGCCTGCAATAATATCATAGCTGGTATTGCCAAATACAGCTATCCTTTTTGCAGGATAAAATGGTAAAGCATGATCGCCGTTCTTAAGCAGTACCATGCCCTGGGCAGCTGCCTCGCGTGCTACTTTAGCATGAGCCGGCAGATCAGGCGCATCTGAATATTTGTATTTGGTGAAGGATGGCGACTTAACAATTACGTTCAGCATCCGTTCTACATTGGCATTCAGCTGCTTGATACTCAATGACCCATCCTTAACCGCAGCCACAATAGCCTCCGACTGGCTTGGACTACCCGGCATAATGAGGTCGTTACCGGCTTTCATTTGCGCCACGGGATCTTTGCCGCCAAACCAATCTGTCATCACAAAGCCTTTCAGCCCCCACTCGTCTTTTAAAACGGTGGTTAACAGGTCGCGTCTTTCAGAAGTATAAGTTCCGTTCAATTTATTGTAGGATGACATTACCGTCCACGGTTGTGATTTTTTCACAGCGATGCCAAAGCCTTTTAGATAAATCTCGCGCATAGCCCTTTCGCTCACAATGGTGTTGATAGAATTACGATTGGTTTCCTGGTTATTGGCCGCATAATGTTTTATAGAGGTACCTACGCCGTTTGACTGAACGCCGTTTACAATGGCCGCAGTCATGTTACCAGCAACAAGCGGATCTTCGGAGTAGTATTCAAAATTACGGCCACCAAGGGGATTGCGATGGATGTTCATGCCTGGCGCCAATAAAATATCCACACCATATTCGCGCACTTCGTTACCAAAGGCAACGCCTACTTTATTTACCAATTGGGTATCCCAGCTGCTGGCCAATAAGGTTGCCACCGGGAAAGCAGTGGCGTAATACGTTTTTGATTTATCGCCATCGCGGATAGGTTCGATACGTAAACCTGCCGGGCCGTCAGAAACCGTCATGGATGGAATTCCCAAACGTGGAATAGCATGGGTACGGCCCGCGGCACCCGGAACCTTTTCGGGAATGTTATAAGCATCAGGATCTGATGGAGGCAGTTTAAATCCGCCAATATCTATTGCTTCGGGCTTTTTGCCCTTTACAGGAGGGGGCATACCTGGCATTTTAAAACCCATGCCTACAACCAGCTTTGATTTTTCTTCCAACGTCATCGCAGCTACTATCTGCTTTACATTGTTTGCCCGCAACTGCAGCGGTTGTTTTTTGGTCTGGGCCTGTACAGTTGAATTAAAACTGCCGGCTGCCCACATAATTACAATAGCAATACCAGATCTGGAGCTTATTTTCATGATTAAGGATTAAAAAAGAGTGCTTAATAATTGGTTACAACTGGTTTATTAACAGCAAACAATAGCATTGTGTCAATAATACACAATAGTATATATTATGTTTTGAAATAGCAAGGGATACGTAAAGATTTTTGCACGGCAGGCCGTTAGCATAATTTAGTTGAGCTTGCAGCTTCTAATAAAAAAACGGGCCCGGAAAGCAAAAAAGACGCCCGTTAGAGCGTCTTTTCATTAGTTGCTATTTGTTTTTTGAAATTTGGATCATCGAAAACCCAGGCATTATTTTTTAGATTTTTACCGTCAAAAAAGAAGCTTATTTTTCAACGGGGTATCAAACATAAGTTTCTCCAGGTAAGTAGTGCGCAGGGCGTCTTTGAGGGCCTGTGCATGTCTTTCATGGTGCATGTCGCTTGATATAAAATCTATCATCTCATTGTCAACCAACAATTCTGCCTGTTTTTTTACTTCGCGACCGTAATAACCTGTTAACGATATTGTGTTTAGTTGCATACTGCAGCCCCAGCCCTTAATATTTTTGAATTGCTCCAGGTCCATATATGGATATCTTTCGGGATGGGCCAAAATGGGTTTATATCCTAAATCGTTCATTTTTTGTAAAACCGGTATAACATTGGGCGGTTTGTTGATAAATGAAAATTCAAACAGCACATAATTATCGCCCATGGTCATAAGCTTGCCTTCATTTACACGAGCCTCAAAGGTTTCATCAAAATAATGTTCGGCAGCAGTTTCAATCGGGATATCTATATTTTCTTTTACCAGTTCGGCTTTCAGTAATTCAAGCGATGCGGCGATGGTTTCGGGCGTGTTGCGATAAAAATCGATCATTACGTGTGGGGTAGCAATGATCTTTTTTATTCCCAGGTCCATCATTTTCCTAATCAGGATTATGGAATCTTCCGGTGTTTGTGCCCCATCATCAATCCCCGGCAAAACATGCGAGTGCATATCAACCATGATCGACTCATAGTTGAAAGTTATCTCCTTTTTTTCCTTTTTGCTTTTAAAAAAACCAAACATAGTTAACGGTTATTGTACTGCCCCTTGTAATATTGCTGGTAGCTACCCGAAGTTACATGGCTAAGCCACTCTTCATTTGCAAGGTACCAATCTACGGTTTTTTCCAACCCTTCTTCAAAAGTAATACTTGGTACCCAGCCAAGCTCGGTTTTTAGTTTGGTGGCATCTATAGCATAACGCAGGTCATGGCCTGCCCTATCAGTAACATAAGTGATCAGCTTTGCCGATTCACCTTCGGCACGGCCCAGTTTTTTATCCAAAATGGTACACAACAAATTAATCAGGTCGATGTTTTTCCATTCGTTATGGCCGCCAATGTTGTAGGTTTGGCCGGCTTTGGCATTGTGGAATATTACATCAATGGCCCTTGCATGGTCTTCTACCCAAAGCCAGTCGCGAATATTTTCGCCTTTGCCGTATACAGGCACAGGCTTGCTTTGTTTAATATTGTTGATAGCAAGTGGTATCAGCTTCTCGGGAAAATGATATGACCCATAGTTGTTTGAGCAATTGGATATTACGGCATTTAGACCATAAGTATCCTGGTAAGCCCGCACAAAATGATCTGAGCTGGCTTTGGATGCCGAGTATGGCGAATGCGGATCATAAGCGGTTTCTTCGGTAAACATCCCGTCTTCGCCCAAAGTACCATACACCTCGTCGGTTGATACGTGGTAAAAACGGGTTTGATCATAACGGTTTTTCCAGCTTTCGCGCGCGGCATTCAATAAATTAACCGTACCTACCACGTTGGTCATCACAAATTCCAGCGGGTTGGTAATGGAGCGGTCAACGTGCGATTCGGCTGCAAGGTGAATTACAGCATCCGGTTTTTCGGTATCAAAAAGATTATTTATAAACGCAAGATCAACAATATCCCCTTTAACAAATCTGTAATTAGGTTCGTTTTCGATATCTCTTAAGTTTTCGAGGTTACCGGCGTAGGTTAGCTTATCTAAATTGATAATATTATAATTGGGGTACGTTTTCACAAAACGGCGCACCACGTGCGACCCTATAAAACCTGCACCACCCGTAATAATGATTTTTCGCATTTGCTGAATTTTAGTTTATAACGGATTTTGAGCTATATACTTCTCCCATTCCCAGGCCGATGACATCATGGTTTCCAAGCCTAACTCCGTTTTCCAGCCCAGTTTATTGGTTGATTTGGTTACATCGCCCCAAACCTTTTCCACGTCACCGGCACGGCGCGGGCCAATCTGGTAATTTACTTTTACACCGGTAGCCTTTTCAAAAGCGTGAATTACTTCCAATACCGTACTGCCCTGTCCCGTACCAAGGTTAAACACATCGTAGCCCTGGTAGTTTTCACTTTCGGCCAATTTTAACGCAGCAACGTGTGCTTTAGCCAAATCAACCACATGAATATAATCGCGCACGCAGCTGCCATCCGGGGTGTCATAATCATTGCCGAATACTGTTATTTTTTCGCGTTTGCCAATGGCGGTTTGGGTAATAAAAGGCACCAGGTTTTGTGGTATGCCAATTGGCAACTCGCCAATAAGCGCGGTTTCATGCGCGCCAACCGGGTTAAAATATCTTAATGATACTACTTTGTAACTACTGGTACCAGAAGCTATCATATCCTTCAAAATCTCCTCGGCAATTTGTTTGGTATTGCCATAAGGCGACTGAGCCGGCTGCACAGGGGCTTCTTCTGTTACCGGCAATTGCGCCGGCTGGCCATAAACGGTACAGCTTGACGAGAACACGAAATTTAGCGGCTTACCATAATAGGCGTCAAGTAAATTGATAAGCGAGTAAAAATTATTGCGATAGTATTTCAATGGCTTCTCAACTGACTCTCCTACTGCCTTGAATGCAGCAAAGTGAATGATACCGGCAACGTCAGGCTCGGCAACAGCCAGCGCTTTTACGCCCGCTTCGTCGCACAGGTCGAGCTTATGAAAAACCGGTTTGTAGCCGATAATTTTGGCCAGCTGATCTAAAATTTTAGGATCTGAGTTTGATAGGTCGTCAACAATAATGGGTTCATAACCTGCATTTACCAGTTCGACAACGGTATGGGAGCCAATAAAACCGAGGCCACCGGTCACTAATATCTTCATTTTTAAGTAGGGTATATAGTAAGCCATAAAGGTAAGCAAATGGATGAATTTACATACCTTCTTTTACTAAACAACCACCTTTTACTTTATTAAAAGGTGGTTGTTTAGGTATTGTTTACAGAAAGACCATTTTTTACTATTTATTATAGTAAGTAAAATCTTTATGATTTATTTCGGTTTCGGGCAGCGATTTAAAGTAATCCAACGTGATCTTTAAACCTTCGCTCCGGGATACTTTTGGCTCCCAGCCTAAAATGGCCCTGGCCTTGGTAATATCAGGGCGGCGCTGTTTAGGATCATCCGTAGGCAATGGCAGACTGATCAACTGCTGATCGGTACCAGTTAACTTGATAATCTCCTCGCCAAATTGTTTTATGGTGATCTCGTCGGGATTACCAATGTTCATCGGCTGCGCGTAATCGCTGTGCAACAGGCGGTAGATACCCTCAACCAGGTCGTCAACATAGCAAAATGAGCGGGTTTGCGATCCGTCGCCAAACATGGTTAATGATTCGCCCCGTAATGCCTGGCCTATAAAGGCAGGCAATACCCGGCCATCGTTCAGCCGCATCCTTGGCCCATAGGTATTAAAAATACGCACGATACGGGTTTCCAAACCGTGGAAGGTATGGTAAGCCATGGTAATAGCTTCCTGGAAACGTTTGGCTTCGTCATAAACACCCCTTGGGCCAACCGGGTTTACATTGCCCCAGTATTCTTCGGGCTGAGGGTTCACGTTCGGGTCGCCATAAACCTCAGAGGTAGATGCAATGAGCATCCTGGCGCCTTTTGACCTTGCCAAACCCAGCAGGTTATGTGTTCCTAATGAGCCAACCTTTAAGGTTTGGATAGGGATTTTCAGGTAGTCTATCGGGCTTGCCGGCGAGGCGAAGTGCAGGATATAATGCAGCTGGCCCGGAACAAATACAAACTTGGAAACATCATGATTGTAAAACTCAAAATTTTCAAGTTTGAACAGGTGCTGGATATTGCGCAAGTCGCCCGTGATCAGGTTATCCATGCCTATTACATGATAACCTTCTTTAATAAACCTGTCGCAAAGGTGCGAGCCTAAAAAGCCCGCAGCCCCGGTAATTAATATTCTTTTACGTTCTGTCATTAACTAACTACTTTACGTCCGATGCTGCTGTAATAAAAACCATAATCTTTCATCCTGTCCAGATCGTAAAGATTACGTCCGTCAAATATAACAGGTGCTTTTAACTTTTCTTTCATAAAATCAAAATCCGGGGTACGAAAAACCGGCCATTCGGTAACAATCAGCAGCGCATCTGCATTTTCAAGGGCCGAATACCTATCTTTTGAATATTCAATTTTATCGCCAAGCAATTTTTTAACGTTTGGCATGCCTTCCGGGTCATAGGCGGTTACAGTTGCTCCTGCAGCAATAAGGTCCTCAATGATATATAAAGCCGGCGCTTCGCGGATATCATCGGTCTCGGGTTTAAAAGCCAACCCCCAAAGGGCAAAGTGTTTGCCTTTAAGGCCATCGGTGCCATAATACTCGCGCAGCTTAACTACCAGGCGTCTTTTTTGTGTTTCGTTAACTTCCATTACCGAGTTCAGGATCTTGAACTCATATTTATTTTCCTCGGCTGCTTTTGAAAGGGCCTGCACATCCTTAGGGAAACAGCTGCCACCATAGCCAACACCAGGGAACAGGAAGCGCTTGCCTATACGGGCATCGGCGCCTACGCCTTTACGTACCATATCCACATCGGCGCCTACCAGCTCGCACATGTTGGCAATCTCGTTCATGAACGTTATTTTGGTGGCCAGGAATGAATTTGCCGCGTATTTTGTAAGCTCGGAAGAGCGTTCATCCATATAAAGGATAGGGTTACCCTGGCGTACATACGGGGCATATAAATCGCCCATAATCTGGCGGGCTTTTTCGTCCATGGTACCAATAACTACCCTATCCGGTTTCATAAAATCTTCAACAGCTACACCCTCGCGTAAAAACTCGGGGTTTGATACCACCGCGAAAGGCACATTGGTATTGGCTTTTAGCACCGCGGTTACTTTATCAGCGGTACCTACGGGTACGGTTGATTTAGTTACAATAACCTTGTACTCGGTAATAAGCTTTGCAATATCCTTTGCAGCACCAAGCACGTAACTCAGGTCGGCAGAGCCATCGGCACCCGGAGGCGTAGGCAAGGCCAAAAATATAACCTTTGCCGGCTCAATAGCTTCGGCAAGATTGGTAGTAAACGTTAGCCTTTCCTGTTTTATGTTCCTGGTAAACAGCAAATCGAGACCTGGCTCATAAATCGGCATTTCGCCGGCACGCATCTTGTTTACTTTTTCTTCTACAATGTCAACACATATAACTTCGTTTCCGGTTTCGGCCAGGCAGGTTCCGGTTACCAATCCAACATAGCCAGTACCGATTACAGCAATTTTCATAGTTTATTTGTTTTTTTAAGTGTTTAGTATTTTGTTCCCGCGATAATGCAAAACACAGGTTTCATCCGCGCCGGGCGATTAATTATTACAGTATTGGTTTTTGTTACTAATTTTAAGCCTTGCTAATATACGATTCATACGCTAAAATGATATTATTATATACTATTGGGTTACGGTTCTATTTTATAGCCATTTACATAGCTTCACTATTTAATCAAAAAGCAAGCCAATGGATAAATGGCCGGAAAAAACAAAAGCTTATACGGATTGACAGCAGTATTTGGTTTCATTTTGCATCGTTAGGCGAATTTGAGCAGGGCAGGCCTATATTAGAAGCGATAAAGGCCACCTATCCGGGCAAAAAGATAGTGATTTCTTTTTTTTCGCCATCGGGCTACGAGATCAGGAAAAACACCCCCCTTGCCGATTTTGTGTACTATTTACCATTGGATACTGCAAAAAATGCCAAACAATTTATTGATGCCATACAGCCCGAAATGGCCGTTTTTACCAAGTACGAGTATTGGTACCATTTTTTTAAGGAAACGCATAAAAGACAAGTCCCCTTGTACATTGTATCGGGAATATTCAGGCCTAAACAGGTGTTCTTCAAATGGTACGGCGGCCTGCACCGCAAAATATTAAGCTTTGTAAGCCACTTTTTTTTGCAGGATGAGGCATCGAAACAGCTATTGCAATCCATTGGTATAACTAACGCCACCGTTAGCGGCGATACCCGCTTTGACAGGGTATGGGCCAATGCCCAACATCCTAAAGAAATTCCCGATGTTGCCGAATTTATAAACGGCCAAAAAGTTTTTATTGCCGGCAGCACCTGGCCGCAGGACGAAGCCTTGCTTGCCGCCCTTCCCGAGCTATACCCCGACTGGAAATTTATTTTTGCCCCCCATGAAATTGATGAGGAAAAGGTAAAGGACCTGGTTAATTTGTTACCGGCAGGATCGGCAATCAGATACTCCGAATTAATTCAAAATTCAAAACTGCGAAGCACTCTTGGACACCACGAAGAAACAACAACTGGTGAAAAATTCAAAATTCAAAATCAGGAGCTTACCACTCAGCATTCGCCACTCACAACTCACAACTCAGCCACCACCCTGGTTATTGATAATATCGGCATGCTTTCGTCCTTGTACGCATATGGCAGCATCGCTTATATTGGGGGAGGGTTTGGCGTGGGGATACATAACACGCTGGAAGCAGCAGCGTTTGGCTTGCCCGTCATCTTCGGCCCCAATTATCAAAAATTTAATGAAGCAAAGGAACTTATCGCTTTAAAGGCCGGGTTTAGCATCAGTGATTTTAACCAGCTTAAAGGCATTGTTGATACACTGGTTAATGATGACGCTTTTTACAATATTACAAGCAAAAAAGCAGGCAATTATGTAAGAGAGCATACCGGCGCAACCCAGATAATATTGGACCATATCATAACGCTGCCATCCACCTGATAACATAGGCCATTTAATCGACGGCATCGCATAAAAAAGAGACCTGACTTTTTTAAAGCCAAGTCTCCTTTTTTTATTTCGAGCGCCCAGGAAACTACTTTGCCTTTTTAGCCAGGTCTGCCAACGGCATGGTTGTCATGCGGCCAATTACTTTTTTACCACGATACGTTATCACCCTCAATTGCGTGGCATCCTTAGGCGCATCAATAGGGGCCGTGTACTTAGGATAAAAATTATCGGGGAACGAGTTATCAAAACTATAATAGATATCCAACCCGGGTGCCTCGCTGGTAAGGGTTATTTTAAGTGTATTATCCGGATTTTTAGTAGCGCTGAATGAAGGATCATACACACTTGGCGCATATTTGGTTTCGGCCTCGTCAAAGCGTTCAAAATGTTTTTCAACTTTGCCAAAAAAGTAAGGCCAGCTTTTTTTCTCTTTAGGCGACCATACCAGTTCGGCAATGGCCATACCACGCGGCCAGGTCATATATTCGGCCTGGCGTATGTTATATACCTGCTCTGTCCACAGGTTGGCTTGTGCGCCTTTTATCAGTTTGGCATCTACGCTATCCGGCACCGGCTCATATTCATAAGTTTTGTTCAGGCGTAGTTTGGCATAAACTTTGGTTTCGTTTACATCGCTTTGCATATAATCCAGGTAGGCAAATGTTGTTGGGCTCATCACTACATCGTGACCCATTTTGGCTGCTTCAATACCGCCTTTAACACCCCGCCAGCTCATTACAGCTGCATTAGGCCCAAGGCCGCCCTCCAATATCTCGTCCCATCCCATGAATTTTTTCCCTTTTGATTCTACTATTTTTTCAAGCCGTTTTTCAAAATAGCTTTGTACCTCCTGCTGGGTTTTCAGGTTTTCTTTCACCATCAGCGCCTTAATAGCCTCGCTTTGCTCCCAAAAGTTTTTAGCGCATTCGTCGCCACCTACATGGATATAACCAAAGGGAAAAAGCTGGGCAATTTCGGTCATCACCTTATCCAAAAAAACGTATACGTTTTCATTGGCCGGGCAAAGGGTATTGTCTACAATGGCGGTATTATGCGGCCCGTTCCAGTTCATAAACGGCTCGCCGGAGTTTACTACATATTTATCGGCTCCGGGCGTGCATGACAGTTCAGGATAAGCTACAACCGCGGCAAGGCTATGGCCGGGCACATCAACCTCGGGCAAAATATTCACAAAGCGGTCCTTGGCGTACTGTACAAGTTCCTTTATATCTTCCTGGGTATAAAAGCCCCCATAGGTGCGTGGCTCATCAGCAGCCGGCGGGGTAAATGTACCAAACTGACCAACCTTCTTCACATTATAAGCGCCAACTGTAGTTAGCCTGGGCAGGCTTTTAATTTCAACCCGCCAGCCTTCATCGTCGGTTAGGTGCAGGTGCAGCAGGTTAAGCTTGTATTTTACCATGTTATCAATATACTGCTCCACCTCGGCTTTGGTAAAAAAGTGGCGGGCAACATCAAACATCAGGCCCCGCCATTCAAACCTTGGGTAATCGGTTATATCAACCGCGGGGGCTGTCCATTTAATACCTTTCACAAATTCTTTACTTTCTATTTCCTTTGGCAGTAACTGCATAAAAGTTTGCACGCCATAAAATAAACCGGCGGGCGCATTTGCTTTTATCACTACTTTTTTTGCCGTCACCGATAGGTTATAACCTTCGGCACCAATCAGCGGGTCATTTTTTTTATTGATAACAAATTTTATGGATGCTGTTGGTGCAATATTTTTTACCGCGATAGCAGTGCCTGCGGCAGTGCCAAGCTTCTTTTTCAGGTACGCTATAACAGGGGCCAGCTGGGCCTGGTTGCCAGTTTCCAACACAACAATCTTAGGCAATACAAATTTGCCCGTTTTTTGAGTAACCTTAACAGGTTCGGGGATGATAGACAAGGCATTATTAGGCGCCTGGCCAAACGATAAAAAATGCAGCCCACAGCAACCGAGTAACAGGAATAATTTTTTCATAAAGAAAGTTTGGTTTTGAAAGCGTTTATAATTGAAAACGTTACGCAAATTATACTTTTTAAATAATATTAAAAAGTATTCCAGGTAAAAATTGTGTTTCACACCATTATACCGCTAACATCAAAAAAATGGTGGACTGTATAGCCCTGAACGTTTAACTTATCGGCAATAAAAATTAAAAATGTACGCCATAGCGCGGTAGTTTTATGCCAATGCTACAAGTGCGTTAATGCGGCAATTATATGCCCAATTTAAATCATAAAAAAACTATTTTATAACTAATTAAAAAAACCGCCGGGACAAATTCAATTGCGTTTTATATTAATATTAAGGGGCTGTTAATCTTTAGTTTGCCCGGTGTTTTTTATTTTTATTATGTACCTTAACGAGGTAAATTAACCTTACGCGCAGCATTATAAAATCACTAAAACAAATTAATCAACCCAAACAATCCTTATTATGCAAAATGTTTCTTTTTACTCTACAGCCATTATTGCATGGCTAACCACCTTTGGCGTTAATTTATTAAGCGCCGCGCTTGTATTGGCTATTGGCCTTTATATTATCAAATGGATAGGCCGGTTACTTACCGCATCAATGGCCAAAGGAAAAATTGATGTATCGCTTCAAACATTTTTGGGTAGTGTAATGACGGCCGGTCTAAGGGTTTTGCTCCTGATAACCGTTGCCGGTATGCTGGGCATTCAAACTACATCATTTGTAGCCATTATTGGCGCCCTGGGCCTGGCAGTAGGCCTGGCGTTACAAGGCTCACTGGCCAACTTTGCCGGCGGTGTGCTTATCCTGATTTTTAAACCATTTAAGGTAGGCGACATTATTGATTCGCAGGGCCAAAACGGCGCAGTTATCGAAATCCAGATTTTTAATACCATATTGCTTACGCCCGATAACAAAACCGTTATACTGGCAAACGGGGCCGTATCAAACAATACCATTGTTAATTATAGCAGGCATGGCAGCATCCGGGTAGATATATCATTGGAAATTGATCCACAAAATGATATGGACGCCGTACGTAAAATTGCCATAGACGCGTGCCTTAGCCATCCGCTTGTTTTAGCCGCCCCCTCTCCGGTTGTAAACCTGTCTAAAATAAACGAAGGCAAAATTGGACTTGGCGTTTGCCCCTTTACCAAGGCACAGGATTATTGGACAGTGCTTTTTGGCGCCCAGGAGCTTATCAAAAAGGCTTTTGATGAGCATAAAATAGGCATACACTCTCCACATTTGTTTATTACCCAGGTGGCTGGCGCTACAACAAAAGCCTGATTTTAATTAAACTTTAAAACGACTATATACATAACAAAGCCCGGCAAAAAACTGCCGGGCTTTTGATTTGATATGGTATAGGTGTTGATTTTTAATTATTCGTCTACATTGTTGTCTTCTTGTGCTGCAAGTTCCGTTTTGCTTAGCAGCCTGGCGCTTTCTGCCAGTTTAATAAATTCGGCGCGATACCCCTCGGTGTCCTCGCCTTTGGCGGAACGGGCCATTTTAATAGCCTGTTCATACCCGGAATTTTGTTTAAACTTCGAATCGCGCAGCAGCATGCCAATTTCGGCAACAGCGGCGGCAAATCTAAAATCGGTTGATGTTGATTTCAGGTTGATTGGCTCATCTTTAACCGTAACCTGGCTCAATTTGCTTTTTAATGATGCTGGTTCTTTGTACCTGAATTTGATGGTCATCATTTCATCGGAAGCATTTGAATAGGCAACCGGTTTAGGTTTCTGATATTTTAACGGATCGACGCTGGCCGAATAATCATCTTTTATGCCCGCGGGCACTATTTCATAAAAAGCGGTAACCGTATGGCCCGAGCCCATATCACCGGCATCTTTTTTATCGTCATTAAAATCCTCTTTGGCCAGTACCCGGTTTTCGTAACCAACCAGGCGGTAGGCCTGTACCTTGGCGGGGTTAAACTCCACCTGTAGTTTTACATCTTTGGCAATAGTAAATAAGGTACCGCCAAATTCGCTTACCAGGGTTTTGCGGGCTTCGGTAATGTTATCAATATAGGCGTAGTTGCCATTGCCTTTGTCGGCCAGGGTTTCCATCTTGCTATCCTTGTAATTACCCATGCCGAAGCCTAAAACCGATAACGAGATACCGCTTTCCCGTTCGCGCTCAATCAGTTTTTGCATATCATCATCGCTTGATGCGCCTACGTTAAAATCGCCATCGGTAGCCAAAACCACCCGGTTATTGCCATTTTTCATAATGTTTTGTTTGGCAATCTGGTAAGCCAGCTTAATGCCTTGTCCGCCGGCCGTTGATCCGCCCGCGCTTAAATTATCAATGGCATTGTTAATGGTTTCCTTTTTATCGCCGCCGGTTGCAGGCAGTACTACACCCGCCGCGCCTGCGTAAACAACCAGGGAAACTTTATCCTGTGGCCGCAATTGGTTAACCAGCATTTTTAATGACGATTGTACCAAGGGTAATTTATTAGCCTCGTTCATTGATCCCGATACATCTATTAAAAACACCAGGTTTGATGCCGGCAGTTTTTCGGTAGCTATTGTTCTGGCTTTAAGGCCTATGCGCAGCAGGCGGTGTTTGCTGTTCCATGGGGCTGCAGATAATTCGGTATGGATGGCCACCGGGCCACCATCTGTTGGACCCGGAAGGTTGTAGGTAAAATAGTTTATCATTTCTTCAATCCGCACTGCATCTGCCGGTGGCAACTGGCCGTTATTGATAAAGCGCCTTACGTTGCTGTACGAAGCCGCATCCACATCAACAGAAAATGTAGAGAGGGGCTCGGCCGATACCGCTTTAAAACCATTTTCTTCGATGCCTTTGTAGCTTTCATCGGTAATCACAGGGGCCGGCGCCTGCATTTTGAAATCGGCATTAGCCGAATACCCATAAATGGCAGATACTTTATCTGCTGCTACAAGGCCGGATGCTTTACCGCTTAGGCCTTTGGCCTTGTATGATTTTGCAGATATACTGCTCACACTTCCTGTAAGGTCCTTCCGTTTTTGTATCCCATAACTTGTTACCACAACCTCGTTCAACTGGTTCGACGTTGCATGAAGGTAAATTTTCAACACTTTGCCTTTACCTGCTTTTACATCCTGCGTAGTATACCCAATAAAGCTGAATGTAAGCACGGCGTTGTCATCCGGTACAATGATGGAATAGTTGCCTTTGGCGTCGGTTTGTGTGCCAAAACCAGTGCCCTTAAGCACAACCGATACCCCGGGTATGGCCGAACTATCTGCACTATCATATACGGTTCCGCTAATGCGGTGACTGCTGTTCGGCTTAAACCCAGTTAAACCGGTAAACAATAAAATAATTAAAACTAACTTTCTCATGCTTCGTTGCTTTTTTATGAAGATGCAGGCGGAGGATAATTTCCATAAACCGTTAAAAAAATTTATTTTGCACCTTTTTAATGACCAATTTTATTAAACCAGGCAAAACAGGCACATCAACGGATGACGAACTGCTTAACATTTACCGTAAAAACGGCGATGTTGCGGTTTTAGGACAACTATATGAACGATATATGGGCCTGGTTTACGGCGTATGCTTAAAATACCTGAAAGATGAAGATGGCGCCAAAGATGCTGTAATGGGTATTTTTGAAGAGTTGGTAGAAAAGGTTAAGAAACACGACATCAGCATATTCAGGAACTGGCTTTATGTATTGGGGCGCAACTATTGCTTAATGCAGTTAAGGGCCGGCAAAAAGCTGGATGTAATTAATTTAGATGATGTTATGGAATTTACCCCATTACTGCATCCTGATGATAATAATCGCGAAGAAGCCTACAAAGCTTTAGAAGTATGTATTGATAAACTGGCCGGTGCCCAAAAACAAAGCATCGATTTATTTTATTTACAAGAAAAGTGTTATAAAGAAATTGCCGAGGTAACAGGTTTTAGCCTGAACGAGGTAAAAAGTTATATACAAAACGGCAAACGTAATCTTAAAATTTGCCTGGAGAAGAGCAGTGAACACTAAAAAGGCCGACATATTGCAAGTTAGAAAGTACCTGAACGGGGAACTTGATGCCAAAGCTATGCACCGGCTGGAGCATGACGCGCTTGATGACCCCTTTTTAATGGATGCGCTGGAAGGTTTTGAATCGGCCCCCAAAGACCAGCAGGCCAATCTTGCCGACCTTACCGCAAGACTACAGCAACGTACCGAACAAAAGAAAGGCCGCGTAATATCATGGCAGGTATGGTCAATAGCGGCATCGGTTCTTATTGTGCTTACCATTGGTGGCTTGTGGATAAAGAGGAACTCGCCGGAACAAGCAAAGCAACTGGCCGAGTTACAAAAAGATAAAACACAAGTTGTCGATAAAGATACCGTGGCAACGCCGCCACACCATTCCACGCAGGAAACCCTAATGGCAAATAATGCAGCAAAACAACCTGTTTTAACCAGTGCCGACAGGCCGACTGCTACCCGAAAATACGCTGCTGGTAAATCGGTTTATCAACAGGAGATATCCGCCGACGATAATAAAAGTGCCGCCCCTGCCGGGGATGTATTTAAAAAAGTCCCCCAGGTTGCCGAACCAGCAACCGAGCCTAAGCAGGAAAACAGCTCCATAAGCGAAATGGTGGTGATGAACTACACCGACAGCAAAGCGAAAGCGGATAGCCTTGCGCTGCTTGCCAAAAAAGCCCGCGAAAAAGCATCCAACCCCGTTGAATCTAAATTAACCGGAAAAGTTGCCGGTTTGGAGGTTATTACCTCTAAAGATGCCAAAACCCAGTTTGGATATAGCAGTATTAATGGCCTTATAATAGGCAAGGGCGATAACATGCCGGTTGTTGGCGCAGCTATACGTATCCAGGGCACCAACAAGAGTACAGTGACCGATGTAAATGGTTACTTTAGCATGCCTGTTACCAAAAACAACGAAACGCTTGATATTGCATCCATAGGCTACCAGCCAAGGCAGGTGAGCGTAAAACGTGGCGATAGCCTTAAAGTGGTACTCAACCCGGATAATGACGCCCTTGCCGAAGTTACAGTTGCAGGCAACGATAAAGTATCAAAAACAGTTGCAGCGCATCCGCAAGGCGAAATGGCAGGCTTAAAAAAATACCTGCAGGCAAATGCTACCGTGCCCGAAGGTGATGCTACCGGAACCGTATCGGTACTATTTACTGTAAACACCGATGGTACTTTAAGCGATTTCAAGATCAAAAAAAGCCTTTCGGCCGTTGCCGACCAAAAGGCTATCGACCTGATAAAAGCCGGCCCAACCTGGGTAGGCAACAGCAACGGCAAACCAGAGCAGGTTACCGTTAAGGTTAAATTCGCTACGAAATAGAATCAGGAGTCAAGAATCAAGACGAAAAAAATACCTATTTGATTTTATAGGTATCCGCTTAAAACATTCCTTAATATTTCTATCAGTTCGGGGTCGTTAAATTGATAGTTATCTTCAATATCAAGGACGGTTACCTGTTTATTGTTTAAATTGAAACGCTGGTTAAGCAACTGTTTATGTCTGCGCTCCATCACAAATACAACATCGGCCCGGTCAATCATTTTTTGGGTTATGCGAATACGGGCCTTGTCGCTGGTACCGGCCGAGCAAGCTGTATGTTCGGGGTGATTTTTGAACAATAACTCGGCTGTTGGACTGCGCCATTGGTTTTTACTGCAGATGAAAAGGAGGTTGGCCAATGGTAATTATTCTCCTTTAAATGCGGGCGAAATGCGGTAAATGATGGCCAGCACGAAAACGGCTATCGATAGGTAAAAAATCCGGCTCCCCTGCTTGCGGTCGTTTTCATTGTATCCATAAACCTGTTCGCCATCCGGGAGTGTCTTTTTGTATGTAGACAGGTGCCAGCCTATAAAAATCCCTAACACACCACCTGCCAATGCAAATATATAGCCCACAATTATCCACACGTTTTGCGGCGGGTCAGTTGCCCTTAGTTCTTCCATGCGTTCGGTTCTAAGGTCGGTGAGTATTTTTTCATTAATGGTAACACCGCGGTCAAGCAATATTTTACGGGCCAGCTGGTAATCAAAAGGGCTCCACTCATCGGCTTTTGCCAGCACGTCTGTCAGTTCAGCATCGGTAAAGCCAAATAAATAATGATCTTTATCTGCATGGCCTATGTTTTCCTTCTCTTTATCGTTCAACAGCTGGTTTGCACGCTCAAAATCTTCGGGTTTTATTTTTACAGAGTATTCAACAGTTAAATCGCTGCTCCTGAAAGCCGGGTCAAATACCGCGCTGCTTTCCTTCACGTCGTATTCAATACCGCCTTCTTCAAGCACATCTACAAGAGCGCTGGCCAGGGCGGCATCGTTAAAATGCTTATACTGTATTAGTTCAGATTCCATAAAGTATGAGTGTTCAGGTTTAAATTACAATCCGTTTTTGGGCACCCAGGCCTGGCTTTTAATGAGCCATTTTCCGCTCACGTAACGAAACACAAAGGAAAATGCCCCTTCTTCGTTAAACGGATCGCCGTTAACGGTGCCGGTGTATTCAACAGGAACTATCAGGTAGGCAACTTCTTCGGTCTGCTGAAAAATCTTGATCTTTTTTATGTTTACGGTAAAGTCGTGAATTTTAAAATCTTTAACCGCCTTTTGCACCGAGTTTACCCACTGTACACCGGCCAGTTGCCCGTTCCACGAATAAGGGTTTTGCTCGTCGGTAACCACAGCATTGGGGGCGTACATGTCCGTAACCTTATCAATATCAAATGTGTAAGATGCTTTTAGTACAGTATTGATGGTTTGCAACACCTCGGGGTTAACTTTCTTTACGGTATCTTCGGCGGCCATATCCGCAGCAATGGTTTTTTGACTTGTTATTAAAATCAATAACAAGCTTGTGTACACCATTGTTAATATGCTTTTCCTCATCTTATGCTGTTAAAATTCCTGGCCATACGCTTTTGGGCTTATAAAGTTAAGCATCAATCGTCTATTTAAAAGATAAATATCTGATTAAAAAGCATTATCATATCTATTTTCCTTTAGCATTCATATAATCCAACGTTAAATTACATAGCGCTTTTACACCCAGGGTAAAGCCACTTTCGTCGATATAAAAATCGGGGGTATGGTGCGATGGCGCTTTAAGTGGGTCGGCGCCTTTAGGCATTCCTCCTAAAAAAATGAACATGCCGGGCACTTTTTCCTGGTAAAAGCTAAAATCTTCGGCCCCGGTAACGGGTGGGCGAAGTAGTACATTTTCGGCACCTGCCGTCTTTTTCAGGCTGGGCAGCATTTGCTGGGTAAGCGCCGGATCGTTAAAAGTAACCGGGTAATGGCTGCTGTACGGAATCTTCACCTCGGCAGTAGCGCCCTGTGCTTCGGCCGTTTTTGTTGCTATTTGTTTAACGCGCTCAACCAGCATCTTTTCGTCTGCCGGAGTTAATGAACGCAATGTACCCAGCATTTCAACACTCTCGGGGATAATGTTCGACCGGTTACCGCCTTTTATGGCGCCAATGGTTACCACCGCCGGGTTTTCGGTTATGTTTATATTGCGGCTCACAATAGTTTGCAGATTATTGATGATCTCGGCCGAAACCACAATCGGATCGACGCTCGACCATGGGTAGGCCCCATGTGCCGACCGCCCTTTTACGATGATCTGCAAATCATTAACACCGGCCATTGTGCCGCCCGGGCGATACGCTATTTTGCCAACCTCGGTTTGCGAATTGATGTGCAGGCCAAATACTACATCAACTTTGGGGTTTTCCAGCACGCCTTGCTTCACCATTTCTTCGGCGCCGCCTTTCTGGCCCGGCTCTACCCCTTCTTCGGCTGGCTGAAAAATAAATTTAACAGTTCCGTGCAACTCGCTTTTCATGCCCGAGAGCACCTGGGCCACACCCATTAAAATAGCCATGTGCGAATCGTGCCCGCAGGCGTGCATTACGCCAACCTCCTGGCCGTTATAAGTGGTTTTTACCTTTGAGGCAAAAGGCACATCTGTACGTTCAATAACCGGCAAGCCATCCATGTCTGCCCGCAAAGCAACTACAGGGCCCGGCTTACCGCCTTTTAAAATACCAACAACCCCTGTTGTAGCTACGCCAGTTTGCACCTGGATACCCAACGACTGCAGGTGTTTGGCAATAATTGCCGAAGTGCGCACCTCGTGGTTGCCCAATTCGGGGTGTTCATGAAAATCGCGGCGCCAGGCAATTACCTGGTCTTTAAGGGCATCGGCTTTAATATTTACTTGCGTTTGCTGGGCAAATATTGGTGTTGTAAATAGTAAAAAAACAGGGACGATGCATAATTTCATAGGCGGCAAGTTTTTGAACCGTTAATATAGTAACAAAACACCGGATATTTTAATGTGCTGAGTTTAATTTGAAGCTGATGCCTATTCAACTCAAAATGATGGTAACCCCGGGGCTGCCAACAGGTTACTTTATTGCGGTTAAATCAATATCAAAAACCAACACCGAATTTGCCGGAATGGGGCCTAACGATGCGCCGCCATAGCCCAAAGCCGATGGCACGAACAATATGATATTGCCGCCTTCTTTGATGTGCGGAATGCCTGTTTGCCATCCCTTTACCAACTTGTTTAAGGGCGACGAATAGCCATTTGCCGAATCAAACGGCGGGCCGTTAAGCAGTTTGCCCTGGTAGTTTACTGTAATGGTTGAATTAATAGTAGCTGTAGCCCCTGTACCTGGCTTAACAACCTGGTAATACAGGCCCGACGAATCTTTCACAGCCTTCACAACCGGATTGTTGGAAAGGTAAACCCTGATAAGCGAATCGTCGATCCTGGCCTGCTTCACTGCATCAACATTGGGAGCTGTTTTACAGGATGCAAAGGCGATAACAGAAATAAATAGTACTAACAATAGGTTCTTCATATCATTTTTAAAATCCGGGCGTTTAAAACTACTCAATTATCGCCATAAAAAAAGCCCGGCGATTTATCATACCAGGCTATTATTTTCATTTAAATTTATTTAAGCGCCTGTGGGCGTAAGGTCCACATTAAATATCAACACCGAGTTTGCCGGGATTTTATCTGTTGTAGTAGTACCATATCCGTATTGCGATGGTATCAGCATGATGAGTTTCGATCCTATGCGCACATGCGGTATTACTATTCGCCAACCATAAATCAAGCTTCCTAAGGTGGCGTTAAGGCTGGTGCTCGAGTCAAATACGGTACCGTTAAGTAACGTACCAATATAGCTTCCGGTGATTTTTGTATTAAGCGTTGGATAAGCCCCTCCTCCTTCGCTAATAACCTGGTAGTAACACCCTAAGGTATCTTTCACATTGGTAATCTCGGGGTGGGCAGTAAGATATGCCTTAATTGCAGCATCGTCATCCGAAGCCTGTTGTATTGCGGCACTAATTGTCGGGTCACTTACTTTTGTACACGATGACAGCGAATAGATGGCTAAGGGAAATAGAATTAAAAATAAAAGTTTTTTCATTTTCATACAGATCAGTTAACATTAATAGGGTTAAAAACACTAAACGTTGCAAATTGTGAAAACTTATTTAGGCAGGTATTTAATTCTGGCAAAAACACCGTTGTAAATATACAATCGAAACCGTATTATAATAGCAAACAGAGCACTGTTTTTTATTCGCGTTGTACCAATACTGTGGCTAATTGGCTACCGCGGTTAAATTAACAGAAAATATCAGTACTGAATTTGCAGGGATAATGCCGGCCTGCGCATTTCCATAGGCGTAGCGCGATGGGGTTATTATCAGCATTTGCCCACCTGTTTTAAGGTAGGGTAATGCAATTTGCCATGCTGGTATCAGGCCATTTAAGCGGTACACCAGGTTGGTGCTCGAGTCAAATATAGTCCCGTTGGTTAACTTGCCGGTATAAGCCGCTGTAATTGTAGTTGTTAAAGCAGGGTTAGCACCAGTACCCTGGGTAATTATCTGGTAGTAAACACCGGTTGTATCTTTTACCGCATGAATTTCGGTATGTGCTGCAAGGTAGGCCTGGATGGTTGTCTCATCTGCGGCGGCCTGTTTGGCGGCATCAAAAGGCACCACGTTATTATTCGATTTCAGGCACGATGAAAACAGTGCAACGGGTAGCAGCAACAATAGCAGAAGTTTTTTCATTTTTATTCAGATCAGTTTAGCACCTATACGGTTTAACTAATATAAACGCTACAATTTAAAAATCTTATACTGTTGTTTTAATCTTAAGCTCGTTAAGCTGTGTATCGGCGATGCTTGATGGCGAATCGATCATCACATCGCGACCCGAATTGTTCTTAGGGAAAGCGATAACATCGCGGATAGAATCTAACCCGGCAAAAATAGATACCAGCCTATCAAACCCAAGGGCTAAACCACCATGCGGAGGTGCGCCATACTCAAAGGCATCCATCAAAAAGCCAAATTGCTTTTGCGCCTCTTCGGGCGAAAAGCCCAGGTGCTTAAACATCAATGACTGCATGGCACGGTCATGGATCCTTATGGATCCGCCACCAACTTCAGTGCCGTTAATAACCAGGTCATACGCGTTGGCGCGTACAGCCCCCGGATCGGTATCCAGCAAGGCAATATCTTCCGGTTTTGGCGAAGTGAAGGGGTGGTGCATGGCATGATAACGTTCGGTTTCTTCGTCCCACTCCAGCAGCGGAAAATCAAGCACCCAAAGCGGCGCGAATTTATTTTTATCGCGCAGGCCTAAACGGCTACCCATTTCCAGGCGCAATTCGTTCAGTTGCTTGCGTACTTTATCGGCATTGCCGGCCAATACCAGCATTAAATCGCCCCGTTCTGCCTCAAACGCTGCAGCCCAGTTGGTCAGCTCATCTTCGCTGTAAAATTTATCAACCGATGATTTTAAAGTACCATCTTCGTTATAACGGCAATATATCATGCCGGTTACGCCAATTTGTGGGCGTTTTAACCATTCGGTAATTTCATCCAATTGCTTACGGGTGTAGCTGGCACAGCCTTTGGCGTTGATACCCACAACCAGTTCGGCGTTGTCAAATACGCCAAAACCTTTGCCTTTTACAACATCATTCAGTTCTACAAACTCCATCCCGAACCTTACATCCGGTTTATCAGAACCGTAAAGGCGCATCGCGTCGGCATATTGCATCCGTGGGAAATCGCCAAGGTCGATACCTTTTACCGTGGTGAACAGGTGGCGGGTAAGGCCTTCAAAAATATTCAGGATATCCTCCTGGGTAATGAACGATAGCTCGCAGTCAATCTGGGTAAATTCTGGCTGGCGGTCGGCACGCAAATCCTCATCCCTGAAACATTTCACAATCTGGAAATAACGGTCGAACCCGCTTACCATCAGCAATTGTTTAAATGTTTGCGGCGATTGCGGCAACGCGTAAAATTCGCCCGGGTTCATGCGGCTTGGCACCACAAAATCGCGGGCTCCTTCCGGGGTCGATTTGATCAGTACCGGGGTTTCTACCTCCAAAAAATCAATGTCGCTTAAATAGCGGCGTATTTCCTGTGCCATTTTGTGGCGCAGGATAAGATTATTACGAACAGGCGCACGGCGTAAATCAAGGTAGCGGTATTTGGCACGCAGCTCTTCGCCGCCATCAGTTTCGTCTTCTATCAGGAACGGCGGAATTTTAGCCGAGTTCAATATCTCTAAACCGACTACAGCAATTTCAATTTCGCCGGTTGGTATTTTTGTGTTTTTGTTTGATCGCTCCAGCACCTTGCCGGTAACCTGTATCACAAACTCACGGCCAAGCTCGCGGCTTTTTTCGCGCAGCAAGGCATCAGTATCCGTATTAAAAACAAGTTGGGTTAAACCATAACGGTCGCGCACATCAATAAATGTGGTGCCGCCCAAATCGCGCGATTTTTGTACCCAGCCACACAATGTAACTGTTTGACCTAAGTTGCTGATATTTAATTCGCCGCAGGTATGAGTTCTTAGCATAACAATATTTATAAAAGTTTGCAAAAGTAAGTTTTTAGTTCGAAGTCCGAAAGTCGGGAAGACGGAAAGTCCGAAAGATTGAATATTGCTGAAATTTTACTCTGCTTTTTTTTCCACCTTCTGACCAAATCGCTAATTGCTAATCTTTTCTTTCGGACTTTCCGTCTTCCCGACTTTTTTGACTTTCCGACTAAAAAACTATCTTTGCCCATAATTCTCAAGGGGTGCCTTGCTTTGGTGTATCTAAAAACGAACTATAACGCGTTTTTAACCAAACTGAAAGACAGGCTGAGATCAAACCCAGGGTTTTAAAAGTCAAAATTCAAAAGTTAAAATTCAAAAGTTGCCTGTCAACTCAGAACTTAAAACTCAGAACTCAAGACTTTGGAAACCCGCACCTGATCCGGATAATGCCGGCGTAGGGAGAGGTGACAAGTTAAGTGTACTGCCATTGTACCCTGGTGAGCAGATGGTTTAACTAATTTTTAGTTTAAAAATTTTGAAAAATGTATTCGCGGCTATCATAGCCCTGCTGCTGCCTGTTTTGGCATCGGCCCAGCTTTCCATATCCGGAAAAGTAACCAATCAATCGGGCGAAGCACTGCCCGGTGCAACTATTACCCTTACAAACCCAACTACCAGCGTTGTTGCCGATGCTACCGGCAAGTATGGCTTTACTAATCTTAAACCCGGCAACTACACACTAAATGCCAGTTTTATTGGTTACCAAGCCATCAGCAAAAATATCGTTTTAGCGGCCAGCCAGGTTATCAACCTAACGCTCAATAATGGCACGTTTGCGGCCGAGGAAGTGACCATCAGCGCCACCCGTGCGGTTAAAAACTCGCCAACGGCATTTACCAATCTCAGCAAAAACGATTTAGCAAAAAATAACTTCGGGCAGGATCTGCCTTACCTGTTGAGCCTTACCCCATCGGTTGTGACAACATCAGATGCGGGCGCGGGCATCGGCTACACCGGCATCCGCATCCGTGGCTCTGATAATACCCGGGTTAACGTTACCATCAACGGCATTCCGCTGAATGATGCCGAAAGCCAGGGATCATACTTTATCGACCTGCCCGACCTGGCCTCGTCGGTTGATAATATCCAGGTGCAGCGCGGCGTGGGTACATCAACCAATGGCGCTGGCGCTTTTGGCGGCAGCATCAATATCCAGACTACCGCGCGCCGCGATACTGCTTATGCCGAGATCAATACTTCGGCCGGTTCTTACGGTTCTATCAAAAACACGGTTAATGTCGGTACCGGCTTACTGGGCGGGCATTTCAGTTTAGATGGCCGTTTATCACGCATCCACTCCAATGGTTATATTGACAGGGCAACGTCCGATTTAAAATCTCTTTACTTAAGCGCTGCCTGGTATGGCAAAAACAGCACCATCAGGGCCAACGTAATATCGGGCCACGAGCGCACTTACCAGGCCTGGAATGGCATTGCCGATTATGTTATTGGTGATAATACCCGAAAGGATAACCGCACTTATAACGAGCTTGGCCTGATGGACGACGCCGGTAATTTTTATAAAGACCAGGTTGATGATTACCTACAAAACCACTACCAGTTGCTGTACGATCAGAAGATAAGCAGTAAGCTATCTTTTAGCGGCGCATTGCACTACACCAAGGGCAAGGGTTACTATGAAGAGTACCATCAACAGGATGCTGTAGTCAATTATGGACTCACCCCGGTTATTATGGGTACAGATACCATTAAAACTACCGACCTGGTACGCAGGCTTTGGCTTGATAATGAATTTTATGGTGTTACGTACGCTTTAAAATATCAGCCGCAAAGTAACCTGAACATGACCCTGGGCGGCGCTTATAATGAATACAAAGGCGCGCACTACGGCAATATTCTTTATACTAAAGAAAGTGCCGGTATTGGCCCCAACTATGAGTACTATCGTGATAATGCCAAAAAGAACGACTTTAATATTTTTTACCGCGCCGAATGGCATTTAAACAAGTTACTGCTTTATGCCGATGCGCAGTACCGTCACCTTTACTACAATTTTTACGGTATAGACAAAAACCAGCAGAACGCGCAGCAAAGCATCGAGCTTAACTTTTTTAACCCCAAAGTAGGTATTACTTACCAGCTTAATGAGCAAAACAATGTATATGCATCATTTGCGGTAGGTAACCATGAGCCAAACCGCGATGATTATGTTAACTCCACCCCGCAAGCCAGGCCTAAGGCCGAAAACCTGAAGGATTTTGAAGCAGGTTACCGTACTGTTGGCAAAATTTTTAGCGGCGGTATTAATGGCTTTTATATGCTGTATAAAAACCAGCTGATACTAACCGGGGCGCTTAATGATGTGGGCAGCGCTATACGCACCAACGTTCCGGATAGCTATCGCGCAGGTGTTGAGCTTGATGGCAAAGTACGTATAACCAGCCAGCTTAACTGGGGCCTTACTGCTACCTGGAGCGCCAACAAGATTAAAAACTACCACCAGTTTTTCTCTAATTACGATGACGGCACTTTGGTTGAAGAAACATTTAAAAAAACCACCATTGCTTATTCGCCATCGCTTACCGGGGCCAGCATCATTAGCTACAGCCCGGTTAAAGGCGGCGAAATCGCTTTTATAAGCAAGTACGTGAGCAAACAGTATTTAGATAATACCATGAACCAAAACCCTGCCGGTTTTAACATAGCGCCCGATAACGCCGCTAATCCGTATGCCGCCAACAGGTATTTAAAAAGCTATTTCACCAGCGATGTAAGGCTGCGTTATAACTTCAGCATCAGCTCGGTAAAAAACATTGGTTTGGGCCTGCAGGTTAATAATGTTTTCAGCAAAAAGTACGAGGCTAACGGTGCTACATACCCGGATATTGAAGGCGGCAACATGGTAAACTATAACTACTATTTTCCGCAGGCGCCGCGCAATTTTATGGCGATGCTTAGCCTAAATTTTTAATACACACGAATGGATGCACACGAATCGTCTCGAATTGGGGCGAATTTCACGAATCCGGGCAGATGTTATGCTTGGGATGGATTAGCTATACAGATGACAAATTAATTAAGAAACGCGTTTATGCATGATTTAATAAAGCTTTTCTTTGATCAGATAAAGGAAACCACCTGGGTGCAATGGCTTGCCGTTGCCCTGGGTGTTGCCGAAGTTTTGCTGGCGCGAAAAAATAATATTTTGCTTTATCCTGCGGGTATTTTGGGGACCGCAATTGCTATTTATTTGTTGCTTGATGTAGGTTTGTACGCCGAATCGATACTGAATGGCTATTATGTGGTCATGAGCGTTTACGGCTGGTGGTACTGGATAAAACGGCGCAACGAGCCCCCTGTAGAAATTTCGTGGAGCACCAAAAACGAATGGGCGATAAGCATTGCCATATCCGTTATTGGCTGGGTATTTTTTTATGTGCTGCTCAAAAACCTGCCGGCTAAATATTTTACGCCATCAAACGTACCTGTTTGGGACGCGCTGATATCGTCAACCGCCTGGGCAGGCATGTGGCTGCTGGCCCGCCGAAAAATAGAGAACTGGATTTTTTTAAACATATCCAACCTGTTTGCCGTACCCATCCTGTTTTACAAGCACCTCCCCATGTTTGCGCTGCTCACCATCTTTTTATTTGTTGTAGCTATTTTAGGGTACTTTGACTGGGCGGCGAGAGTCAAGAATCAAGAATCAAGAATTAAGACAGGAAATTGAAACGTGGGATGAGGTTGTTAGTTGGATTCCATCTGTTCTTTAAACGGGTTCATATCAACCTATTGTATCAAGGCCGAAAATCTATCATCTGCACATCTGAAATTTGAAATCTGCACATCTATGCCCCATCCATCATACTTACTAAAACCCGAATGGATAAAAACAATCCGGGATACTGCCGCGGAGGCCGAAAAACTGGCCATGCTGCACCCTGATCAATTGAAACTGGTTTACGAGCAGGGCTGGTTTAGATTCCTGGTTCCGAAAGCCTATTCGGGCCTGCAACTGCCTTTGCCGGAAATGGTGCGGTTGGAAGAAAGCCTGGCCTGGGCCAACGGCAGTTTGGGCTGGGTGGTTACCCTTTGCAGTGGTGCGGGCTGGTTTGGCGGTTTTTTATCGGCGGATATCGCCCCGGAATTATTTAACAACCCTGCATTATGCCTGGCAGGAAGCGGAGCTTCAACAGGTACGGCTACCATTACCAATGGCGGCTACATCATTAACGGCACCTGGAAATATGCCAGCGGCGCGCACCATGCCACCCATATAACCGCCAACTGTATCATCAAAAATGGCGACGGATCTGTTTTAGATGCCGACGGGAACGAACTGGTACTACCTTTTATTTTCGACAAGAAAGACGTGGAGGTTTTCCCCGCCTGGAAATACATCGGCATGATGGCCACCGGCAGCGATGCCTACCAGGTAAGCAACCTGTTTGTTAAAGCCGACAGGTGTTTTAAGATCGACCCGGAATATGCTGTAGTTAACGCCCCCTTGTACAAATACCCCTTTTTACAATTGGCCGAGGCTACCCTGGCAGCAAATATATCGGGCATGGCTGTACACTTTCTCGACCTGTGCGGGCCATTGTTTGATGAAAAACAGTTAGGCAAACGGCAACGCGATACTCACCGCGATACAACAAAACAACTGCTGGATGAATTAACTACCAACCTTAATAAAACCCGGGCCGAATTTTACCAGGCCGTTGATGCTTCCTGGCAAAGTGGCTTAACAGGCCCCGCCGGGTATTTGAATGAGGTAAGCACTACCAGCCGCAAGCTGGCCAAAACGGCGCGCGAGAGTGTCGATAAACTGTACCCCTACTGCGGCCTGCAGGCTGCCAATCCCGATACCGAAATAAGCCAAACGTGGCGCGATTTGCATACCGCAAGCCAGCATAGTTTGTTAAATAGCATCGGCGGGTAAACAGAAGCTGAAAGCAGAATGCCCAAAGCTTAAAGCTAACTCATATATTTTCTATCCGACAAAAACATATGTGAAATTAAATAACAGGTCGCAGCTAAATTGGGTTAACATAACTTAACATATTTCAGATAAAATATTTGTAAATACCTCATTATCAATATTTTGATGTTTTAACATGGTTAACACTAAAACTGACCGCACAATTTGGGCGAATCCAAATATTTGTACCTCTTGCCGACCAACACAAGTCTCCCCTGGCTCCCGTATCTGCAAATAAAATAAGTTATGTTTGATGCCTATAACTTCGCAACGCTATAAGCTATCCGTTAGTTCTTATTAAATAACAACTTACGGCCCTTAACTATTCAACGCAAATTCTCTGTCTTGATTCTTGACTCTTAATTCTTGATTCTTATTTGTAACAAAACCCATACTTAACATAAACTTCATATGGCTTTTTAATTTCATTGTTGATATTTGGCGATCCAAAAACAAAAAAATGAAGCTTAAATATCTGTTGCTTTTAATTTTAGCCACTGCCTCTCTTTCGGCATCGGCACAATCTCATAAAAAAAAACACAAACATACCACCAGGAGGAACAGCGATAGCGAAATTACCTACCACCGCGAACGCGCTATGCCCATGCCTACCGGCCTGCCCCGCCCCAAACTGGTTATTGGCTTGGTGGTTGATCAAATGCGGTGGGATTACCTGTACCGCTATTTTGATCGTTACGAAGATGGCGGTTTTAAACGAATGCTTGGCGAGGGCTTTACCTGCGAGAATACCAATATTGATTACATCCCTACAGTAACTGCCGCAGGCCATACCTGCATCTACACCGGATCGGTGCCGGCCATTCATGGTATTGCGGGCAATGATTTTATTGTACAAGCCACCGGAAAATCGATGTATTGCACAGATGATAGCACGGTAACCGCCGTTGGCAGCACCTCAAAGGCCGGCCAAATGTCGCCACGCAATTTGCTGGTAACTACCGTTACTGACGAGCTTAGATTGGCAACCAATTTCCGCTCAAAAGTTATTGGCATCGCGTTAAAAGACCGCGGTGGCATTCTGCCTGCCGGGCATACCGCCAATGCCGCTTATTGGTTTGATGACGCCAGCGGCAATTGGATAAGCAGCACTTACTACATGACCGATTTGCCTGCCTGGGTTAAAAACTTTAACAGCCAAAAAATTGCCGAAAAATACCTTAAACAGGATTGGAATACCCTTTACCCTATAGCCACTTACCTGCAAAGCGCCCCTGATAACAGTGGTAAATACGAGGGCAAATTTGCCGGTACCAGTGCACCAACCATGCCGGTTAATACATCGGCATTGTATAATGGCCACTTAGGCATGATCCGGTCTACACCTTACGGCAATTCGATGACGCTTGATATGGCTAAAGCGGCTATAGCAAATGAACAATTAGGCAGCAATACAGTTACCGACTTTTTGGCCGTAAGCCTGTCATCTACAGATTACATAGGGCACCAGTTTGGCCCCAACTCTGTAGAGATAGAGGACACTTACCTAAGGCTTGATCATGACCTGGCCGCCTTTTTTACTTATTTAGATGGCACCCTGGGCAAAGGCAGCTACTCGGTATTTTTAACCGCCGACCATGGCGCTGCGCATAACGCCAACTTCCTGAAAGATCACAACGTACCTGCCGGAACCTGGGACGATGCCGCTGCGCAGAAAGAAATGAACACCATGCTGAACGACAAGTACAAGGTTCAAAACCTGGTTATCAGCATGGATAATTACCAGGTTAACCTTAACAATGCCGCCATCAAAAAAGCAGGCATCAGCGAAGAGGCCATAAAACTTGACTGTATAAACTATCTGCAAAAACAACCGGCTGTACAATTTGCCGTTGATATGCAAAACGCAAACGCCGCGACTATCCCGGTTGATCTGCGCAGCCGTATTATAAACGGCTACAATACCGAACATAGTGGCGTGATACAAATCGTATTAAAACCAGGCTATTACTCGGGGCACGGAGCAACCGGAACAACCCACGGCACCTGGGCGCCATATGACACCCACATACCGCTTGTGTTTATGGGCTGGGGCATTAACCATGGCAATACCACACGCCAAACCCACATGACGGATATTGCCCCTACCGTGGCATCACTATTACACATACAAGCCCCCGATGGCTGCATTGGCAAAACCATTAGCGAGGTAATCAGGTAATCCGGGGTTCGGGTTGCGGGGTTCGAGGGTAGGGGTTGCGGGGCTCGAGGCTGGGGTTCGACATTTTACCGGCAACCCGCCCCTCGCAACACGAACCACGAACCACGAACCCCAAACCCCGAACCTCGAACCAGGCAATACACCACCGAAATGAAAAAATACATATCCAGGTTTCATTACATCACACAGGACATGCCGCAGCGCAGCCATACACAACAGGTTGAAATTGCCTGTAGTGCAGGCGCCAACTGGATACAATATCGATGTATGACTAAATCAGACAACGAACTGGTTGCCGAAATTGACCAGATAGCAGCTATTTGTGATGACTGGGGAGCTACCCTTATTATTACCAATCATTACCACCTGCTTGATAAAGTTGATGCCCAGGGTGTGCACATTGAAGACCAGCCTGCCGATTTTAGCACTATCCGCGAAGCAATTGGCGAAGATAAAACCTTAGGAGCATCGGCTACTAACCTGGCCGGCCTGCTAAAAACCCAGCATTCAGGCGTGGTTGATTACTGTGTATTGGGGCCGTTTGCCCATACTGAAACCAGGCCGAATAATTTCCCCTTGCTGGGTTACGATGGCTACCGTCAATTGGAAAAAGCCCCCATCGAAATTCCGGTTATTGCAACCGGTGGAATCCAATTACAGGATGTTGAATTATTACTTAAAACAGGTATTTATGGCATAGCGATATCCTCGGCCATTAACCGTTCTATTGATCCGGCCGGAATGGTTAAGGAGTTTTACCGCAAAATGTACTAAACTCACTATTGCCCTGAAGTGAGCTTCATTTTTAATATTAATATGGCTTAATAACAAAGGCACTGTTGCCTGCATGCCAAAAACAGCAGCAAAATATCCGGTCAAAAAAGGCAGGTTTTTGTTTCGACGATGCACATTTAACTATAACAAAGAATATTTTAGTTCATTGAACAAAATGAGTTATTGATTTTGTAAATTGCATGTGAAATCCAATATATAACCTATATTTCTTTATGGAAACCTATAATAGACTGTGGCGGTTGTTTTTTGCTATTGCGTTAGTTTCAATCGCGGTTCAACAATTTATCTGCTCTGGTTTCAGGCCGGTTATTATGCCTCCCGAGCCGGCGTTTATAGGGCAAAGCACTTTTTGCATGTGTGTAGCAGGCATTTTGATGATACTGATATCGGCCGCTATTATTTCGGGTATCAACTCGCATATAGTTGCCGATTACCTGGGGGCATTCATGCTATTGATGATTATCCTCTCACACATACCATACAATATTAAAATGAACCCGTTTTTTTTGGCAGGATGGAACGATGCCTTTAAACTACTGGCCTTGTGTGGCGGGGCCTTTATAGTGGCTACCTCCTTCCCTGCCGATACAGTAAGCGGCATTGATGCGGTTACAGAAAAGTTACGGCCCGCCGGCCCATACTTTTTTGCTACAACCATGATTGTTTTTGGCATCGAGCATTTTATATATCCAAAATTTGTAGCGCTGCTGGTACCATCGTGGATTCCATTTCATTTATTCTGGGTGTATTTCGCGGGTATAGCGCTTATTGCTGCCGGCGCAGCCATTATGCTTAAATTTAAAGTAAAACTTGCGGCCTCTTTGTTAGGCTTAATGCTGTTTTTATGGCTTATCATGGTGCACATCCCACGCGGGCTCGATACCTCCATAGTGGATAGGGCTAATGAATGGACAAGCGTCTTTGAGGCTTTGGCTTTTAGCGGCATAGCATTTTTAATAGCCGGCACTTATAAACCAACGCAAACGCCGGCCAGTCAATAATTAGTCAAATCATCTGCATGGGTTTTAGCTAAAATGGTTTTGTTGTATATTCACGCCAAATTTTAAACTCATGACAGCTTATAGCTTTTTACAACATCTCCATTCGGGTTTCAGGTATATAGTACTGGCCTTAATTTTGGCGGCCATTATAGGTGCGCTTATTGGCCTGATAGGAAAAAAGCCTTATACCAACGGCAACCGCAAACTCAATTTGTTTGCCATGATATCGGCACATACGCAGTTGCTTATTGGCATAATACTTTATTTTGTAAGCCCGCTGGTACAGTTTAACAGCGAAACCATGAAAAATAAAGTGACCCGGTATTTTACTGTAGAGCATTGGGTTATCATGCTGATTGCCCTGGCTTTAATTACCATTGGGCATAGCAAATCAAAAAAAGCAGCTACCGGCGAAGCCAGGCATAAAGCCATTGTTACCTTCTATTTGATAGGTTTAGTGATAATTTTAGCCGGTATTATACTTATCCCACGTAGCTAATAGGATTTAGCAACAAATAAACTTTCAAAAAAATTTGATAATTCATTTTTCTTTATAAATTTGTGGCCACGATGATTAAAAACACAAATAAAAATAGCTGGTGGCACCAATTAAATTTGGCAGCCGGATACGTTTTTAGTCAGCGATGATCTAATCAATTGTAAACCTAAGTGGAAAACCCGGCGACCCCAATTCGCCGGGTTTTTTTATTTATATATTTTTGAAAACATAACATGAGCACTTTTAAAATAACAACCACCTATAAAAAACTACTGGCCGATACCACCACGCCGGTGAGCATTTACCTGCGCCTGCGCGATGTATTCCCCAACTCGCTGCTGCTGGAAAGTTCGGACTATCACAGCCGCGAAAATAGCTTAAGCTACATTTGCTGTGAACCTATTGCCGGCTTTGTACTCAACAACGGCATACTAAAAAAGCACTATCCCGATGGCAGTCATGAAAGCCTTGAAGCCGGCAGCTTTGAACTGATTGACCAGCTTAACCAATTTGTGGGCAGTTTTGAAACCGACGCCAACCCGTTGAAAATCATATCAAACGGTTTGTTTGGCTATTTTACTCATGAGGCGGTTGAACATTTTGAAACTATCAAACTAAAACAAACCGACGATAATCCCCGGCAAATCCCGGTAATGCAATACCACATTTACCGTTATATCATCGCTGTAGATCACTTTAAAAACGAGCTTTACATTTTCCACAACCAGGCCGAAGGCGGCCCAACCAACGGCGGTATCGAAAAACTGGAATACCTCATCAAAAACAAAAACTTCCCCGAGTACAGCTTTAAAAGCAGCGATGTAGAAAAATCAAACCTTACCAACGAGGAGTTTATCGCCATTGTTGAAAAAATGAAGCAGCATATTTACCGGGGCGATGTTTTCCAGATAGTGCCATCAAGGGCATTCTCCCGTACCTTCCAGGGCGATGAGTTTAACGTGTACCGGGCATTGCGCTCCATCAACCCATCACCCTATTTATTCTATTTTGATTATGGCGATTTCCGCATCTTCGGCTCATCGCCCGAAGCGCAAATCACCATCAAAAATAACGTGGCCAGCATCTTCCCTATCGCCGGCACCTTTAAACGCAGCGGAGATGACGTGAAAGATGCCGAGATAGCCCGCAACCTGGAAAATGATCCCAAAGAATCGGCCGAACACGTAATGCTTGTTGACCTGGCCCGTAACGACCTGAGTCGTCATTGCGAGCAGGTACAGGTTAAAGCATTTAAAGAAGTACAATACTATTCGCACCTTATCCACCTGGTATCGCACGTAAGCGGTAAGTTATTGCCCGGCGTGTCATCCTTCAAAATAGTTGCAGATACTTACCCAGCGGGTACCCTGAGCGGTGCGCCAAAATACAGGGCGATGGAAATTATTGACGAAAATGAAAAAGCCAAACGCAGCTTTTATAGCGGCGCCATAGGTTTCATGGGTTTTAACGGCGAATTTAACCACGCCATCATGATCCGCTCGTTCCTGAGCAAAAACAACACCCTGCACTACCAGGCCGGGGCCGGCATTGTAGCGGGCTCTGTTGCCGAAAGCGAACTGAAAGAAGTGGATAATAAAATTGCGGCGTTAAGACGTGCAGTGGAATTGGCGGAAGAATTGTAGGCCCCCTAACCCCCTGAAGGGGGAACAATAGTGGGTAAATTAAATAATTGATAGATTTTTTTACGACATAACAAATGAACGAACATACAAACTCCCCCTTCAGGGGGCCGGGGGGCCCCGGCGGCAATATCCTGATAATAGACAATTACGATTCCTTCACCTATAACCTGGTGCATTTGGTTAATGAGCTTGGCCTGCAATGCGATGTTTGGAGGAATGATAAATTTGCTTTGGAAGATGTGGATGCATATGATAAGATCATCCTATCCCCGGGGCCTGGCATACCGTCTGAAGCAGGTTTGTTGCTGGATGTGATCAAAAAATATGCGCCAACCAAAAGCATATTTGGCGTTTGCCTGGGGCAGCAGGCCATTGCCGAAGTATTTGGCGGCAGCCTTTATAACCTGAGCCAGCCTATGCACGGGATTGCTACCCCCATAAAAGTGACCGATACCGACGAGCAATTGTTCCGCGATTTGCCCGATAGCTTTAAAGTTGGGCGTTACCATTCGTGGGTTGTAAGCGCAAATGATTTACCCGAGGTATTGAAAGTAACGGCTATCGACGAGGAGGATAATTCCATCATGGCCCTGTCTCACCGCGAATATGATGTGCGTGGTGTGCAGTTTCACCCGGAATCGATATTGACTGAGTATGGTAAAGAAATGATGGGTAACTGGCTGAAATAATTATAATTAAATTTGTCAATCCAGAGTAGTAAAATCTGCGGATTCTGAAGGGGGAATGACATCCAAAAATAAAAGGCTGTCATCCTGAGGCACGAAGGATCTATTCACGAACTTTTCTGTCGTCATGCATAGCTGATAGATCCTTCGTTCCTCAGGATGACAGTAAGTGTTAGAGTTTTCAATCAAAAAATTCCCCCTTCAGGGGGTTAGGGGGCTAAGGCTTTATGACGATACTTGATAAAATAGTTGCCAACAAAAAAAGGGAAGTAGCATACGCAAAAAGGCGTATCTCATACGTTGAGCTGGAAGAATCTGAATATTTCCACAGGGAAACGTATTCATTTAAGGATTTTCTGCTTGATCCTGCCCGTACCGGTATAATTGCCGAATTTAAGCGTAAATCACCCTCAAAAGGCATTATTAACGATAAGGTAAGGGTTAGCAAGGTGACAACCGATTACGCGGCTGCAGGGGCATCCGCGCTATCCGTATTAACCGACCGCGATTTTTTTATGGGCCGCAAAGCCGATTTAAAACGGGCGCGTTCTGTAAACAACATCCCTGTTTTGCGCAAGGATTTTATGATAGACGAATACCAGGTAATTGAAGCCAAAGCATTGGGTGCCGATATTATCCTGCTAATAGCGGCTATTTTAACCCCGGCAGAAATTGATAAGCTTGCCACGCTTGCCAAAAGTTTAAACCTTAATGTGCTGCTTGAAGTACATAACCTGGAAGAGTTGGAGCGCAGCATTCACCCAAAACTGGATGCAATTGGCGTAAATAACCGCAACCTGGCCGATTTTACGGTATCTGTAGAAACATCCTACCAGCTGGCCAAACATATCCCTGCCGAATTCATGAAGATATCTGAAAGCGCCATAAGCGATCCGGAAACCATCAGGCACCTGAAGCTGGCCGGCTTTAACGGCTTTTTAATTGGCGAAACCTTTATGAAACAGCCCGATCCGGGGCTGGCGATGAGGGGTTTTGTAGCGCAGCTTTAAAGGGGAAAACCTTAATAAAAAAGCGGGACCGCCAATTGGCAGCCCCGCTTTTTTATTAGCGTCACTATAAATTAGTGCTTGTCGAAAAACAATTTGGTGGTTACCAAGTCGCCGCCAATGGCAGCTGAAGCGGCTTTATAGTTAGCCCCGTTTACATTGCTCTCTGCAATTGGGTAAGGGAAACGTACCGGGAATGCACTTGAAGCCGTTGATGGCGCAACCAATGCGGGTACATCCAGCCTGCGGGTTTCTATCCATGCATCCCAGCCCCTGTTATAATCTGCAATCCATTTTTGGTAAGCAAGATTAGTTGGGGTATAGGGATTAACCAACAAATAGGCGGTTGCATCACCTGCACCCCAATATGAATACGATGCCTGAACACCGGCAGCATAGTAGAGTGCAGCAGTGCCGGTAATATACCCTTTCGCAACAGCTTCTGCCTGATAAAACGATACTTCAGCAAAATCAAGTAATAAACCAGGAAAAGTTGGCGCAGTTAACGTAGGACTAACGTGCGAGAAACTGTCATAGTTTGATTTAGCACCAGGGGCGCTGCCTTTATATGTACCATCAGCTAAGGCAGTAAAATACTTGCCCACGCGGGCGTCTGCATGACCGTTTAAGTAACTAACAAGTGTATTACAGGCTACATAGTCAAATCTGCCACTTTGAACGATATCAACATAAACCGGGTTTGTATTTGGAGTAGCTCCTAAATAAGCAAAGGTTGCGTTATCCGCATTAGAGGTAAACACACCGCCAGAAACCGCAGATGCCGCCGCTGCAGCCGCAGTAGTTGGATCAGAGTCGGCTATGGTCAAAGCCATTTTTAATTTAAATGAATTGGCAAACTTTTTCCACTTTGTTGTATTGCCTCCGTAAATTACATCAGCACTTCCAAAACTTCCTGCGTTTGTATTTAACGCGGCTATGTCTGCATTTAAACGGGTTAGCAGATCTTTGTAAATAGTAGCTGCGTCATCGTACTTAGGAAAGTTATTATTAGCATCAAATGCCTGTGTATAAGGAACATTACCAAAAGTTGTTACCAGGTAATAAAAAGAATAAACCTGCAGGATATCCAGTATTGCTATATCGTTTTTCTGAATATCAGCGCTGGCGATAGAAGCGTCAGTAGGTACAATGGTTTTAGCCAAGCGCAAGTTATTTAATACATCACGATAAAGGGCGTTCCATTCCGCACCATTTATATTACGGGCATTGATGAGGTAATTACTTTCATCAGTGTACGTGGTTTCTTGCCATTGCTGTTCAATTAACCTATAAATATTAGTGTTTACGCTTGACGTGGTAACAGTATTGGTTAAAACCCGCTCAGCCTGTGTAAATAATGAGGCGGCCGGAACCGTTGGGAAAAGCTTTGGATTCGAATTTAACGAAGCCAGGTCTTTATGGCATGCTCCAAGCGAAAGGATCGGAAGCAATGCCGCGATAAAATATTTTTTCATAATCGTTAGAATCTTACTTTTAAGTTAAGGTTAAACATTCTGGCGGTTGGGAAAGCACCACTTTGATAACCTTGCAGGTTACCTGAGCTTAAACCTTCTTCAGGATCGGTATAAGGGGTATTTTTATGGATGATCCATAAGTTACGACCACTTAAACCAACGTCGATGCCTTTAACACTGCCAAGCCGTGAAAGAACAGATTGAGGCAAAGAGTATGCAATCGCCGCCTCACGTAATTTCACATAACCCGCGTCATAAACGAAACCAGCTGCAGGATTATGCTCATAGCCATATAAACCAGAACCTGTGTTATCTGCTCTAACGGTATTTTGAGCTCCTGTAGAGGTAACACCAGGTAAAATCACACCGCCACCATCTGACAATGCATTTCTTGATGGCTTACCTAAATCGTTGTTACCTACAGTTTCAGGATACAAACCTGTATCCATACCATAATAAGTATCTAACGAGAATACGCTACCACCTTTTTTAACGTCAACCAGGAAGCTTAAAGTAAATGATTTATACCTAAACGAACTATTGATGCCGCCCGTCCAGTTTGGGTTAACGTTACCCAACACTACGTTATTGCTTGAAGAAAGCACATAATACCCGTCGTCTCCAACAACTTGCTGCCCGTTTTTAGTAGCAAGTGCATTTCCATCTTTATCAACATAACCATTACCGCGAATATCGCCATAAGGACGATCCAGGCTTGCATTAAGCGAAACCCCGCCCTGGAACGAACCAAGCTGAAGATTGGTAGCCTGTTGACCAGAGCCATCAGTATAAAGTTTTAATACTTTGTTTCTGTTACGGGTAAAGTTAACATTCACTTTCCACGTAAAGTCTTTTGTTTGTACCGGTGTACCATTTAATGCAACTTCGATACCTTTATTTTGAATAGTACCGGAGTTAATATAAGCAGCATTATAGCCGGTAGCTGTAGATAATGTCACCGGAATCAGCTGATCAACGGTTTTGTTGTTGTAATAAGTGAAATCAAAACCTAAACGGTTGTTGAAAAATGCCATTTCCAAACCACCCTCAGAGGCTTTTGTGCGTTCGGGCTTTAATTTTGCATTGTTTTGAGTTGTACCGATAAATGCCTGAGGGCTTGAGCCAAATGCTGTAGTAAGCGAATAGTAATTACTTGTGCTTTGTGGCGTGCCGCTATTACCAACTTCAGCATAATTGATTCTTACTTTTCCATACGATAGCCATGAATATTGTTTAAGCAATTCAGAGAAAGTAAAACCTAAATTAACTGACGGATAGTAATATTTATTGCTATATGAAGGCAAAGCCGAAGAAGCATCACGCCTTAAAGTACCATCTAAAACCACCATTTTTTTCCAGGTGAACGTAGCACCGGCAAAAATACCATCTGTTTCAAATGGGACATACGTTTCAGTTGGAGCGTTTGGCGTATTCTTAGAATTTGATAAGCTATAAATACTTGGTACAATTAAGCCCCCGTTTGTGGTTGCCGCAATTGACTGGTAAAGATTTTTACGTACGTTAACCCCTAACAGACCTTTAAAATTAAGATCCTGAGTTATATTATTGTCAGTTGTAGCAAGGAAATCAAAGTTGGTTTCATTAAAGCTCAGGTTTCTCCTGGTGTATGATGATAAACCAACAGAACCAACTTGCCTGCGTTCTTCCTGAATCTGGCTCCAGTTATCAACAGTTACACGGCCTAATAAATTTAGCCAATTTGTAGCTTTATAATTTAAGCTAACGTTACCGAAGTAACGGTTGCGGGTATCTGTTTCAAAGTTTTGATACCGGATGAAGTAAGGATTATCCCAATAAATTGGAACCAGATTGGTTGGGCTTGCCCAGTTCCAGGTAATATTTTGACCACCGGAAGCAAAGTATTGATCTTTAAGTTCTTTGATGTCGTTATTTACCTGATACCATTGCCTGAAAGAGTTCAGGATGTTATCTGATTGATAACCGCTTCCGTAACGTCCTTTACCATCTGTACGAGTGTAGCTGATATTGGCAGCTGCAGTTAGTTTACTGTTGATGTTATATGTTCCGCCAAAGTCAAGGTTGTTTTTCAACTCGTTACTATTAGGCATAAAACCGGTTTGGTTATTGCGGGTATAACCTAATTTAAAAGTACCATTATCGCCACCATTAGTAATGAACAAACTTTGGTTATTACTGATTGGGTGAGTGAAAAATGTATTGGGATCATTAGCAGCAGCAACCCAAGGCGTAGCCTTACCAAAATTAGGAGAGTATTTGCTAAACGCATCCCATTGATAAACCTTCAGGTTTGGATCGAAGGCATGGCCATATGAAGCGTCTTCGGTCAAAGGATCAACCAAATCTTTAACACCGTCGCCATTGATGTCCCTATAAAGGAAATAACCGCTTGGATCTTCATAATAGGTTCCGTAACCACCGCCATATTGTTTTTGGTATGTTGGCAAGGTTGATTTATCAACAGCACCGTAACCGTAACTTGTGTTAAAAGTAATACCAAGTCCTTTATTAACTTTTTTGGTTGTAATTAAAATTACACCGTTGGCACCGATAGAACCGTATAATGCAGTAGCAGCAGCGCCTTTAAGAACGGTAACTGACTCAATATCATCCGGGTTGATATCTGAAGCGGGCGAACCATAATCATAACCACCTGTACCGGCAGCTACTGAGCTCGAATTGCTGTTACCCTGGTTGCCACCGCCAGAACCACCGTTGTTGTAAGGCACGCCATCAACAACAAATAAGGCCTGGTTGTTGCCGAGGATTGATTTAGTACCACGTAAAACAACATTTGTTGAACCGCCGAGGGCGTTGTTCTGCCTGATTTCTAACCCGGCTACCTTACCTGATAAACCGCTTACAAAGTTACCGCTACGTTGTTTGCTAACCTCGTCGCCGGTTACTTTCTGTGCAGCATAGGCTTGCTGGTTACGCGTTCTGTTTAAGCCCAGCGCTCCAGTTACCACTACCTCGCCAAGTTGCTGGCTCGAGGCAACTAAAACAACATTAACTGTTGGTCCATCGGCAGGCAAGGTTTGGGTAATGTAACCAAGAAAACTAAATGACAATAAAGCATTGTTGGGCACGGATAAGGAGAATCTTCCGTTTGCATCGGTCTGGGTACCGGTTGTAGTACCCTTAATGCTTACTGATACCCCCGGCACCGGTAAGCCATCTTCCCTGGCCGTAACCTTTCCGGTTACGGTATGGTTTTGCGCATATAGCTGTGTTGCAGCAAGTAAAAAGATGCACAAAGTCGTAAGTAGACTTTTTTTCATGAATAATGTGTTAGTTAATAGTTAAAAACTTTAAGAGGTTAAATGTATATGGGATTTATAAAAAATCAAATAAATAATTGTAACATTTCGTTTACATAAATATTATTGCGCAAAATACATATTTTTCATAAAAAATTCATAAACATTTATTTCCTTTGCATGTTCTTACGCTATTACTAAATCATTTAGTTAATAATAAGACAGTTAATAAAGTTAATTAGAACAGGGAAAATGCGCGAGGCATTTTCCCTGTTTGCTTTTATTGCCTATTCCACAAAATACATTAAAAAACAGGACTCAGCCTGCAAAAAAGACAAGGCACACCATAGTCAACCAAAGTGCTACTAACAGACAAACATTTTAAAATACCAAAAGATAGTTTTGCAACAATGTCAGCGGAGCCAGAAAAAGCCAGAAAAAGCCTAGCAGATGGAGTTATTAACCAATATCTATTATTACAAATAATTCATATTAAATATCATTTTCTTTAAAGTAAACAAAATGTTACAATTTATTAACTCGCTGAAAAATAAATGATTAATTAAAAAGGGCTTGTGAAAACACAAGCCCTTTTTAAACCTATACAATATTGGGAATTATTTTTCGTTGCTCATCGAAAAAGGTACGTCGGCGTCTTTTGTGCCACGTTCTTTATTGGGGGTAGCAATCATATCAAAATTCAATTCGGCGCCGTTTAACAGGCCTTTGTGGCTCACCCAGTTATTGGTGTAGGGCTTGCCATCAATAGTCAGGCTGTTTACATATTTGTTGGCGGCACTGTTGTTGGGCGCGGTAATGGTAACCGTTTTACCATTCTCTAAATTAATGGTTACCTTTTTAAATAAAGGCGCTCCTAACACGTACTGATCGCTGGCAGGCGTTACCGGGTAAAAGCCCATGGCCGAGAAGATGTACCAGGCCGATGTTTGCCCATTGTCTTCATCGCCGCAATAACCATCGGGGGTAGCTTTGTACAGTTTATTCATGGTTTCGCGGGCCCAGTACTGGGTTTTCCATGGCTGGCCGGCGTGGTTGTACAGGTAAATCATGTGCTGTATGGGCTGGTTGCCATGCGCGTACTGCCCCATGTTGGCTATCTGCATCTCGCGGATTTCGTGAATAACGCCGCCATAGTAGCTATCGTCAAATGTTGGCGGCATACTGAATACCGAATCCAGTTTGGCTGCAAATTGCTGTTTGCCGCCCATCAGGTTTATCAGGCCCTGTATGTCATGAAAAACACCCCAGCTGTAGTGCCAGCTATTGCCTTCGGTAAAGGCATCGCCCCATTTAAACGGATTAAATGGTGTTTCAAAAGTACCGTCCTGGTTTTTACCGCGCATCAGCTTGGTTTGCGGATCAAAAATGTTACGGTAATTCTGGCTGCGTTTTTTATAAATTTCAATCTCTGATTTGGGTTTGCCCAAAGCTTTCCCTAATTGATATATGGCAAAATCATCATAAGCATACTCTAAGGTACGTGCGGCATTCTCGTTAATTTTAACATTGTAGGGCACATAGCCAAGGGTGTTATAATATTGCACTCCCCTGCGGCCGGTTGCGTTTGGCCCTTCGTTGTTAGCACCGTGTTTAAGCGCCTGGTACAATGTTTCAATATCGTAACCACGCATACCCTTCAGGTAAGCTTCGGCAACTACCGAAGCCGAGTTATTGCCTATCATACAATCAGCATAACCAGGGCTCGACCATTCGGGCAACCAGCCGCCTTCTTTATAATCATTTATCAGGCCTTCCTGCATCTCTTTATTGATAGAGGGATAAACCAGGTTCAGGAACGGGTACAAGGCCCTGAATGTATCCCAAAAGCCTGTACCGGCAAATAAATAACCGGGCATCACCTTACCATTGAAAGGGCTGTAGTGAATTTTTTCGCCTTTGGCATCTATCTCATACATTTTATTAGGGAAGAAAAGCATCCTGTACAAGCTGCTGTAAAATGTCTTGGTTTGCTCTACAGTGCCGCCTTCTACGTTCAGCCTGCTCAAGGTTTTGTTCCAGGTGTCTTTGGCTTTCTGGCAGGTAACTTCAAATTTATCATCAGCCAGTTCGCGCTTTAAATTAAGCTCGGCCTGTTCAATACTTACAAATGACGAAGCTACTTTTAAATGCACCTGCTCGCCGTTGGTGGTTTTTAGGGTGATAACCGCACCCGCGTGATCGCCTGTGTATTCCAGCTGGCCGTCGTCTTTTTTCCAATCGTGCCATGCCGATGCCAGCGCGAAAGGTTTATCTACATAAATAACAAAGTAGTTTTTGAAGTTTGCCGGAACAGCGCCGCTGTTTTTGGTGCTGTATCCTACAATCTTTTGCTCACCCGGAATAATCTTTACGTATGATCCTTTGTCAAAAGCATCAATTACAATATGCGAGCTATCGCTTTTGGGGAAGGTAAAGCGGAAGCTTGCAGCACGCTCGGTTGGGGTAATTTCGGTGGTTACATCATAATCGGCCAGGTAAACGCTATAGTAGTAGGGTTTAACAATTTCGGCCTTGTGCGAAAACCAGCTTGCGCGTTCCTTTTCGTTCAGTTTTAATTTGCCGGTTTCCGGGAATATGGAAAACATACCATAATCGTTCATCCATGGTGATGGTTGATGGGTTTGCTTAAAGCCAAGAATTTTATCGGCATCATAGGTGTACTGCCACCCATCGCCCATTTTACCGGTTTGCGGTGTCCAGAAGTTCATGCCCCATGGCAGGGCGATGGCCGGGTATGTATTTCCGTTTGACAAGGATGGTTTGGATGCTGTACCCATCAGCGGGTTAATCAATTCAACAGGGTCTGTTACCCTGGCGCTTTGCTGGGCAATTGCAGCTGCCGGTAAACAGGCCAGTGCCAGTAAAAGTAGTTTTTTCATTAATCGGAGTTTGTTTTTTAAGGGTGATGACAGCAACGGTGGCTATTATAAAAGCTGCTGTTGATATCGTCGGATGTATTTGTTTTGTTATTTGTTCTAAAAGTCTTTCTAAAAATCATTAAATAAAAATGTCATTGCCTTATACCCACCATCACTTATTTGAATATATAAACATAAGATTGAACGCTGGCTACGACTCACCCGGCCGACGCTGCGCTGGGCCACCCTCTCTTCACCTGCGGCAGAAAGTGGATTTAGCATTACAGTATCCTTATAATCAATAAATTAAAAAATATAAATTTCTAAAACCCTCTTTGCGGCTTTAGCCGGAGAGAGGGTGGTCGGGCGTAGCCTCGACCGGGTGAGTCGTAGCCGCCATGCGACATACCACATCTCCCCGCCTCTGCGTTTCACCTGACCTTGTGCCACTCAATAATCGTCTATTGTTTTTAGACAGCTTCTAATAATTTCTTTCCCGGTGCGAATATGGCAATCTGCCATAAGTAAAAAAACTCCCGCGCATGAAAATTCACGCACGGAAGTATTAATCAACTTTCTCTCAAAAAGTATTTTTTCACCATTTCAACTCAACCTTTATACCATCGGGGCTATTGGCGAAGCCCAGGTATAAGGTTTTTGATGAGGTATCCCACGATGTTTTAACATCAGTAATATTTTGTCCTTTACTATCGGTTATAACAATTTGCTTTGGCTGGCCCGGCAATAAAACCCGCGCGCTGTTAAGCGTTTTTACAGGGCTTTTGGCTATAAAAGAATAGCTGCCGGCTGCAACTTTTTCGTCATAGATCCTTGAAGCCGAAGCTAATACCTGGGGTATGTTTTTATTGGCTACCCGTGTAATATTGTATAACAACGCCTGCTCGCCGGGATTGATTACCTTTTCGGCCAGGATGGGCAACTGCGGATCGAACAGATCAATTACCGGGCCTTTTACGGTATAAGGTTTGCTGTCGGCATTTTCATCCATTACGGCTACAATATCGTAAGGCCCACGGGCCAGGTACAGGCTATTTTTAAAGGTTAAAGCGCCGGCATGGGCATCTTTTTCATAGGCTTGTTTAACGGTGCCGATATAGTTACCATCGTTAGCTGCCTGCAGCACATATTCTTTAGGGTTTTGCCTCAATACATATACCGCGCCTTTACCAACTTTAAACTTTTGCCCGTCGGCAGTTGGGTTTACACCAAGTAGTTTAAATAAGTGCTGCGACGGCGCTGTAAAGTTATTGCCCTTAGTATCCCACCATTCCATTACAGATTGGTAAGGATCATCATCGCGCCCGCAATAAATGAGCACGCCGCCTTGCTTTACCCAGGCTGCTAATTGCTGATGAATTTGTGCCGATACGGGCTTCATATTAGCATAGCTCATCACCAGTACTTTGATATTTTTAAGCGATGCCGCGTAGCCCAGGTTTTCCATATGCACGGTTTGTACCGGCACGCCATGTTTTAGCAATGGCAACGTTTGGCCGTAAAAGTTTGAGAACTGCGGATCCTCGAACCCATTATGTGTAGGGAAGCGTTGAAACATCAGTGTATTACTCATCAGCACGCCAATGCCATTTACACCGGTTACCTTATTGGTTGATGGTGGCATGCTGTTGAGGGCGTTAACCATCACCTGCATTTGGGTTGAGTAGTATTGAGGGATCAGGATTTTTTCGTTACTATTGGCAACTTTGTAGGGATGCGTATAAATGCGCTCGGGCCAGGGCATCACCTCGTAATCAGATACGGTTGGGTACAACAACTTGGCCGTAAAGGTAGCCTGGTAATTTCGCTTATAATCGCCCCAGTCTTTCTGCCTGTCTTCAATTGGGTCGGTTAAAAAAAACATTTTGCGGCCCGTTGGCGCGGTCATAGATACCATCGACCCATATTCCAGGTAGGCGTTTTCAAATACGCGTTCTTTTTGCAGGCCGTTAAAATAAGTTGGCTCGCGCGAGGTGCCTGTCCACACCTGGGCTATGTAACCATCAATACCGGGCAACGAAGCCAAGCTGGCCTCGGGACTAACAATTTGCCACGACGAATAATTAACCAGCGAATGCGTGGCGATAAACACTTTTATATTTAAGCCCTTGCTTTTGCCATAGGCTTTGGCGTACGATGATACTTTTTCAATAGCATCATAATACAGGTGATACTTTAATTTGCTGGATAGGTAAGTATTCTCGGCCGATGCATCCTGTGGCTTCCAGGGGAAACCGTAATAGCTTTGCCATTGGGCTTTAAAACCCGCGCTATAGCCTGCACGTGCCCAAAATTCAGGTTCTTCTAAAAATATATTGGTGATGCCAACATCAATTACTCTTTTAATAACCGCTGTTTTCATGTACTCGATGAACGAGGCATCGGGCACTACATACGGCATATCCCTGCCATGAAAAATGGTATCGCCCTTTTGGGTAACCTGCCCAACACCCAGGTGGTTTTTACCGTCCCATTTACCCAGGAAGTAATCTTTGTAATCGCCCCAGGCTATGCCGGTCATGAAGTTGGTTTGGTAACCATGATCGCGCCAGGTTTGTACGCGCTGTTCAAAGGTCATGCCGGAGTGGTCGTTGGTACCGTAAACAATGGCAATGTCGCTGCGTACGTCAATCTCGGGCATCCAGGGGCTGGCGGTTTGGAAAGCAGTCTTCTCTTTTAACGGTGCCGGTGCCTGCTGCGCAAAAACAGCAGACGCCAGCATTGTTAAACAACAGGAAACAAAAATGTTTTTCATAGATAGGTGCAGGGCGGTAGATGCCGCTTAATACCATACAATAATAGGATAAGTGGTATTAAAACAAGGGTTAATAAATGGGTTAACCCGGTTTAAATTTCATTAACCCATTAAAATTAATCGTTTTATTAACCGGGAATGATGGAAAGTCTTGAGTCGAAAGTCTTAAGTTTTAAGTCAAAAAGGACAAGTCAGATTTACGAGTACTTCTGACTTAACACTAATCGTTCTATTAACATCCCCTATTTCCCGCAAATTTTATCAAATGGGATAGGGTAATCAATTCCCAGTGATCTTTTATATTCGGCTACAAAATCATCATAGGTGCGGCGGGCGTGTTCAATACCCCTGGTGCGCCTGATGGCTTTCAGTTTATATTTAATGCCGGCATCGCTAAACGGGTCGATATTTAAAATCAGCCGGCTTATCTCCAGCGCCTTTTTAAACTGTCCCTCATCATAGGTTTTTTTTATTACAGGCTGCAAAGCCGGCATTAAAGTCTCTTCATATTCCTCTTTAAAATCATCCAGCCAAACATCGGGCATAGCCGGCAGCAGGCCGCCGCGCGCAATCAAATCAAAATGAGGGACCTCCAATGCAGCTGGCCCCCGGCTACTTTTAAGGCTGGCCTGCACCTCAAAATAATCACAAAAAAAGTCGTCCGAAACAGTGAAGCTATAGGTGTCGTTGATATAGGCCAGCTCAATTCCGTCCAGGTCGGCAAGAATGCTTCTCAGGTGATTTAAGGTAACGCCCCGGATGTTTTTTGTTTTGGCTACATCTTTATCGGCCCAAAGGGTGGTGGAAATACGCCTGGAGGTTACACCATTTTTATCGCGGCTGTTCAGTAAAATCAGAATAAATAGTTGTTTAATTTTAGGGCTAAACAGGTAGGTAATATCCTTGCCGTTTTTATCATAAACCGTAAATGCGCCCAGCAAATAAACCGCATTAACCTTGTTGCCGATAATTTCCAAGGCGCTTTCATCCTGGGTTAAATCAGCAGTATCCTGCACCGGTTTGGCTTTTTTTCTTTTCAGGTAGATGAATGCAGCACCAGCTACAAGTAGTATCGCCGCCAGCCCTGCAACGTAGCTATACAAACTGGTTGTTGCGCTTTTAGCCTGTTTTGATTTTAAATAAGCGGCATAACTTACCGGGGGAAATGCCAGCGAGTAAATTTTGATACCCGATTTTACAGGCGAAGTAAACTCCTGCGTAGTACAATAAAATTCGTTAGCGTCGCTGTTAAAAAACAGGTTAACATCGGTTTCAATCCGTTCGGATGTTACCGCAATCTCGCCGCTTACAACCTCGTATGATCCATCTTGTATCGAATACTTATAAAGCTTCAGGCTGGTTTTAGGCCGCTCGTGCGGGTAACATAACACATAAAAATATTTTCCATCCTTTGATGGTACAAGGTTATTGGCCGGTACAAAAGCCTCTTCATCAGGCTTAATTTCCCATAGTTTTTTGATGGTGCGGTTGCTTAGGTTAACCCGGTACAAATCATAAAAGTGCATACCACCTACAACCTGGCTACCCGATTGATTACCGATGCCGCCAAATATATACACGTCGTTATTCGCGTCGGCAGTACTGCAGGCCGAAAAAAACCGCGGATCGATATGGTCGCCGGTAAAAACCACAGGCTGCCAAACCTGTTTCAGGGTATCAAACTTAAAAAAATCATTATAGTACCGGAACGAGCCGTAGCCGCCAAATAAATAAAGATCATGGTAATCTTTATCATAAAACACATTGTGGTGATGCCGTTGCGATGGCAGGGCAGCGTTCCCCTTAACCTCCCATTTTAAACCCGAAAGATCAAGCGATACCAGGCCGGAGGGGCGGCCGAGACCGTTATTGACCTCGTATACATACAGTTTATTTTGCCTGGGGCTAACAATACTTTTGCCCAATAACAAGGGCATAGGCAGGGGGTTTTGATAAGGGCTGGATGATTCCTCATCATTCCTTACATTATATTGCGTTACCGATTTGCTGCCAAACAGCACCATGCTTTGTTTTTGCTGATTAAAGTTTAGCCCCACAACCTCGTTAACGCTTTTTGACAACCGCGGCTTCCAGAAGTACGATTCATTAATAAGCCAAACCGGGTTTTCCACAAAACCAATCCCATCACCATTGCTGCTGTGCACGTTTTGGCCTTCCCATTCATCTAACGGGAACGAATAAGTTTGAGAAGCATCGCCAACTTCCAGGTTGCGAATGGCCATATTGGGCACATCGGAGTAACGCGGGTTTTTGCCAAAGGTAATTACCGGGCTGATGCTGCCGGTGAAACTAAAGCCCGAAGCGCCATACGGTTTACCGTTAACCCACACTGTTGCTTTATCCCCACGCAGGTCCAGCTTGATTTTGATGGCTGTCCATGTCCTTTTTGATAGCTGGGCAGCGCTCAGCGGAATGGTGATCTTATTGCTCTTACTGTCGATATTGAAATTTAAGTAAGGGGTGCCGTTCAAATAAATATAACTGAGGCTATAGGAATTGTTTTTACTATCGGCAAGGTTTAAAACATAGCCCAGGTGCGAATTATCCCATAAAGCCAGTTGAAAGGCGATGGTTAATTCATCATTAAATGTGGGCCTTTCCTGTTTAAAAACGGAATAGGACGTCCGTTTTTCCATTAAACTATCGTTCGAGTTGAATTGCAAACCCTGCGCCTGTAATTTTACGCACGAGCCAAGGACGGCAGCAAAAACCAAAATCCTATATACCCAGGGATGACGTAATAAAATCCGGCTCGCTTTTGTCATTGAATACACTTGTCTAAAATCCCCGGGACCAGGGGAATGGCCCGCTGTTGAACGCAAGTGCTAAAATATGTTTTTTTTAAGTATGGCAAACGGAGAATTTGTGATGCTGTGGAAATGGTTAGTTGAATGCTAAAGTATATCTAATTCGCCGCTGGCTTTTTGTGTTACTATTACCTCCATTTACTAACCCGCTCTGTACTATCATCAAACTGAGCCGATAAAGAATTCATCCGCGATGCTAACAGTAACTGATGCCCCTCCAGGCTACGTGTAAAGACAAGATCGCAATAGCCAACATTTTTTTGCCATTGTTCCATAAAATAATTGGCAGATGCTTTCGTTCTACCAATTAATTCGGGTACGGCGTGGTAATCTTTTTGCTTTACAAAAAATAAAAACATATTCCTTCTCACGATAACGTACCGAGGGTTATCTATAAGCCCGACTATTTCATGCAACATATTAATAAAAGCAGAGTGCTCATATGTTGTGCCGCCGTCCAAAAAGCAATAAACGTTGCCAAACCGGTCAACCGATGAATCTACCCTAAGTTTGGCGCGGTCTGTTTTAACAACCTCCATGTGTACCATAGCGCTTAATAATGCATTGGCTATTTGCTCAACATCCTTTGATATATCGCGGTATTTAATAAAAAGCCGCAAAGCTTTAAATGCCAGGCGGCCAAAAAAAAGAAAGCCGGTTATTGCAATGATAACAAGGTAGATAGAAATTCCCTCACGCGACGATAGTAACCTTCCAGCCCTGCCCAGGCTTTGCAATATGGCAGATAAATAATCGAGCATACCAAAACCAAGTGCGGCAAGCAGGTTGGCAATGGTTTTATTAAGGTACATGGTTTTAATCGCGCTGTATTCACGGTCGCTTTCAAAAGGGATCTTGATCTCTTCAATTAACGTGACGCCATTTTCCAGTGCTGCATGCCATTTAGCTTGAAGGGATTCCCTGTCGGCCGCGTAAGTAAATGCTCTTTTGTTCTGCTGTTCAACATCATCCGGCTGTTTTATACCAGGCGGGATATTTAACCGGCCTACACCGTTTTCGATACCGCCGCCATCTTTAAAAGAGATGCCAACAAAGCTTTTAAACCTGCGCTTAAGCATATCAAAATCTTCGCCGGCGGTAGCGGTGGTTGGATCGATACAGCATAAGTGCCAGATGTTGCCCGTTTTGCCCAGGTTACCTTTTTGCGTACGAATGGCACGGCCACGCATTTGGTTAGACAGCACAAACGAGCCAACAAAACTGGCCAGCACCAGCGAGTTAATTGCCGGTGCATCCCATCCTTCGCCCAAAAGCGATTTTGTACCGATCAGCACCTCTATTTCGCCCGATTGAAAAATCTGAGTAATAAGATTAACAATATCGTTTTTTAACTGCTCGCTCTGTTCAACTAAAACATAATCACTTGCAAATGGCACCCTTTCGCAATTAATTTCGCCTAATCCATAATGCCTCACTTTTTCCCGGAACACCTGGTAGGCCGAATACGGGACGATAACCAGCGAGCCCGTTAACACGCCAATTTTGATACCGGCAGCATTTTGGCGCCTTAGTTTTTCAAAAATGGTCATCACGCCAATTTTGTTCAGCTCAAGTTCGTTAATATCAGCATTGATGTAGAAATCTTTGCGGATATAATCTGTCAATACTACCATCCGCAGGTTGTGGCCCAGTTGCTGGTATTCAAAATTGACAATATGTTGTATGCTATCTAATTTGCTGATACTGGACGTTAAAGCCCCGGTCACTTTTTTGTTTTGCGAAAAGCTGATCTGCCGTTTTTCTATTGCCCCATACCGGTGCAATTTACCCTCAATAATTTTTTGATGGGCGGCAAAAATTTTAAAAATTTCCTTATCCCGGTACAGGTAAAAATCCAGCAAAACCTCCATCCAACTGTTATCAAAAACCGGGATTTTCAGTTTTTTGTTATCTATAATGTCAAGATGATCTTTTGATATGACCCTTCCGTTGGCATTTAAAAAAATGAGCGAAGCGGAATAGTAAGACAGATTGGTGTAAATCCAATCTAAACTCCCCTGCGGGTTTTGCCAGGCCGGATGATTTTCAATGGCATTGATTAAGGTTTCGTCGACTTTAATCTCTGCAAAAAGCTCTTCAATGCCCTGCCTGAACGCGGCTATCCCTTTAATTTCATCATCGGCGGGTAATGATAGGTACACATAGTCCTGGTGCGGGCACAAATCGCCTTCAATAATTAACTCCGGCACCGAAATTTCAATATTGATCGGCCCGTTTAATTCCAGGTAACGCTGCCATTCTGTTGCCGATACATCATAGGGCGGCGTAGCGGTTAATCCTATAATCATGGGATCTATCGCTTTTTTAACCTTATCAAGCGTATGCCACCATTCATTTTTTAAATGGTGCGCTTCGTCAACCACAATGGTTTTTACCTGTTGCTCCTTTAAACCGTTTACAATATTGTCGAGGTTATGGTTGGCCGATGTTACGGGTTCGTGTTCGTCAACTTCTTCTTCGCTCTCGCTTTCCGGTTCGGCAGTTTTCAGATCGTTGCAGGCCGCATGCAGCCCCTGGTAGGTTATCACGGTAAGGAAACCCGGCTTCCGGATATCGTGCGAAACCCAGCCAGGCGTTTGCTCCTGTTGTAAAAACATTTCGCAAAACCGCTGTATCCATTGGTTCCTGATGGCGATGGTTGGTGTTAAAATCAGCGTAGGCTGGTTAATCCTGATGGCAACTTCCAGCCCTAAAACTGTTTTGCCCGAACCCGGTGGTGCTATAACGTGTAAATGACCGTCTTTTAAATACTCGTCCAGTCCATCAAGCACGCGTTGCTGATATGCCCTCCAACCGTATGAAAATTTGATATCAGCAGGAAACTCTTTCAATTATTACAGATACTTAATTTGCTAATTTATAATTTAAAAATTGAGCGGCAATTTTACAGATGATTTCTGATTTAAAATTCGGGCAAACAGCCTTTACTTTGCAGGCTGCTGCAACGGCACAAGTTTATTATAGGCATCTATAAGAATTGCCTCTTTATCCTTTACAGCCCAATATTCCATAACCAGGATTAACCCATTGTCGGTGCGCTCCAATGCTACGTTGACAAAACCATGCCGGGTGTCGCATGAAAACTCAAGTTTGGCTCCATTCAGAACTTCGCTTTCGGCGCTAAAACGCTCGTCATCGGTAGTCGCTACCGGGTGCAGCTCATCAAAACCACCTGCGCCGGCTACGATGTACGGCACGGTAATGCCATTACGATAACGCTTGCTGATACGCTGGTAATTATGTACGTGCCCGCTAAAAACCATATCGGGCCAAACGTTGGTTTCGGTAAATGCGCCCTCCAGGAATTCGATCATGGGTAAGCTGGAGCCATGATTAACATCTGCAGAGTATGGTGCATGATGGATACAAACCAGCAATGCCTTTTCCGGGTGGTTTTGTACAGATGACTTTAATTCCTGCAGGAACCACTCCCGCTGCTCTGGCGTAATTACGCCATATTTGGGCACATTACTGTGCAAGCCAATGATGGTGGCAAGCGGTGTATCCAACGTCCAGTAAATATTGGGCTGCACCATGCTTTTGCGCGGGCTGTCGCCGGCAAATGGTATTGCCCGTTGTTGGGTATCGCAAAAAACAGCAGCAAAGGCATTCAAACTTTGGTATGGCTTATCGGCATTGGGGTTTATGTCGCTGTCGTGATTGCCGGCTATGGCAAATACAGGGCCGGGGTAATTGTTATAGGGATCAAAAAACTGGCTTTTGTAATATTTTTCTTCGCCATGGCTATACACTACATCGCCCAGGTGATACAGGAACGAAGGTTTGTTTGCCGCCGCCGAAGTTTGATACTGGGCGGCCATGGCATCGGGCACCCTTTTCTGAAAATCCGGATCGCGAAAGCCACCGGTATCGCCCACTACATGAAATAACATGCGGTTATCGTTTATACCGGGCAATATGTCGTTAACATTTAAATGGTAGGGGTACTTTCCCGACGGCGGGGGAGGCGGCAAAAACTTATAGGTATCGTCGGGCTGATCTTTTTTAAAAACGGGGGTGGTATATTTAGGGGATATTATCATTTAGTGTTAATCATCGAAAGACCAAACATACCAAACAAATATAAATTGAGGGTGAACAAAAGTTTAAGTAGCAGGGAAATCGCGTTTAAGATTTTATGATTAATTACGTTGAGCTATTGCTGTTAGAGCAATTGTTTATATAATCGCGTTTACAGGTTTTTCGCGCCAAGACGCTAAGAGAAAATAAGCAAATCGCTTTGTATCTTAGCGTCTTTGCGCGAAATAAATCTTATCAATTTCAAAAGCGATTTCCCTGATTTAAGCAGCGGGTATTAACGGTTTATAGAACTATGTTATTCATGCAGTACCAGGATAGCTTTCACTGATTTGTTCATTACCTGGTTTACCGTACTTCGGGTAAATAGCCGGTAAACGATGTTATGATGATGTTTAACCAGGCAAAGGATGTCGGTTTTGTGCGTTTGTACAAAATCAACAATGCCGTTTATGGCGCTGCTGTTGTTAATATAGTTAAAATCAAGTTCGGCATTTTTTATTAGGCTGCTTAATTTGGCCTCCCCCGTTTTGATATGTTTATCGTCGGGCTTATCGGCTACATACAACACCTGCATTTTAGCGGATGCAAATGCCTGCACCATTTCGTTCAAAGCGTTTACATCTTCGGCAGACAGGCGGGTTTCAAAATCTGTGGCCAGCGTAATTACGGGCACCCTGGAGAACTTGCTTTCCAGTGGGATGATTAAGGTGGGCGTTTTCAACTTGCTTACTATCATGCTTGCATTACTACCCACAATACCCGCAATACCTGTTGAGCCTGTTATCCCCATTACCAAAAGTTCTACCGGGTTTTCATCAACATAACGGGCTATTACATTTTTCAAAAAACCCACATCGCAAAGTGTACCAACCTTAACCGAAGCATAAGCTTCCTGCCGGGTAAATTCGGCCGCCCACTCCTTCAAGGCCTCCCTTTTGTTGTTATAGTAATCTTCAATAAAAATAGCGTTGTAAGTGCTGTTGTTAATGCCTTCGGTAGGGTGTATGGCATGTATTACGCAAATATCACGGTTTAATACCGCGGCCAGCTCCATAGCGTAAGCCATTGCATTGGCTGCGCTTTTTGAAAAATCGGAAGCAACAAGAATCTGTTTCATTTTTGGCCTTTTAAATAAACAAATGGAAAAACATGAATAATAAAGATGCTAAAATTATTGCTACCGGTAAAGTAAGCACCCAGGCCATCGCAATATTTTTTATGGTTTTATTATTAAGATTGCCCTTACCGCCCGAAGCAACCATAGCGCCGGCAATGCCGCTTGAAAGCACGTGTGTAGTACTTACCGGCAAACCAAATGCCGTACTTAGGCCAATGGTTGATGCGGCAACAATTTCGGATGTGGCACCCTGCGCATAGCTTAAATGTTCGTTACCAATTTTTTCGCCAATGGTAACTACAATCCTTTTCCAGCCAATCATGGTGCCCAGCCCAAGCGATACAGAAATTATAGCAATTACCCATACCGGCGCAAAATCTGTTACATGCTCCAGCTCGTCTGAGGCAGATGTAAGCGAGGCCCGATCATTTGCCGGTAATTTTATCGCGTTATCTTTAAGCACCGTTCTGATTGCTTTTACAGCCGCTTCTACCTGTTTACGGTAACGGTAAGTTTTGGCAACATCGGTTTCATTTTTTTCGGCCAGCGAGGCTTTTGCCCGGTCTATTAAATCTGCCAGGTTTATAAATTCACTGTTCCAGGCGTTGCTTCCGTCGATGTTTTTAGTTATCACGAGGCCGGCCTGGTTAAAAGCCGCCAAAACTTTATCGTTACTTATATGGTGATTTACTGCAAAGCGGGCTGGTAAAAAAGCAATCAGGATCAGCATAAATAAGCCTACACCCTTTTGCCCATCATTACTACCATGAAAAAAGCTAACCAGGGTACAGGTGGTGATGAGTAAAAGCCTGATTAAAATTGGCGGACGGTCATCTTCGCCGGTTGGGATATGAAACAAGGCATGTGATTTGGTTACATGCTTTAAAAACAACATGAGCAGGGCTGCGGCACCAAAACCAATAATGGGCGATAGAACAAGCGACAGGCCTATCTCTTCGGCTTTACCCCAATTTACCCCGGGGCCATGGTAGTACCAGGTAAAGGCCAGGCCGGCGCCAATCATGGCGCCAATCATGGTATGTGAGCTGGAACAGGGAATGCCCAGATACCAGGTGCCCAGGTTCCAGATAATGGACGCGAGCAACACCGATAATACCAGGCAGGCACCTACGCTCACAGGCAAAGTCATCAAGGCATCAAGCGGCACCAGCTTTAAAATACCCATGGCTACCGTTACACCACCCAGAAACACGCCTAAAAAATTCCATAAGCCCGACCAGGGAATAGCATACACTGGTTTCAACGCCTGGGTGTATATTACGGTAGCTACCGCATTGGCTGTATCATGAAAGCCATTCACAAACTCGAACCCGATAACAGCCAGGATGCAAACGATAAAGACAACCAGTAAATAACCGCTTAAATTAACCTGGCCAATAAAAGGAAGTGTGGCTGCGAGTATTGAAATATGCATATCAAATTATGTTTGTACCCCGGCAGGCTTATTTTAGCCTTTTTAACCTGCTCTCAAATAACCGCTTCAAACATTGCTTTAATACCAATTTCAGGTTAATTGTTTGTTATTTAATTGTTTACCCTTTTTATTAAGGGCCTGTTTAAATTTGTTCAATAACAATTTTATTGCCAATAGTTTGACCATATTTTTAGATGGTTCAGGGTGGAGTTCATAATTTCCGCATAATATTATGTCAAACCAGGCAAATGTTTTTTCAGCAACTTATCTTTTATGGACTGGCTTAAAACTGGCATTCCTGCCATCAGAGCGCACAACAACCCGTATAAAGTGAATGTGATAGCCGAAATTTTTAGTTACCTGTTCGGCCATTTCCACGCTGTATCCGCTGTCAGCTAAAAAATCTATTGATTGTATTTGTTTTAATGAAAATGAATATTAACTTTGAAAAACAAAGTGCTTTTAAACGGCATAAATTCATAATTGAATATCATAGTGCGCAGTGGCTTGATGTTGTTTTAGGTATGAATGGCGCTTAGTAGAATTAAACGGCTTTAAAAATTCAGAATTGAAGATTTTAACCAAAACGTTTTAAAATACAAACTCATGAAAGACGAAATACTCGGCCATTTAAACGATCCCGGTCAACTCGAAAAACTTTACCGGGCCAACAAGACGACTTTTAAACGAGCGTTCAGTACCCTATACCCCGAGCTTAAAGGCAATACACTTGCTGATTGCTGGAATGAAAGGCTGAATTACGAAAGTGACGAGATTAACTGGGGCACAGGCAGGGAATTGTTATTTGTGATAGTTGCTTCGCTGACAGCAGGCTTTATAGCAAAGTTGCCTGCAGTTTTCCATATCGACGAAGAGTTTTTTTATCCCAGGAACATCGGGTTTATCGTTTTCCCCCTGTTAACGGTTTACTTTGCCTGGAAGAACAAATTATCAGCCGCTAAAATTGCTTTTATTGTTGGTGCCACACTTGCGGGTGCACTTTTTATCAATTTGTTTCCCATTGCCAAGAAAAGCGACACCCTGATTTTATCGTACATCCACTTACTCTTATTTCTATGGTCGGTATTAGGTTTTGCTTTTGTTGGTGAGATGAGAAATGACGGGGAGAAACGGCTGCGCTTTTTAAAATATAACGGCGACCTGGTAGTAATGACGACCCTTATATTGATAGCAGGCGCAATAATGACAGGTATAACCCTCGGACTTTTTTCGCTTATCGGTTTTGATATTAAAGAGTTCTATTTTAAAAATGTTGTAATTGTGGGGCTTGCGGCTGCGCCGATTGTGGGTACCTGTCTTACCGAAGTTAATCCGCAATTAGTGGGTAAGGTTTCCCCTGTAATTGCCAAAATATTTAGCCCGCTCGTAATAGTTATGCTGGTGATCTATCTTATAGCAATAGTTTATTCCGGTAAAAACCCCTATAACAACAGGGAGTTCCTACTGGTTTTTAACGCCCTGTTAATCGGTGTTATGGCCCTTATTTTCTTTTCGGTTGCCGAGGCATCTAAGGCAACTAAAAGTTATACAGAAACCTGGATTCTTTTTCTGCTGTCGGTTTTAACCATAGTAGTTAATGGCGTTGCACTTTCTGCTATCTTGTTCCGGATTTCGGAATGGGGCTTAACGCCAAACAGGGCTGCGATTTTGGGTGGCAACGTTTTAATTTTAATCAATCTGCTCCTGGTAACTACGCAACTTTTCAGGGTGCTTTCAAAAAAAGCCGACATAACCGGCGTAGGCAAAACTATTGCCTTTTACCTCCCTATTTACTTTATATGGACAATCATAGTAACCTTTATATTCCCGCTGATATTTGGATTTAAATAAAGAGACCAATCAGCAATGCGGATGAACAAACCAATAGCGCTTGTATATCAGGTTTACAGCACCTACAGTTTTATCAGCTTACCATTATACACCACATGCCCCGCTAAAGAAATTACATAAACATAAATGCCGGGATTAAGGTTCACCGGCACGGTATTTTGCAGGTTATTAAGCGTTTGGGTTATGCTGAGCTTACCGCTGGCGTCATACAATTTAAAATCGTAATTATTGATATCGCCGCTTAAAACGGTAAATTGTTTATCAACAGGATTTGGGTACACGGCAAACTGCTTGTTTTGCAACACAGCGGCTTTTACGGTATCGGTATAAATAACCTGGTTATCGGCAGTGGTTAGTTTGGCCCGGTAATATTGTACCTGTTTGGGGGCGGTATCTGTAAACTGGTAACTAAGCTGCTTTGCTATTACCGCCGATGTGCCAATTGATGTAAAGGAAGCCGGGCCAGTCATTTTTTCCCAGGTAATGGATTTTAGGTTCACAGTACTGCCCAGGTAAAGATTTAATAAAACTTTATTGCCTGTTACATTCGCCAGTAATGTTTTCACATAACAGCCCACGCCCTGCGTGGTAACATCAATGGTATAGCTTTTTAAGCCTTCAAAACCATTACCAGTAGCGCTTACCGCAAAATATTTGGAGGTTTGCTGCCCTGCTGGGATGATAACCGATGTATCTGTTACCGCACTTAGTTTTTGCAAAACATCATCTTTTATAGTGTAAACAACATAGCCTGTACTGCCTTGTTGTGGCGACCAATGCAACAACGTACCCTGTGTACAGTTATAACCAACGCGCAACCCTACCGGGGCAGAGATGTTAAATTCGGCACTTAAAAACGAGTTATTGCCAATATCCATTTTCAACATGGCCGTACTGAATGCATCCGGGGCCTGCCAGTTATAATAATTATTTTTCAGCGTTACATTATTAATGGCTTTCCATGTAACTCCATGATCATAGCTGATGCTTAGCTTGCCTGTTGCCGTATCAAAGGAACTTTGCCAGCGCAGGTAATTATCGTCGGCGGCAAAAAGCTGACTTGCAGCAACAGGGTAAACCCATTCGAACTTATTTGCCTGGATAACTTGATAAGCCACATAAAACTTTTGCGGCCCCAGTGGCACTTTCCTGCCTTTTATGTGTATGGTGTAAATCCCGGCGGCCGGGTTTGCAATAGCTACCTGCTCGGTATTATTTATGGTATCCATCAGCCTTTGGGCCGGTTTGCGCAACGAGTCAAGCGATGGGTAGCTGCTTAGCGTCCAGGGTAAAATGGTTTTTCCATCGGGGCCGGAAACTGACAGGTCAAGGTCATTAACCAACGCAGTGGGTGCATTTAGCGCCGCCGCAGGATCTGTCCAGGCTATTGATACCTTCAACTCTTTTGAGCCGGCAGGTACCTCTACCGTAAAATCGCTTTGCCCGCCATTGCCTACCGCTCCGTTATTAACCCTGTTTTCCTGTAAGGTGCGCATCGCTTCCAGGCCATTTAACCTGCCATAGCCGGTTTTAAAATCGACGTAGGGGTTGCCTATATCATCGGCCGAGTTGATAAGCAATACTTTAATTAAAGCAGCGGGAGGTAAATTTCCATGCGCTTGTTTATACGCCTGCTGCAATAAAGCAATAGCGCCCGAAGCCAGGGCGGCGGCACCCGATGTTCCATCCTCGCCATCGGCTACCAGCTCGGGCTTTATGCGTCCATCATAGGCCGGACCGCCAGAGCTTAAATCTTCGGGGAGGTTTGTACGGCCTGTACCGCCTATTACCAGCACGTTTTTTGCCTGCTTAAAATCGCCCGACAAATTGGCTACACCCATTAAACCGTTGTAAACCCCGGTTGCCGGCGCCGTAAGCCCAACATTGCCCGACGAAAACACATGTACAATGCTGTCATTTGCGGCTACCTGCTCATCATAGGCCACGGTTTCGGCGCCGTAGTAGTTTTCGATACCTGTACCGTAGGAATGGTTTTGCAGGCCGATATCAAACGTTTTAAAAACAACGGTGCTATCTGGAAACAGATTGATAAAATCGGCAGATGTAAAGCGCACCTTAGGTGCGGCGCCAAGCCCTTTTATGAACGAATTTGCATTGCCGCCAATCAGCGTGGCCATGGTAGTAGCATGCCCGGACGTTGTAGCTGATGCCGGAAATGATTCAAATGTACGGCCAAGCAGATCCAAATCGTTATCGTACCTGCTCTCCTTAATACTTACATTGATGCCCTGTCCGTTAATCCCGGGGTAAATGCTACGTATCCCGCTAATGGTATTTGCCCCCAGATCGATATCGCTGATTGCCAGTTCGGCGTGTGCCTTGCGGGTATTATCCGCAAAAACAACGTAGTGCTGCTGTAATAATTCATTTAGCCTGTTAACACGGATATTGGCTGTTACCCTGTTACCGTTTGCGACGGTTATTTCGGCATATTTTTTTACTTCACTTTGTGCGGTGGCATTGTTCAGGGTAATATCAACGGCAATTATTTTACTGCTATTAGCATGCTTTTGAGTGGCCAGGGCAAGGTTATCTGACGCTTTCCACAAGGAATTTGCAGGGGCTATTATTTCAAAATCCGCACCTTGCGGGATGGGTTTGTTTGAAGCTATAATGTAATAATTGTATGAAAGCCTTTTTATAACATGCGCGTTTGCGGAGGGCGCAAATGGCCGTTTATTGGCCTTAACAACATAATAATTAACAGAATCGGCTAATGCGGGTTTATTTGCTGCCGAATAAAGGTTTTTGATCATTTTGTCGCCCGCTGTTTGCTGCGACCAGGAGTACTTAAAACAAAGCAAAAAAACAAAAGGCAGTAATTTTTTAACCATGCTTTAAGTTTAATAAAAATAAGGGAGAGCACCGCCCTCCCTTATAATAGTAAATAATATAATACCCGATAGTGTTACAAATGTTTAGTATAAATAATTTAAAGCTATTACATCATTCGGATTAAAAGTACGATCGGTACCAGATGAGCAAGCCAGCATCCATGATCCGGCATCGGCTTTTGTTGGTGTACCGGGAATATTAATTGCTCCAATACCTGCGCTGCCTTCATTAACGTGCCTGCCGCCGCAGCTAAATGCACGGTTCATATAATCGGTATGGCGGAAACCGATGCAATGGCCTATCTCATGCTGCAAAACCGATGTTAAATAATTTACATCAGGGTTGGTGCCGTAAGCTTGCTCGTTGGTATTCATTTGAATTTGGTTATACGGATCGCCAGCCGATGTTGGGAAGCCCGATGAGCCCAGGGTAATGTATCCACCGCTTGGCCCTTCGTTAAAGCCAATTACCTGGATATTACCGCCGCTGCTTACTATTTGGAATTGGATAGTAAGGCCTAACGCATTATAACGTGCAACCGCGTTGCTTGTTGCTGTAGCATAAACAGTTGGCAGGTTTGATACCGAAACGGTAATTGTGCGGGGCAGGTTTTTAACCAGGTTGGTAGTCCGGTACTGCTCGTTTTCGGCAATTCTTAAATTGGGGCTTGTGCTTGCCTCTGATAAATTAGCTGCAGTTAAAAGGATGTCGCCTTCTACCAGGTAATTATCTCCCTGTTTTCTCACTTCGTCGGTGCTGAAGCCCAGGTCACTTATCTTTTTTAATACATCCGCCGAAACAGCTGTTGTTTGCTTTGCCGGCTGGCTGTTATTTTTAGTACAAGAAAATAGAACAGACGCGGCAACGGCGGCGCCAAAGCCAATTGTTAGTAATACTTTGTTTTTCATGTGTGTTTTTCGTGTTAAGTTTGTTTGTAAGGTTTTTCTAAAAACTACAATTGGCTGGCCAGCATTTCAAATAATATAATTTATCGGGTAATTATATTATTCGTTTAATTGTATACAATTACAATCTTAATTTTTAGTTAAGCGTAAATTAATTTATATTTTTCTAAAAAGCAAAAATTGGCAATTATTTTTCCAGGAGTTAAATAGATAACTCAATAGTTACCTGCGGTTCTTATTATGCTCCCGGTAATAAAATACAGCTTCCCGAATACCTTATTAAATAGCAAGAGGCCTGTCTTTTCGGGACGGCCTCTTGTTAACTTTGCTGCTTCGTTGTTTTACCGAAGCTTTGACCAATCACAAGGTTTTGGCCTCATCCTGGCTAACTACTTATTTTTTGGGTTATATTTTTAATCACGTCGTCCAATTCATTTGCCGACGAGGCCAGGTACTCCAATACCTTTTCTCTTTCCGGATCATCTGAGGCAAGGTTTTTAATAATTGGAATTAAGCCCATTATCCGCACAAGCGGCGCCCTTATAATGTGCGATTGAATCCATGATATTTCTTTTAGCTTTTTGTTTTGCTTTTCAATTTCAATGATATGTTTCAATTGGTCGGTAATATCATGCGCAATAATCAGCTTGGCTTTTTTACCCCTATAATCCATATTATTGCTTTGAATATCAACCTGAATAAGCTCGCCATCCTTTTTTTTATGGGTAAAGGTTCCCCTTTTTGTTAACCCATCGGTGTTATTAATCTCTTTTATGAGTTCCTCAACTTTTCCAATATCCTCCGGCGGCCTGATATCCTTTATCGTCATCGACAAAAATTCATCGCGGCTGTAGCCATATTTTTTTATTGCAGCGGCATTTACATCTAAAAAGCATAGTGTTTCCGTATCAACAACCCATTTGGGTAAGGGGCTTAAATCAAATAAATCGCTATACCTTTTTTCAGATTCAAGTAATAACAGGTTTGCTATTTTGCGTTCGGTAATGTCTTTAAAAAAAACCGAAAGGCCGTTATCTGTCGGGTAGGCGCTAATGTCGTACCATTTTTCTAATGGCGTAAAATAATCTTCAAAGTGTACGTACTGTTTCAGGGCCATTGCCTCATGATACATTTTATATGATTCGGAATTTACTGACCCCGCAAATACGTCCCATAAATTTTTCCCTAAAATAATATCCCTCGGCGTTTTCAGTACTTTTTCGGCCGTATTGTTCCAGTAGGTGACAGTCCAATCACCGTTCACGGCAAAAAATGCATCCCCTATGCTTTCCAAAATCCTGTTCTTTTCTTCAGACAACTGCCTTCGCTCAAGTGCAAACTGCACCTCCTTTTGCATTTCGGTCATTTTTATGCTCTGGGCCACCTGCAATTCACTATATTTTTTTAGCTGAAATGCCCATAATGCGCAAATAAATGAGATAACGGCTGTCAGAAATATGTGTATTCCAAATGTGCGCAGGTCAAAATAGCTCAGCTGGGTAAAGTAGATGCCCAACACGGTAGCGTCCTGAAGGTAACTAAATAGTGCATGATGTATAACAACAAATAGCAGTATTGGGATTTGCAGTTTCCAATTTTGATAGGTAATCATTGCTGTGCAGCCAATGAAAGCAAAAAAGTGCATTTCAAACATGCCATGCATCTGGTAAATGAATTGTGCCATAAATAGTCCAAACACAACGCTTAAAACATATTGGTATAATATCGAACCTGGCAAAAGTAATTTTGCAGAATAATAAGCGGTTAAGCAAATTCCCCCTACCCCAAGCGCAATAAACCAGGTACTATAAAACGTTGCCAAAAAAAGGCCCACCAGGAAATAAGCAACCAAAAAATAATTCATTATTTTATCTGACCGCTCTTTTACACCAAAAAGGAGAGCATTGGGCTGATGTGACAATGAATTTGGGTTATACATACTTAAATGATCATTTATTGCAATTGGGTAGCTGGCAGCCATATGCCCTAAGCGCAAGTTGGTTAAATGCCAGCTTAGGTTGTGCAGCTAATAAACCATTTATAGCAATTTTTGCATAATTTGTTTTTTCATCGGTACAATACCTGCTTCGGTTGTAGTTGCCACGGTAATATAATTGGTGTTGCGGGTTCAGCAGCGCTACCTGGGGTGTTGAATATACGCCGCAGCTCTTTGCAATGGATGGATCGAATATCACCGGAATAGTTAAATCAAATTTATCCTGAATTTGTTTGGCTGTATAATAATGGTTATTTAATACTACCACTACAAAATGTACCTGCCGGCCATATTGGTTTACCAGCGATTTAAAATTAGCTACGTTGAACCGGGAACATGGGCAATCCGGGTTAAAAAAGTGGAAGAAAATGGGCTTGGTTTCATTTTTCAACACCCCGTTTAAACTGATAAGCTGCCCCTGGTAAACTGGTTTATAGTTTTTGGGAACGGGGGTTGGTAATTGATAAACCAATTCGTTATACCAAAATAAAGCCCCGATCGCGCCAAGTAAAAAAATCAACCAAATACTCACTACGAGCTTCTTCATCCTTTTTTTTACGTAATGATAGTTCAAAAGTTACTTATTATAATCTTATTATATAGAAAAACAATTAATTGCCTTTACCCAAAAAGTTTTTACAAAAAAAAAGATAAAAACAGTTTTTTTTCCTATCATTACGGATGCGATTTTATCTGGGAACCCTTACCCTCTTATTTTTTTTTATTTCGGCCAATAGCCCTGCGCATGCAAAACGCCGGGCGGTTCGCAAAAATCATAAGGAGGTTAAATCTGCAAAAAGACATAAACATTTTCATACATATACCAGGCCCGTAATAGATACAGCCATTTCAACCGGATGTGCCAGCCCCGAAGAATTGATAACTTTTGCAAAATCGCTGCAAGGCATCCGGTACAGGTTTGGCTCAACCAATCCCGAAAAAGGTTTTGACTGCTCGGGGTTTGTTAACTACGTATTTAATCATTTTGGCATTGCTATCCCCAGAAGTTCGGTCGACTTTACCGACGTTCAGGGCGGGGTTGATTTAAAGGATGCTAAATTTGGCGACCTGATATTATTTACCGGTACTAAAAAACATACCCGCAGGGCCGGCCACATAGGCATCATTGTATCTATGCCAGGCGAACCAATTCAGTTTATCCACTCTACTTCCGGTGAAGCAAATGGAGTAACCCTTACCAGTATGAATGATTATTATATGGGGCGCTATATGCGTACCATACGGGTATTTACGGATAACAACCAGGTTAATACGTACCCTGAAACAGCCTCGCGTTAATTGGCTTGTTGCTTTTGCCACACGCAATTGCCATCACTCGTATTTTCAGAATATTTAATAACCTTAAAACGAGGCAACTACAAGTACCCGGATTTATTACCCTTGTAATCCGCGCCCAATACCAAAAGTTATCATACCTTTGCAGTCCATCAAAACAGTGCGGGATGGAGCAGTTGGTAGCTCGTCGGGCTCATAACCCGAAGGTCGTAGGTTCGAGTCCTGCTCCCGCTACATTTAAATCGAAAGCCTCAAGTCGGAAGATTTGAGGCTTTTTTAATCCCCTGTCAACTGCTAAACAAGAGCCGGTTGAATAAATTGATAATAAAAACCCTCCCCTGTTGGCACCGGAATCAAAAATGGCGGCCTCTCAACAAATTAAATCAGTACTTTTACCCCATGGCAAAAGTTATATCATTTGAGAACAACCCTTACCAGGAAAACACTTATGTTTTATATGACGAAACCGGCGAATGCGCAATTATTGATCCGGGAATGTATACGGCTACCGAGCAAAATGCGGTAGCGAATTTTATAAAGGATAATAATTTAAAACCGGTTTTACTGCTGAATACCCATTGCCACATTGACCATGTATTGGGTAATAAATTTGTATTTGATAAATACGGGCTTAAACCCAAATTTCACCAGGGCGAGTTGCCGGTGCTGACCGCTGTAGTATCATATGCCCCGCAAATGGGTATCAGGTACGAGGTATCGCCACTGCCGGATGAATACCTGCCCGAAACAGGCAACATAAAGTTTGGCAATACTGTTTTAGGGCTCATCTTCGCCCCCGGCCATTCGCCGGCATCGCTGTGCTTTTATGATAAAGCAGCCAATATGTTAATTGGCGGCGATGTATTGTTCAGGCGAAGTATTGGCCGTACCGATTTACCCGGCGGTAATTTTAACCAACTGATAGACAACATCGAAAACAAACTATTTGCCCTACCTGATGATTGTACCGTTTACCCGGGCCACGGCCCCGAAACAACTATTGGTTACGAAAAACAAAACAACCCTTTCTTAAGTTAAAAGTCAAAATTAAAAATTCAAAAAACTTCCGAACTCATCACTCAAAACTCTTAACTTAAAACTTTATTGAACACCTCGGTTTACATAGCAAAAAGATACTTATTTTCGGGCAAGAAGATGCACGCCATCAATATCATTTCGGGCATATCTATGCTGGGAGTGTTGGTTGGCAGCGCTGCTTTGATTATTATTTTATCGGTGTTTAACGGGTTCGAGAAAGTGATCCTGTCGCTTTATAGCAATTTTACGCCCGAGATTAAGATTGAGACCCGCCTGGGCAAAACCTTTGATCCTAATACGCCGTATTTTACTTCACTGCATAATGATCCTCAATTGTTTTCGTTCACCCAGGTGTTACAGGAAAAAGCATTAATAAAATATGGAGATAAACCATTTTTAGGTACGGTTAAAGGTGTAAGCGACGATTTTTTAAAAAATAAACAATTGGATAGCACAGTGCAAAATGGCTCCTTTACCCTTAAAAGCGGGGGGCGAAATTTCGCGGTTATCGGGTCGTCCATTCAGGGCAGCCTTGGCATTAATGTACATGACGAATTATTGCCGATACAAATATTTTCGCCAAGTCGTACTGCTGTAAATTCGGCAAACCCGCTTGATGAGTTCAGGGTGCGCTCCATAAATGTCTCGGGTGTATTCGGTATCCAACAGGATTTTGATGACATTGTGGTAACCCCTATTGAGTTTGCCCGCGATTTGCTGGATCAGCCTAAAGAAGTGAGCTCATTAGAACTTACTTACAAAAAAGGGACCGATGTAACATCGGTACAAAACAAAATAATTGATGCCATAGGGAAAAACTTCACGGTAAAAAACCGAAAGCAGCAAAATACCGAGCTTTATAAAACCCTGAACTATGAGCGATGGAGCATTTTTATGATATTGACTTTTGTGCTTATTATTGCAATATTCAATATCATTGGCTCGTTAACCATGCTGGTTATTGATAAGCGCGCAGATATTGCCATTTTAAGTAGCCTGGGGGCCAATAAAATGCTGATACAGGGCATTTTCTTTTTTGAAGGGATGATGATATCGATATTTGGCTGTATTGTTGGTATTGCCCTGGGCCTGGGCGTTTGCCTGGTGCAACAGCACTATGGTTTAATAAAAATGGGGGCTACGTTAACCGTACTGGATGCCTACCCGATCGACCTGGAAATAGCCGATTTTGGGTTGGTTTTTTTAACAGTTGGCGCCATTTCTGTAATCGCATCAGGAATAAGTGCACGATTAAGCATCAAAGGATTGGACGAAATCAAACAGGATTTGTAAATTTGTTATATGAGGATAAGCTATTTTAGGTATTTGGCCCTTTTATTTATTTTTTTTATAGTGGCGTCCTCGTGTAACAGGAAACCGGATAAGGCAGATAAGCCTGTTGTTTATAAAGGTTTATACAGTTTTGGCCCCGAGATAAAATCATTTAAGGATTGCGATAGCGGGCAGGAGTTTTGGGTTACCGATAGTTCGGCACATCTTGAATTGCAATATTCTCAAATGAATTTCGAAAAACCTTATGAGCCTGTATATGTTGAGGTAGAGGGTGTAAAATTAAAATCGGGTAAAGAAGGCATGGGCTCAGAATATGACAGCACCCTTGTAGTAAAAAAAGTAGTAAAAATAACAAAAGAGATCCCGCAGGATATGTGTAATTAGCTTTAAGTCCAAAGCCTTAAGTTAAAAGTCGAAAAGTTGAATTTTCCTCTACTTTTAACTTAAGACTTCCAACTGAAGGCTTCCTACTTCCTAAAGGGAACCAAATAAACAAACATCTGCCTCAATTGGCGTTAACTTATCATTATGGAATCAAAACGTCAGCAAAAATTTGCAGGGGTGATACAGGAAGACCTGGCCGCCATTTTTCAGCGCGAAGGCATGAACTATTTGCCTAATACCCTGGTAACTATAACCAAAGTACGTGTTACCCCCGATTTAGCCATAGCGCGTATATTTTTAAGCTTTTTTGGCAATACCAATTTGCAGCTGGCCCTGCAAACCATTAAGCTGCACGCCTCCGAAATTCGTTACAAACTGGGCGCCCGTATTAAAGACCAGGTAAGGATTATCCCCCAACTGGAGTTTTTTGTGGATGATACCAGCGAATATGTAGAACGGATGGACAAAATTTTCGACAAAATAAGCAAGGAAGAGCGCCAGCCCGATACCGAATAGCTGATATAGATGGACCGGCACCAACAGCTGAAGACCTATTTACAAAACAACCCCGGTGCCATTGGCAAAGTGGTTGATTACGATGCCGGCACCGACCGGCTTTTTCCGTTGGATTTTACCGCCAACAATACCGAATTGAGTACGGAAATTATTGCCGATACCCAACGGTTTACCAATTGGGTAAGCGATAAACTAAAAGCCAATAACTGCCGCTACGGCATTGGCGGCTACATGGAGCACCGCACTATTTATGCGGTAAGCGCTCATTTTGATACGGAAGATGAACCGCGGCGCCTGCATTTGGGTGTTGATATCTGGGGGCCGGCAGGTACGCCCATTTATACACCGCTCAATGGCAAAGTACATAGTTTCCAGGATAACAACAACCTGGGCGATTATGGGCCATGCATCATCCTGCAACATAACCTTGATGGTTTAATACTGTATAGCCTTTATGGTCACCTGAGCCGTAAAAGTTTGGAGGGGTTAACTATTGGTATGGCTGTTAAAAAAGATCAGCAAATAGGCACACTTGGCGACAATGCTGAAAACGGCCAATGGCCGCCACACCTGCATTTTCAGCTCATGTTTGATATCGAAGGTAAGTTTGGCGACTATCCCGGGGTATGTAAATATTCCGAGATGGAAAAGTACAGGGCCAATGTGCCTGATCCGGGATTGGTGTTGGGGTTTTAACGCTATTTTTAATAAAAAGTCAACCCGAGTTGTAAAACCAGCAGGTTCTGAAGGGGAAATGACATCATAAAATGGGCTGTCATGCTGAGCCCCGTCGAAACATAGCGGGCAAAGGCCTCTCCACGCGCCCCTTCGACAGGCCTACGCACCTCGAAAGTACAACATCTCATGGGTAGGAACTAAGTATCTATTCGCGAACTTTTCCGTCGACCATACCAAGCTGATAGATCCTTCGTTCCTCAGGATGACAGAATTTTATTTGAATGTCATACTAAGAAACCTGCAGGTTTTACAACTCAGTATGGTTTAGGTTTCTTCAAGTAAGTTTACTTGCATATCACCTAACATTCTTTATCGCCCCAAACATTATTCCCGTTTTATTGTCGATATTTATATTATGATAAAGCACATGCTCATCACTGTAACAGCAATAGTGGCAGTATTTACCGCCGGCGCCCAGCCTGCTTTTAAAGGAGGGCAAGGGGCATTGAACGATTTTTTGAAATCGAAAATAGTTTATCCGGAATATTCGAGCCGTAATTGTATTTCGGGTACGGTAAACGTGTCTTTCAGGCTGGATAAACAAGGCCGGGTAACCGATGCCAAAGTACAGCAAGGCCCTGGTATTGACCTGGATGACGAAGCCCTGCGGGTTATTAAACTTACTTCCGGCCTATGGACGCTGCCTGCAGGCTATAACCCCACAACCAACCTGGTGCAGCCCATCAGGTTTGACCCTGATCAAACGCTTTGCGGGCAATCAACCATAAAAGACATGCAGGCCGCAATTACTGATTATAAAAACCGGCAGGAACTTGAAAATGCTGTTACCAATTATTACATCAACAAATACCAGGGCAAGGCCGATCTATCCAAAGATGCTACCATCATAGCCCTTAAAAAGCAACTGGGCTTTGATGACGAGTTGATAGCCGATATACTCAGCAAGGCCAACGAGAAGGTAAAGCAAAATGACATGGAAGGCGCCTGTACCGACTGGAATTTTATCCGTAACATAGGCAGCGATAAGGCCGATAGCTTTATCCAAAAATATTGCAGCAAAAAGCCCTGACCGGCGTACGTACCGACCAGGGCTTTTTGAGCTTGTTTGTGAAACAGATGTAGCTGGCTAAATTGCCAGCTCAACCTCCCCAATGGCCAGCAGCATAAGGCGACCCTGGTATTCAACCCATACATCGGCAAAGCCATTACCATCATAACCTAAAAATTTCATGATGGGGCTGCTAATGTTCAGGTTTTTCCACCTTTTACCAATGTACTTAAGTAATTGACCTCGTTTTAGAGTGGTGTGCTTTGCCATAAGTTTGATTTTTAAGGGTGAAACAATAAACTAAGTTAATTAACAATCGAGAAAATTCTTAACCTTTAGAAAAAAAAAATTTCTTTTGTATCGGATTTATTACAACAACATAACGTCGGTTCTGCTATTGCTAAATATTTACATTATGATAAGCAATTAATGATCAGCTACTTATCATTAAAATATTTTATTTGATTTTATTGTAATTTTTAGGATCAAGCGCCCCGGGCGACCAGGCTTTAAAAAATCCCAATATTTTGTCTTTACTATAACCTTTACCCTCCTCCAGGTACTCGGAGTTTTGGGTATGCAGGCGGTTGCCTTTATCATCCAATACTATAAATACCGGGAAACCAAAGCGCTGGGGGTATCCCAGGTTTGTCATTACGGCATCGTTGGTGTTTTCCTGGCTGTAGTTCACGTGCAAAACAACGTAGCTTTGGTTCATATAGGTATTAAGGGCACTATCGGCTGTTACCTGGTTATTAAATTTTATGCACCAACTACACCAATTGCCCCCAATTTGCAGCAGTACATTTTTGTGCTGCTTAGCCGCCTGTTTAACTGCGGCAGTAATTTCGGCCCCTGCATCGGCGTTTGGGTTGTATATATGGGGTTTGTCCTGCGCCTTGGCACCTAAACCAAATGCAAACACAAGTGCAATTAAAAACATTTTTTTCATAGCGGGCATAAATGCTCAGATAACAAGGCGTATAGTTTTTTATAAGCAACACAATTTACAGAAAAACCAGTTGCTTACGCATGTTGTTTTAAAATTATTACACAAAAAGCATAAAAAAGGGTACTTGTAAACACATTGTGGAAAACTCCTGAATTGAATGATAATTTAAGAATAATAAATTTGATATAACATACCCAAATTATATCTCTTTATTCCATTTACCCGTTAGGGGCTGATACGTGCAGGCGCTTATTTAAACTTGAGTTTTTTCAGTTATAAATAGTTAATATGTGTGAAGCCCCTGCGTAAAGCGGGGCTTTTTTTGCACTATAAGGCTGTTTAGAATTGATATATTGAACTGGGATCAAGCAAAATAATTGTGGGGGAGTAAAAAAAGTATTTGTTTTGGGGATAGGAATAACAAATACGAATACCCTTGACAGCAGCATACGAAACCCTTGTCCGTTTAATCTTACCTGAAGGTCTTTTAGAATATTTTGAACTTATGGATGTTCGCTCATCTGAGAGCGGGCAATTGAACATTTACCTGGAAGAAAAGAACCTTGCTCCATCAGGTTATGAGAAGCCACAACTGGAATCCAGGGGCTTCTTACCGGAAACGGCCATACAGGATTTTCCTATTCGTGGCCATAAAGTAGCGCTTTGTATCAAAAGACGCAGATGGGAAGTAAAAGCAAGTGGTGAGATCATTACAAGAGACTGGGATTTAGTAAGGAAGGGAGCGCGGATGACTACAGAATTCGGCACTTTTTTAAAAGGTATATTTGGATAATCATCCTATTAGCAGCCATTTGTTAGGCAAGTTATATGAGGTGGACGGCAAGCAGCTCGGTCAGCAATATAAAGATCACCTGAGTGATTTTCACAGCTGGGGTCAGAAATGGCATGCAGAGGAGTGGATGCTGTTTGCAGATAATATAGGCCCTTACCTGAGTATAGATGAAACCGCCTTAAGCAACGGAGAACTGTATACCATTGTTACCAATAAAGAAGCCAAAGGTGGTAAAAAGGCTATCGTAGCGATGATAAAAGGCACACAGGCCGAACAGATTATGGCTGTACTGGAGCGAGTACCTGTCCGTAAAAGGAATAAAGTTAAGGAAGTGACGATGGATATGGCTGCTAACATGATCAAGGCTATCCGCAGGTGCTTTTCTAATGCTGTGCGTGTTGTTGACCGGTTCCATGTACAAAAGCTGGCCTATGATGCTGCACAGGAAGCAAGGATCAAATATCGCTGGGAAGCATTAGAGCAAGAGAACAAAGCAATAGAGGACGCTAAAAAAAACAAGCAAAGCTATCAGCCTGAAGTATTTAGCAACGGGGATACTTTAAAACAATTACTGGCCAGAAGCAGGTATCTGCTATTTAAACACCCATCTAAGTGGACTGTATCACAGAAAGAAAGAGCTGATCTGTTGTTTCCAAGGTATCCCTTGCTGCTCAAAGCCTACAACCTGTCAGTCCGGCTGGGGCAGATTTTCACTATCTGTAAAGACAAGCAGCAGGCGTTTAAAAGACTGGCAATCTGGTATAATGATGTAGAAGATGCAGGAATTGAATCTTTTAAAACCGTTGCAAGATCTGTCAAATCGCATTATGAATCTATCCTAAACTTCTTCGATAACAGAAGTACCAACGCCTCGGCAGAATCTTTCAATGCTAAGCTCAAAGCTTTTAGAGCATCTTTAAGAGGTGTAAGAGATACTTCTTTCTTCTTATTCAGACTTGCTAAAATATATGCCTGACTTTTTTATCCCCCAACTTTTCGGATTGATCCTTGAACTGCCCCGAAAACATTTTTGTTACGCTAATACATGGCACTCAAAACCCAGGTCGGCAAGTATTTGAATAATCGTTAACGGGCAAAATTTGCCGCCCTTAATTCTCAGCACGCTATCACAATCATCCAGGTCGAAACTTATTTCGGCAAAAGGCAAATAGTGCTGCAGCACTACAATCAGGGCAGTTGCGTGCGGCGCTTTTTTTACATTGGTTTTAAAAATTTCAAACATAGCTGATTGTGGTTTCTGCAAAAAAATCCCGCCCCAAAAAAACGGCCGGGGTAAACACGCGGTTCAAATAACAGCTTCGCCCATTATTTAAAAACATACAATAGGCTGGCTTGCATATTAAATTCCTTGTATGTGGGTAAGCTGCTGCCAACCGCAAGTTTACAGTATCAAATTTGCATGATACCAGGCTGTTTTAATAGCAAAAGATGCCCGAAGCGGACAAAGTGGCGCCGGAAGCGGAATAAGAAAGATAAAAAATGCGGATTAAGTTTACCGGGATAATCCGGCACTGATCAATATTAACAATTGGGAACCATAGCAAGGCGTTATAACCATCAGCCTTTTGCAAGCCAGCTAAGAAACTGAGGGGCTTTACCTTTGCTTACAATTACCTTTTCGCCAAAAGGCACATTAAGGTTTATAGAAAGCTTTCGCGAAAAAAAATTGGATACATCTGTAATTGCTTTTCGGCAAACCAGGTATTGCCTGTTTGCCCTAAAAAAGTAATTCCCCGAAATTCGTTCCAGTTCGTCGAGGTTTTTATTTGGATAAAACGTTTTCCCTGAGAATGTAAGTAAGTGAGTAATTTCATTGGCCAGGTAAAACATGGCTATATCATCCAAATTAACCGGAATTATCTTGTCTTGATGATAAACCAATACCGAGGCTGCCCTTTGTGTATCCTTGCCGGCCAGCATCTGAATCAGGGCCTCGTATTGTGGCGTTTGATCTGTAGAAAACAATTGCTTTAACCGCCCGTACTTTTGAAGGGCGTCGTTCAGCGTTTTGCTGGTAAAAGGTTTTAGAATATAATCTATTCCATTGGCTTTGAAAGCATCCAAGGCATACGCGTCATAGGCGGTGCAAAAAATAACAGGTACTAAAAGAAGCCCGGCAACAAAAATTTCAAAACTAAGCCCGTCGCCCAATTGAATGTCGCTAAAAATCAAGTCCGGTGCTTCGGCGGTCTTGAAATATGCCAGGCCCTCTTTAACCGACTTTATTTGTACAATATTCACGGGTTCATCCATCAGTTTCCTGATGTTCAGCTCCAGGTCGTCGGCAACCAGGCCTTCATCTTCAATGATTACGATGTTCATTCTTTAACAATTTTATAGTTACCGAAAACGAGTTCGGTTCTTCTTTAATAATAATATCATCTCCCGACCATATGTGGTATCTTTCGGCCAGGTTGGCCAGGCCGTAATTGGTTGATGCAACTTTAATGTTTTTTACCTGCCGGTTATTGCTGATAACCAACCAGTCGTCCTGCTGACTAATAGTTACGCAAAGCGGATCTTCCCGGGTAAAATTATTGTGTTTAATGGCGTTCTCCAACAGTGGTTGTAACGAAAACGATGGCAGGTAGTACCCTTTTAAGGTTTCTTCGGGCAGCGTAATGGTACAATTTAGCGCGGCTCCAAACCTTATCCGCTGCATTTCCAGGTAATCAAATAACAGGCTCACTTCATCCTCCAATTTGGATACGTTTGATGTATGATGAAATATGGATGCCCTTAAAAAATTAGCCATGTGCACAATATAATTATCAGCAGTTTGCACATCCTTATGATACAAGGCCTTAAGGGTATTTAACGCGTTGAACAGAAAATGAGGCTGTATCTGCTGTTTTAACAGCAGGTTGGTAGCCTCGGCATTGGCCGCCTTCAGCCTTGAAAGTTCCAGCTCGCTATATAGTTTATGCTCGTATAGCAAAACCGAATCGTGCAAAAGCATAATCATTGTATTAATCACAATACCCGACCCAACAAAGGCAAAAAACAAACCAACATCCCAAAACGACCATTTTTTATGGGCCACATAAGCAAAAACGGGCCATAATGCCAGGTAAATAAATACGCTTACCGGGTAGGTTAGCAAGCGGCGGTACAAAGTAAATTTTTTTGACCGTAACGGATAGCGCACCAACAGAATAACCATAAGGCCAACATCGGCATAACCAACCAACAAAATACCCGACATGGTTAATAGCGTATAAGGTAATACAGGCTCTGCAGAACCGCTGCGGGAAATGATGAGGTAAAAGATAACGCCGATAATTACCGATAGTAACCAGCTTAAGCGATTTAAACGTTTTACGGGTAATTTTTCATGCATATAAGCAAATGTACCTAATAGATTGGATGTAAGTAAGCATGTTAAACCAAAGCGGGCAAAAGCAGGGCTTAACCGCCTGAAAACCGCTCCGAAAAGGCAAAGGACACATTATTAGCAGCCGGCCGGTATTTAATTTAAGCTGCCTTATCACTCTGCTTCAAAAACCGGCAACATTACAAGGCCTGCTTAAATGCGGACCTCATATTCAATTTGCATTCCTGTTTACCACCTATGATACTGCCGACTTAATAAAATGGCATTTTATTCAAACTAACACACACAACCTTCGGGCGCAATTATGCCCGTTTCACTATGTTTTTGATAACACCCGATTAATGCGGCCGGTACCTTCGCTTTCAATTAATGTTAAAATTAAATTTTACAACTATGAAAAAAACAACCGTATTCGGTATCAACATGCTTATTGGCCTGCTGTTTATCTCCCTTGCTTCTTATATACAGGCCCCGGAAACACAAGTTAAAATTACCGGGATCAGATCTGCCGGGGGCAAAATCATTCTTAATGTTTTTAAAGATGATGAAAGCTACAACAAAGAGCAGCCTTACAAAAAGGTCACATTTGATAAGAAAGCAATTAACAACGGTACACTGACAGTGATGGTTAAACTGGAGCCGGGCATGTATGGCATAACCCTTATCGACGACGAAAATGAAAACGGAAAAATTGACAAAAATTTCATACGAATGCCCAAAGAAGGTTTCGGTTTTTCCAACTTTTTTATGGAAAAGCTCAAAAAGCCGGCATTCGATGATTTTAAGGTCGATTTGAAATCCCCTGCTAAAATCGACATCAGGGTAAAATATATGTAAACCCGCCCGGGGAAGCCTCAATAAAACGAAACTATTATCCTATATGAAAAACGCATTTAAAATTAACCTCAATAAAAACAACATGAAAACATCAGCAATTTATAGAAAACTATTAACGGGTATAGCAATGCTCACCGCAGCCGTATCTTTTTCATCCTGCGAAAAAAACACCATCGACCCTTCGGGGCAATTCAATATAAAAGTAGTTAATGCGGCATCAACTTCGGGACCTCAGAGTTTTACAATTGCTAATTCGGTACTGGTAAGCGGCGGACTTAAATATACCTATGCCTCCCCTTACATTACTACCGCTTCGGGCAAAAGACTGGTTATGGAATTTAAAGATGAAGGATCAAGCAATGTTTATGCATCCGGTGAGCTTTATACTACAAATGGTGTAAGTTTTACGGTGTATATGGCAGGCAAGGGATCATCGGCCCGGGTTAAATCTTTTGAAGATGACCTGGCTACGCCTAATAATGGAAAGGTAAAAATTAAGTTTATTCATTTAAGCGATAACGCGCCGTCGGATATCAATATCAAAGATGCATCAGGCGATGACCTTGTAACCAATATAAGCAGGAATATTGCAAGCGGTTACAAATATGTTGATCCGGGAACGCTAACGGTTCAGCTATATGGCACGGCCTCCAGGAAAAATATCGGCAATTTTAATATTGCCGACCTCCAGGCGGGTAAAATATATTCCCTGTACTTCAGCGATGCAAGCGATGGCAGCCTTAGTATAAATAAGGTGCTGCACAATTAACCCATTCAATTACCTGAGTAAAAGCCGGATTGTGATAACATCCGGCTTTTTGTTTTAATCGGGTTATCCAAGCTCAATTCATACCACTCCCCCTTGCTATTTAAGCCATAATTAATATCGATTTAGCAGGTTAAACCGATTCTTTAAATCCTGTTGCAACAGGTAAAAAAGCCTCTAAATAATATTTTCTTACTCCATTATTGTTTAAATAACACTTAATTTTTGTAATTTTTAAAATAATCTGGTGTTATTTTCACTACAATAGCACAATAATTCTGTGGGGCTGTCAAATAAATTTGATTAGCGAAACTGATTTTAAAAAACCGCTTTCGAACCCATAATTACCTTAAATTTTCCAAGAATGTCACTTGGTTACTTTATTAATAATATTCCGCGCCGCTGATTAAGGCATTTCTTAACATTGCCACGCGACTGTTCACCTAATTGGCAGGCGATCATAAATTATTTTCAAAATTTTTCTTTTAATTGTGTTTTTGACAATAAATATTATATCTTAGCTTTCAATAGACGCCTGTCTGTTGATTTTTAACCAGTTAAAACCATTTCATGAAAATCCTGAATGATGCTCAACTTATGGAGCTATTAGTAATGGGCAACAAGGAAGCCTTGGAACTGCTATTTAAAAAATATTACAAACTCCTTACTATATCGGCCTTTTATATTTTAAAAAATGAAATGGAAGCAGAGGATATGGTTCAGGCTTTTTTTGTCGACTTTTGGGAACGACAACTGTTTAACAATATCAACTCATCGCTAAAAGCTTATTTAACAACAGCTATCCGCAACCGTTGCTTAAAAGAAATTGAGAAAGAAGCGCTGAGGCAAAAACGATTAGCCGATTATCAATATACCATTTCGGAATTAGAAGAAGAGCAGGAAGTTATATGCGGTGAAATTAATGTGGACAAAATATTGGCCGACCTGTCTGTTCAGCGGTTCCAGGCGGTAACTTTGGTTCATTGTCAAAATAAAAAGTATAAAGAAGCTGCCTATGAAATGGGCATCAGCGTCAATTCGTTAAAAACGCACTTAAAGCTGGCCTTTAAAACCATGCGCGATGGGGTAAAAAATGCAAGGTAGTTCACCCTTTTATTCAAAATCTGGTCTTATACATAATGACATATAATAAAACATATATTCAGGAGCTAATAATTGACAAAATTGCAGGAGCGATAAGTGAAGAGGACGACCATATACTTCAACAGGCAATACGCGCAGACCCTAAAGTTGCAAAACTTTGGATTGAGATGCAGGATGCTTTAACCTCTGATAAAGCTAAACTCTTTTTTGACAATATAGACGAAAATGCAGCCTGGGATAAAATTGAGCCTCAAATTGAACAGGTAAAGTCAATTCAATCCAACCAAAATAAATTTATAAAATGGATGTCGGTTGCTGCATTGCTGTGCATTACGCTTTCGGCCGTTTATTATTGGCAGTTAAAACCGGTTGCCAATTCAGTAGCCGTAAAACAAAGAAAAAAGCCGGCTATAGAGTTGCACATGGCCAACGGACAACAAATTGATTTATCCGACACCGCTAAAAGCGTTATCAATACCCCGTTCGCCAATCTAAAAAAAGGGGCCAATGGCCTAAGTTATACACTTGGCGATGATAAGGCTCAAAATTGGAGTACTCTTACCGTACCTGCAGAACTGGACTACCAGATAGCCCTGTCAGATGGTACCCAGGTTTGGCTTAATTCGGCTTCAAGTTTGCGCTTTCCGTTTTCATTTACCGGCACCACCAGGGAGGTTTATTTAACGGGCGAAGCATTTTTTAAGGTAGCTAAAAACGCGGCACACCCTTTTATAGTTCATACCGGCCAAACAAATGTGCAGGTGCTTGGCACCCAGTTTAATGTAAATAGTTACAACTCCAATGTAACCACTACATCTCTTGTTGAGGGCAGTGTATCTACAAGCGGCCAGCATAACGAAAGACTTTTGCTCAAGCCCGGATACCAGGCTGTTTATACCCCTGTAACAGGCTTTTTAAAGCAGCCATTTGATGCAGGCACAGAACTGGCCTGGATGCATGGCCAATATTATTTTCATAACCAAAAACTGCGCGATATAAGTGAGGTACTACTGCGCTGGTTTAATTTAAAGGTTGTTTTTGACGATGCCGCCAAAGCCGAAGAATCATTTAGCGGCGCTATTGAAAAAAATAAACCGGTGCAGGTTTTTATTCAAAACCTAAAATCATCTGCAGGTGTGGATGCTACCATTAAAGATGATGTTTTACATGTAAAATAAAACTTGCCCCAAAAGCAACATAAAATTCCCGGTTGACAAAATCGGCGCGGGCACATACCAATTTATACAAAACCGGCTTCCAGATAAGCGCGGTTTTGTAGGTTAAAAGGCGCCGTAAATTACTTTTTACCCACAGGCATTTAGCAAAAAACTTTTTTTTTAATTTCTGTTCACCCATTTTTCTCAGAAGCGGTCTTTAGTACAAACCCAATTATAAACCCAATAACTATGGAGAAAATTTTATTTTACCGGCGGCTGCTACTGCCTGTTTTTATTTTTTTATGGGGCACCCAATTTTGTCACGCACAAACGCAAAATCCGGGGCCTATAACACTCAAAAAGGCAAATATCACCTTGGCCGATGTGTTTCAATCCGTTAAAAAACAAACAGGGCTAACAGTTTTTTACAGCAACAATTTATTAAACGACCGGGAACTGGTTACCGTTGATTTTCAAAATGCCAGTGTGCAGGATGTTTTCACTTTTCTTTTAAAAGGCAAAAACCTGCGTTATGTATTACGCGATCAGCTTGTCGTAATTGAAAAAGTTGCGGCCGAAAAACCAGTCCCTGCAACACCCAAAAAAGAGCCGGCGCAGGCGCCATTGCCCAAAACGGTGCAAGGAACTGTTACCGACGAAAAAGGCCTTACCTTGCCAGGCGTAAGTGTTAAAGTAAAAGGTACCGGCATAGGTACCCAGTCAGATGTTAACGGTAAGTATTCTCTCAATTTAAAAGGAACTGATAAAACTGTTATCACGTTTTCATTTGTAGGATCTAAAACTCAGGAATTTGATTTAAACAACTACCAGCCATCAAATGGTACTTATGTGTTAGATGTAACCATTGGTACCGATAAAACCGCATTGGAGGAGGTTGCCATCGTAGCGTATGGTACTCAGAAAAAGGCGAGCTTAGTGAGCTCTATTACCACTATAAGCCCCAAGCAGCTTAAAGGCCCTTCAAGTAACCTTACCACTATGCTTGCCGGTGTTGTGCCGGGGATGATATCCTACCAGCGCAGCGGCGAACCGGGCGCTGATAATGCCCAATTTTTTATACGCGGTGTTGGTACCTTTGGTGCCGGTAAAGTTGACCCGCTGATTTTAATTGACGGTATAGAATCGTCAACTACAGATCTGGCCCGGTTACAGCCCGATGATATTGCCGGTTTTTCGGTATTAAAAGATGCTACTGCTTCATCATTATATGGTGCAAGGGGTGCAAACGGTGTAATATTGGTAACCACTAAACGAGGCGATGTAGGCGCAGTGAAATTCAATGTGCGCGGTGAAAACTCAACTTCGTCAAACATCAAGAATATCGACCTGGCCGATAATATTGCTTATATGACTTTGGCCAACGAGGCGGTGCTTACCCGCAATCCGCTGGGCGCCCTGCCTTACTCGCAAAACAAAATCGACCATACAGCTAATGGCGACGATCCGCTGTTATACCCCAGCAATAACTGGATAAAACAGTTGATAAAAACCAAAACAAGCAACCAAAGGTTCAACATGAATGCCAATGGCGGGTCCGAAAAGGCTAAGTACTACCTGGCCATGACCTATAATATTGACAATGGTAACCTGGCCGAAAATAGCCTCAATAATTTCAGCAATAATATTAAGCTGCAATCATACTCCATTTTATCAAATACCACCTTAAACCTAACCAAAACTACCGAAGTTGTAGTTAGTTTAAAAGGACAGTTTGATAGCTATCATGGCCCTATAAGTGGCGGCGGGTTTACATTTTTAAATGCTTTATGGAGCAACCCGGTAGCCTTTCCGGCTATTTACCCAGGCAGTTTATTACCCTATGTAAACCACCCCCTGTTTGGTAATGCTATTATTCCAAGTGGTGGCCTGTATGTCAATCCTTATGCACAGTCGCTTTCAGGCTTTCAAAGCTCAAACACCAGTACTTTAACCGCACAATTAAATTTAAACCAAAAGTTTGATTTTATTACCCAAGGCTTATCTGCAAGGGTTATGGCCTATACAACCCGCTATTCGTACTTCACCGTGGCACGCCAGTATAGCCCTTATTATTATCAATCAAATGTACTGAACGGACAATTTAACGGCTTAACCTTACTTAACGACGGGTCGTCGGGAAGCATAGGCGCCACACCAACCGAGTATTTAACCTATAGCCCGGGGGGCAGCGTATCCAACGCTACTACTTATATCGAAACAGCCATAAACTACAACCGCACATTTGCCGAGAAGCACGCCATCAGCGGTTTGCTAATTGGTACCATGCGTAATTATCTTACTGCTAATGCGCCAACGTTACAGTTATCGTTGCCATCGCGTAACCAGGGTGTATCGGGCAGGTTTACTTATGGCTACGATAACCGTTACCTGTTGGAGTTTAACTTTGGCTATAATGGTTCCGAGCGTTTTGCCAGTAACCACCGTTTTGGGTTTTTCCCATCAGTGGGCGCCGGCTGGGTTGTATCAAACGAGAAGTTTTTTGAACCAATGCTTTCAACCATCGATAATCTTAAATTCAGGTTTACTTATGGTTTGGTGGGTAACGACCAGATCGGATCGGCAAACGACAGGTTTTTCTACCTGTCGGATGTTAACTTAAACAGCGGGAGCAACGGTCAGTTTGGTACCAATTATACCTATAGCAGGCCTGGTGTGGTTACCTACCGTTATGAAAACCAAAACATTACCTGGGAGCAATCAAGGCAAACCAATATAGGTATGGATTTAACTATTGCAAAAGACTTTAGTTTAACCTTAGATGCATACCAAAACAAACGGGATAACATTTTAATGGTAAGAAGCACTATCCCTACTTCTATGGGCTTACAGGCCAACATATCGTCAAACGCGGGTAAATCATCAAGCAAAGGCGTTGATGTTGCCATGGATTACAAGAAAAATTTCACCAACTCTTTCTGGATCCAATCGCGCGGAACGCTTACCTACGCTAAAAGCAAACTGTTAAAAAACGAAGAGCCGGTATATAGCGATAACTTAAAATATCTTAGCAGGGTGGGTAACTCACTAAGCCAGATTTATGGCCTTGTTGCCGAGCGTTTATTTATTGACGACGTAGATGTAGCCAACTCACCGGTTCAAAGTTTTGGCAATTACAAAGCCGGCGATATTAAATACCGCGATATGAATGGCGATGGTAAAATATCCAGTTCAGATGTGGTGCCGATTGGTCATCCGCTTGTGCCCGAGATTATTTATGGCTTTGGTTTTTCTGTCGGATATAAAAACTTCGATGTAAGCGCGTTCTTCCAGGGGTCGGCCCGCTCATCGTTTATCATCAACTCTGCCAATATTTCGCCCTTTTACCTGGTTAATGGGTACCAGTCAAGTACCGGCCTCAACTCTGGCAATCAAAGCGGTTTGCTGAGCTCAATAGCCAATGATCACTGGTCAGAAGATAACCGGAACCCATATGCTTTTTGGCCTCGCCTAAGCAGCACTATCCAGGAAAACAACACCCAAACGTCAACATGGTGGTTGCGAAATGGCTCTTTCCTGAGGTTAAAATCGGCAGAAATTGGATACAATTTCACAAAAAATCAGCTTAAGGGCATCCGTATGAAAAGCGCACGCCTTTATGCCAATGGTTTAAACCTGTTAACAGTAACCGGCTTTAAACTGTGGGATCCCGAAATGGGAACTTCAGGTCTGGGATACCCAATTCAAAAGGTGTTTAACTTAGGCTTAAGGGTAGAATTTTAAAAGCTTTCAAATCAATTATATGAAAAGTAATTTTATACAAAAAATTAAGCATACAGTATTAAGTCCCGCACCTAAAGGGTATATCGCCCTGCTATCGGTGGCTTTAATGATAATTTTGCCGGCATCGTCATGCAAAAAATCATTCCTGGATGTTGTTCCTGATAACGTATCAACAATAGCCAACGCTTTTGTTTCAAAAACCGAGGCAGAAAAGTATCTGTTTACCTGTTACTCGTACCTGCCTACAGAAACCGACCCTACCTATAACGTAGGTCTTACAGCCGGCGATGAAGTTTGGGTAGAAGACCCTGCTGGGCACATTCGGCCAACAAACGTATTGCAGTTGCCAAGGGGTTATCAAAACTCATCAGACCCCATTGCCAATTATATGAACGGCACCCGCGACGCGGCGGCAAACTACAAAGCCATACGCGATTGTAACGTTTTTATTGAGAACGTAAGTGACCTTAATAAGGTGCGCGACCTTGACATTGACACCCGCGAACGCTGGATAGCCGAAGCACAGTTTTTGAAGGCTTTTTATCATTTCCAGCTGTTTAGGGCTTACGGGCCAATTCCTATTATCGATAAAAACCTGCCAATTGATGCATCGATAGATGAGGTAAGGGTAAAACGTCGCCCGGTTGATGAAGTAGTAAATTATATTGCCGGTTTATATGACCTGGCCGCAGCAAAACTGCCCCTAACCATCAGGAACGAAGGCAGCGAACTGGGCCGCGTTACCAAAGCTGCAGCTTTAAGCATGAAAGCAAAGTTGCTGGTTACTGCTGCAAGCCCACTGTTTAATGGTAACCCCGATTACAATTCGTTCAAGAATAAAGATGGCGAGCAGCTATTTAATTCTACCTACAGTGCTCAAAAATGGCAGCTTGCGGCTGATGCCTGTAAAGCAGCCATTGATTTTTGCGAGGCGCAAAACATACAGTTGTACACTTTCCCTGCACCAACCCTGCCGCTTAGCCAAACTACCATGACGCAAATGAGCATCAGGAACGCGATGAGCGAAAAATGGAACGACGAACTGATATGGGGTTTAACTGCCGACAATAATATCAACTATAATTCATTCTTCCAGTCGATGTGTGCAGGCCAGTATGATTTTAATAATGCGGATGCTGCAAAATCGGCAAACCGCCCGTTAATGGGGCCCACTATAAAAATGGCCAAAATGTTTTATACTAAAAACGGGGTGCCTATTAATGAAGATAAAACACTTGATTTCAGCAATATATCGCAATTGCGTGTTGGTACTCACGACGAGCGCTTTAACATTAAAGAAGGCGAAACTACTGCCCGGTTGAATTTTGACCGTGAGCCACGTTACTATGCCGACCTGGGGTTTGACCGTGGTGTATGGTATATGGCTAATAGCCCTACCAAAACCGACGAAAATACCTGGTGGATGAAGGCCCGCGGTGCCGAAGTAGGCCAATCCTCGCCTATCCCCATTGCCGGCTTTTATATGAAAAAAGCGCTTAACTGGCATTATGAGTGGGCAACAGTTACCTATCTGAATTACCCTTGGCCCGAAATGCGCCTTTCTGATCTGTATTTACTTTATGCCGAAGCATTAAACGAAGCCCAGGGGCCGGTAGCCGATGTATACACATATGTAAACCGTATACGGGCAAGGGCTGGCTTACCTACCGTACAGGAATCATGGACAAACTATAGCATCAACCCAACCAAGTACACTACAAAAGAAGGAATGCGATCAATCATTCAGCGCGAACGCTCATTGGAGCTTTGCTTTGAAGGCCATCGTTTTTGGGATTTGTTGCGCTGGAAAACTGCTGGTGCCGAGCTAAATGGAAACGTAACAGGATGGACTATAAATGAAAATTCGCCCGAATTGTATTATCGTGAACGATCAATCTTTTCGAGGCATTTTGTAATCCCGCGCGATTATTTATGGCCAATACAGGAAAGCGACCTGTTGGTTAATCAAAACCTGGTGCAAAACCCTAACTGGTAAATATATAGCAATAATATGTTTAACAATAAAAACATTAAAATGGAAACAATGAAATTACGGGTGGCTTTCTATATTGGGCTATTAGCAATAATGGTAACCGGCTGCAAGCAGGAAACACTCAATAAAGCTACCATAACCAATAATAATGCCCCCGGCGTTGTTAGCAACGTACAGGTACAAAACCAAAACGGCGCAGCCAGCTTAACATACACGCTGCCCGGCGATCCCGACCTTTTTTATGTAAGAGCTGTTTATGAAATAGCTCCTGGTAAAACACGCGAAGTAGTGGCATCGCACTATACCAACACATTAACTGTTGACGGCTTTGGCGATACGCTGGCCCACGTAGTAAAACTATATGCTGTAAACTCGAGCGAAAAGGCATCAGCCCCGGTTACTGTTACCGTTAACCCGCTAACACCACCCTTCATCCTGGCCTTCCGGTCGCTTAAAGTAACGGCTACTTTTGGAGGCTTTAATGTAACCTGCGATAACTCTACCAAAGACAATCTGGCTATTGTACCAATGGTTGATACAGCTAATAATGGTTTATTTGTGCAGCCAAAAGGAATGGACAACATTTACAGCAACAGCGTTTTAATTAAAGCAGCTGTAAGAGGGCAGCCTGCTGTTGAAAGGAAATACGCGTTTTTTGTAAGAGACAGGTTTTTAAACCGCTCCGACACTTTGTTTTTAACCCTCACACCATTTTACGAAGAGCAGTTTTCAAAATCCGATTGGTCGCCTTATGTATTGCCTGGCGACGCTACCAACCTGTATTCATATACCGATCTTACTAAAATTTGGGATGGTAATTTTACCGGCGGCTGGCCAAATTGCTTGTTTACCGTTGAAAGCGCCAGCAGCCCGCAAATGGTAACGTTTGATTTAGGCAAGCAACGAATATTGAGCCGTTTTATAATGAACCCGTTCCTGGAGATTGGTAATGTATACTACGTAAGAGGTAACTTAAAAGATTTTGAAATATGGGGATCAAACACACCTAATGTAAACGGTGCCTTAGATGGTTCATGGACCAAACTGTTAACCTGCAATATTGTAAAACCATCCGGGTCGCCATCAGGTACCGAAACAGCTGCCGATTACAAATATGCACATGATGGCTGGGGCTTTGATTTTCCGGCGGGGATAAGCGCATACCGGTATATCAGGATCAGGAGCCTGCACAACTGGACAGGATCATACTTTATGAGTATCAGTGAATTTACCCTATTTGGAAAGTAGTAAATGTTTGCAAACATTTTTTCAATTAAATTTTGATCATGAAACATTATAAAAAAGCATCATACCTCCTTTTAGTGTTAACGGCATTTATTATGAGCGCCTGCACTAAAATGGATGATTACAAAAAGAAATACGAGCCCAACGGCCCGATCATATACCCGGGCAAGCTCGACTCGGTACAGGTTTTTTCGGGCAAAAACCGGGTGCTATTAACCGGGCTTTTTACATCCGATCCTAAAATTGTTAAGTACACGGTGTATTGGAACAGCAAGCAGGATTCGATAGTTACACCCGTAACCCGTACATCGGGCGTTGACACCGCAAGGCTATATATCCCCGGCTTACCAGAGGGTGTAATGACCTTCGAGATTCGCACGTATGATAACGCCGGGCATATATCTATACCGGTTACCTTAGCCGGAAACGTATATGGCAGCCTGTACCAAAGCTCGCTCATTAACCGCGGCATAGCCAAGGCTGAGTTACAAAATGATGGATCGGCCCTGATTAACTGGGCCGATGTTAATGCCGACGACGGCTTGATTTCGATGGAGATTAAGTACACCGATGCTGCCAGCAAACAGCATGATACCTTAATAACATCAGTGCCAACAGGCTTAAGCACATCCCTGCCTAAATTTAAAGCAGGGAGCTCTATTAGCTACCGCACAGCCTTTAAGCCAAACAAAACGGCTATTGATACTTTTTATGTAGATTATCAAACCCACAGTGTAAAGGCCGAGGTAACCAGCATTTATTTATCAAACGTAAGCAGCCCCTTTCAAAGGGCTACCTTTGACGGAAGGTGGGGTACCCTTGCCGCGCCATGGATTACAAATGCAGCCGCCAAAAACAAAGATAATGGCGTTAACGGTGGCTATAGTTCAGATGCCGGTGGCGTTATTAACTGGGAAACCTGGAACAATACACCTGTTGTAAATGGTATCCTTTATCAGCCTACCTCTTCGGCCTTACCTGCCGGAAATTATATTGTTTCATTTGATGCATATTCAGAAGTTCAATCTAATTCAACGGTTTATTGTGTAGCGGCAGCAGGCGGCAACGGCCTCCCGGTACTTGCAAACCTATCTACAGCATTAGGTTATGTGGGTATGTATAACAGCGCCAACGTAGGCGCAACAAGCCCAAGTTCAAGGGAAACAAGAAGTTTTACGTTTACACTTACCAGCCCCCAGGTTGTATCAATCGGATTTTTAGGAAACATTGTAGGCAACGGCAACCCCGGCAACTATTTCCAGGTATTTAGTATCAAATTATATAAAAACTAACCCCTGGTTTTTATTCAAAGTGAAGCCGTCTCATAAGTAATTATGGGGCGGCTTTTTGTTTATTTAAATTTAAGATGAAGGGAAAACCGGGTCTCTGTAAAACCCCAGCGGCAAATTTAATCAACACCTTGCTTATTGAATTTTACACGTATATTTATATACCCCTTAAATAACTGTTTATCTTTTATTTACACCTTAACCACCTTACCATGGAAACTAAACGCGACTGGCTGGATTATGTAGATATCATTGTTAAAATACTGGGAGGGACCATTCTTGTTGGTGTGCTATCTGTTTTAGACAGCACAAATAAACTTAAACAGCAGGAGATAGATAATTCATTAAAATATGGCGAGTTTACCAAATCGTTAATGCAGGATTTGCTTACACAGGATTCATCTCATTTAAAAAGCGATGTCGCCCTTATTACCTTAAACCGTACCATCGGGGAGCGCGATCCCAAATTAATTGCAGATTTAGGCGCAAGGATAATTGAAAATTTTTTGGAAGATAAAGTACAAAGCGACCGGAGTACCATGCGCACCATAGTTGCCATTGTTAAAGAACGCGATACCGCTACCTACAATGCCGTTAAAGTTTTGATTGACGACTATAACAGCAGGGCAGCCGTTGTAACGCCAATAAAAAACGAAATGGCGGTTAAGGACACGCAGAGCATTGTACAAAACATTACCGATAAATCATGGGCCAAACTAACGCTTATACCCGCAAAAGCTACCGTTTTTATCCAGGTGAACAACCGCAATGACAACACCCTTGCGTTGGCTGGGAATTTACAAAAAGAATTAAATGACAAGGGTTTTAATGCTCCCGGGATTGAGGCCATTACAAAATTCCCGTTTCAAAACTCCATCCGGTATTTTTATGCTTCGGATGAAAACGCCGCAAAACAAGTTCAGGCCTATGTGCAAAGCATTTTGAAACTAAACATTAAAATACAAAAGGTAAATAATTACAAAACGCGAAACGGCCTTATTGAACTTTGGGTAAACTTGAATTAGGCTGCTTTGTATTCAAGCATTTTCTTGCCAGTGAGGGGCCATCTTTTGGGGTAATAAATTTAAAAGACCATTCCAGGCCACAACGCCAGAAAAAATAAGCAAATCACTTTTGCGCCACTGCCATCTTTGTGCGGAAATCTCTTAACTCAACAGTATTGTAGAAGCCCACGGGCGGACGAAAGCGATCATGAGCCATATGATCTGTCAACTATAAGCCAAAACTATTTCAGCAAGTGATAAACAATAAAACTGGCCGAGTATGCCAGCACCGTCATATAAGCAAATTGCGCCGCGGGCCAGCGCCAGTTTTTGGTTTCGCGGTATACCACGGCCACTGTACTGGCGCATTGCATGGCAAAGGCATAAAACATCATCAGTGAAAAAGCCACGGCCAAAGTAAATACAGGTTTGCCTGTATCGGGGTTGGTGGCGCTATGCATTTTTTGCTGAACAGATTCCATCTTATCTGCGTCGCCTTCTACGCTGTAAATAGTGGCCATGGTGCCCACAAAAACCTCGCGGGCGGCAAAGGAGCTGATGAGGGCTATCCCTATTTTCCAATCAAACCCTAAGGGCTTAATAACGGGTTCAATTACGTGGCCAAAAACGCCGGCATAGGAGCTTTCCAGTTTCTCGGATGCGATAACTTTACTCAGGCTATCGGGTGTCATGGCTTTGGTATACCGGGGCTGGCTGTAGGTTTTATCTATTTGCGCAAATTTATCGCCGGGGCCGTATGATTTTAATACCCATAATATAATAGATACCGCTATAATCACTTTACCGGCCTGCAGCACAAACGTTTTAGACCTGTCATACATCGTAAACGCCACATTCTTCCACCTGGGCATGCGGTAAACGGGCAGCTCCATAATAAAATAGCCGCGTTCGCGGGCCTTCAGTATAAATTTCATTACAAAGGCAACAGTAATAGCCGAGACGATACTGAGCAGGTACATAGCTGTTAACGCCAGGCCTTGCAGGTTAAAAAGCCACCAAACGTTACGGTTGGGTACCACAAGGGCAATCAATAACGTATAAACCGGTAAGCGGGCCGAGCAGGCTACCAATGGCGTAACCATGATGGTAATCATCCTGTCTTTCCAGTTTTCGATATTACGGGTGCTCATAATTGATGGCACGGCGCAGGCAAAGCCACCAATAAGTGGCACTACCGATTTTCCGTTAAGCCCAACTTTACGCATCACTTTATCCATCATAAACGTAACACGCGACATGTAGCCCGTATCTTCCAATATCGATATCAGCGCAAACAAAATGGCTATCTGGGGTACAAAAACCAACACGCCGCTTAGGCCGGCCAATACGCCATCAACCAATAAACTAACCAGCGGACCAGCCGGCAACACCTTGCTTATGGCGTTTTGCATCCACAAAAACAAATCGCCGATGAGTTCCTGCGGATAAGCCGACCAGGAAAATATAGCCTGGAAGATGAACAACAGTATGGCAAAAAATATTATAAAGCCGAATATTTTGTGCGTTAATACTTTATCTATTTTATTGCTTACGGTTTCGTCATGGGCTGTTTCCGGCTTTTTAACCGTATCGTATAGCAAATCATTTATAAAATTATACCTGGCAATGGTTTCAGTAGCCTGAGCTTTTTGCGAATGGAAAGAATGCTCTTTTTCCAGCTGTTCAACACGCTCACTTTCCCGGGTAGTTAAAAAACCAAGCGTTTCGTGCTGGTGGGCCAGCTGCAGGGCAAAATATGGATTATCTATTTTGTACTCGTTTTGTATTTGCGCTATAAGCCCGGGAGCAATAGCTTGTACATCAATGGTATCTTGCTGCAGGGCAACTTTATTGGCGTAAGCGACAGTTGTTTTAAGCTGATCAATCCCCTTTATTTTACGGGCCGATATAGGCACCACAGGTACGCCCAACTTCTGTGCAAACAGGTCTACATCAATTTTAATACCCGCTTTTTCGGATACATCAATCATGTTGAGGGCAACTACAACCGGAATTTTCAGATCGGCTATCTGGGTATACAGCAGCAGGTTGCGTTTAAGGTTGGATGCATCCAGGATCACCACAATTAAATCTGGCACCATGTCTTTGGCTTTATCGGCCAAAACAGAAAATACAATAGATTCGTCTTTACTTTTGGGGTAGATGCTGTAGGTGCCGGGCAAATCGATGATTTCGGCGGTACGGCCATCGGGCAGCAGGCAAAAACCTGTTTTTTTGTCGACCGTAATCCCTGGAAAATTTCCTATTTTTTGATTAAGACCGGTTAAAATATTAAACAGAGTTGATTTACCGGTGTTTGGGTTTCCTACAAGCGCAACTCTTATATCGGCTTTCAATGCTTACAAAAACTACTGCAAAATAATAGTGGAGGCCTCAAATTTACGAAGGCTTAACTGGTAGCCCGAAACGTGAATAGCTATCGGGTCGCCAAGGGGCGCTATGCGCGAAATTTTAATTTCTTCACCCGGTAAACATCCCATTTCCATCAATTTAACCGACATTTCAAGGTCGGTAAATTCTTTAACAATTCCTGTTTCGCCTACTTCAAGTTGTGAAAGTGTCATCGTATAAAATTAACCTGAGCAAATGTAAGCTTATTTATATTAAATCCAAATAAAGAAACCTTGTCGTCGTAGATTATTTTTAAATTTGAGGATTTGAAAATTTGAAAATGATTTTGGGATGATGTAAAGTCTAAAAAGATGCCAAGGCACGACATTTTCAAATCTTTAAACGGCGCAGCCCTCAACAGAGTTAATTAACAAATTTTCAAATTGTAATGAACGTTGATAACTCCAAACGTTGGGCAACCGCATCCTTTTTTGAAGATACCGCATGATGAAAAACCAACGAGCAGGACTGCCGCTCCTATAATGATTAGTTTACTTTTTTTCATTACCCATTGCACTTACTGTCAGCATAACACCAAAAATACCCATACATATACCCAGCCCGTCGCAAAAGAAATCGCTCCATTCGGCGCTGCGCCATGTAAAAAACTTCCATTGCAATATTTCAATTAAGCCACCAAAGGCAATCGCGACTATAATTATTATTAACGCTCGTGTATACGATAATTTCCTTGGTTTTTGTTGCCTTATCACGCCATTGCAATACAATACAACCAGTGTAAAAAACAAACCGGTGTGCGTAAGCTTGTCAAACCCCTTAAAAAACATGGGCGAGTCGCCTGCCGGGCCTAGGTTAACAGAGCAAATTATCAAAACAAATAAGGCCCACAAAATTGCGGGCCCGTGATATTTTAGTGTTGCTTTCATTAAGCGCCAACAACAGATTTATAGTCGCCGGCAGATAAAAGGCTTTCAATTTCCGATACATCAGCTACGGTAATTTTTACCATCCAGCCTTCGCCGTAAGGATCAGAGTTTACAAGGTCGGGCTGGTTGTTAAGGGCGGGGTTAATTTCGGTAACCGTACCGGTAACAGGCATAAACAGGTCTGATACTGTTTTTACAGCCTCAACGGTGCCAAAAACAGCATCTTTAGCAACTTCTTTCCCTAAGGATGCAATGTCAACATAAACAATATCGCCAAGTTCGCTTTGCGCAAATTCGGTAATGCCAATTGTAGCTTCATTGCCTTCAACTTTTATCCACTCGTGGTCTTTAGTGTACTTTAATTCAGCGGGAAAATTCATGTTGTTAAATTTTATGTGCCCAAAAATAATAAAAATTAGGCTATAGCAATAATTAAAGATTTATTGGGAGGCAGAAGTGTTAAGTCGAAAGTTCTTAGTCGTAAGTCTCGGGTATGATTTTCCTGCTTTCGACTTTGGGCTTAAGACTTCCGACTAAATACTACCTAATAATTCCGGCAGTATCGTTAAAGGGTCAACCGTATACCCGGTTACTATTTCTCGCTGTAATCCGTCACCTGGGCACTTAGGATTTTTATTCGGTCGAGTATAGAAGTATCGGCATTTTTGCGGTATAGGTCAAGGAGTTTATTAACCCGGCTCTTATCCGCGTTTTTAATAAGTTTTTGAGCCATTAACTGGCTAATAGCATTTAGCACACGGTATTCTACGTGTTTCCAGGTTACCTGGTCTGCGTACTGCAGCAAACGATCAAGGTCGCCGGGTTCGGGTTTGGCGATGATCAGCGTTGCAAGCGCCACAATAAGCCCCTGGTTAAAGGATGTAGCGTTGAGCTCCAGGATCTCATCCTTGGTAATCTTATTGGTTAATGCATAAGCAGCCATGTTACCTGCGCTGGCATTTTTGAGGCGCACGCGGGTACCATAATCACCAGACTGGATATTCATATAGGCATCTGCCTGCGCCTTAAGGTTGTCAAGGTTGGCTTGTTTATCGCCTGCAACCGTGGCCGGCGCGTTCTGAATGAGCGACTGGGTGAGCATAGACTGCCCGGCTTCTACGTTTTCAATTTTTGCCTGTGCTGTATCAATTTGATTTTTTAGTTCGGTTAGAGTAGCAGCCTTATCTACCTCCCTGAATTCGGCAGCCAGGTAAAGGCGGGTAACCAGGTAACCAAACAAAAAGCCAACCACAAAGTAGCCTATAACAAGCCCGTATGCAAAAGCCATAGCAGTGGGCGCTTCGGTTTTACCTGCTTCATTAAGGCCCGTGGCAAAGGCCTGCGCTATGCCTTTTAAATAGGGTGGAATTTTGGTGAGCTTTACCAGCCCCAAACCAACTATTATTTTGGTAAGCCAATCTGATATATCAGAAAGATTGGTATTAACTTGCTGGCGGTAATTTTCGGTACCAGCGGGCGTGCCGGCATTTTGCACTACCTTGGGGACGCCGAAAAGGAACCCAACGAAACCGCCGCTAATAGTACAGGCGATAATCCACTCAACCGCCGTCATGGCCGCCTGCACATTATGCGCCCAAATAAGCGCACTTATAAACCCAAGCCCAAAAAATGTTGAACAAAAATAAAGTACCGGTAATATTTTTTCACGTTGTCTTTGGTCTCTTTCGATGATGGCGCGATCCATAATTGCAGGGCTTTAGATTTAATTGACTAAGTAAATTTAGTCGCTCCCGGGTGAATATTGCCACGTAAAACTACGTTATCACAAAGGTATTTTTACGGATTATACGCTCAAAACACTACACTATCTCATTGAAAATCAGACCAAATGTGATTAAATCCCTGATGCCGATACCGCACCGGCAATAACCGTTGTTTAATCAAAACAGAACGATTTTGCTTTGAATACTCATGATTTAAACTGCATAGTCAAAACCATATTTTATAACAGGCATCCACCCCTGTTAAATCAAAAAAGCCCTGTTCCATCATCCGGAACAGGGCTTTCATTAATTAAATAAAATAATTTTATTTCAGTGTAAAACCTGTTTTTCCCATAGTACTGCCATCAGCATAAAGCAAAACGGTGTATGTGCCTTTTACAAACGGAGGCGTTGGGTTAACCCAATCAATGGTATACTCGGTACCATCATCTTTAAAATCGATGGATGTTTTGTAAGTGTATTGCAGGTCGGCGTTATCGGCGCTAAAAGTACCGCCATCGGGCGCGGTTATCAGGTTGCCGGTAGGGTCAATAATGCGCACGTAAATATCGTGCATGGTTTTATTGGCCAATGTATTGCTGGCAACTGTAAAATTAATCTTTATCTTTTTGGCAGGCCCGGCGCGGGTTACGTCAACCTCTTTACCGCTGCCCTTTATTTTATAGGCTACAATATTTGATGTGGCCAGCTTTAAGGCCTGGGCCACTTTTACCTTGGCATCCAGATCCTGGTTTTGCTTGGTAAGGGTATCTGCTTTTTTTGATACCGTGGCCAGGTTGTTCTTCAGCGTATCCCGCTCTGTTGTGAGCGTGGCATTCTGTTTATGCAGCTCTTCAATATCGGCAGTGTATTTGGTTACAAAATAACGCAGTTGTTTAACATCTTCTTCGGCTTTTACCAACTCGGCCTTAGTAAGCTTACCCTTGGCCAATTGCACTCTTAAAACTTTAATTTTTTCTTTTAATGAGTCATTTTTGGCTATCATTTCGGCCGACATTTTGGCCTTTCCAGCATTTACCAACTCAACCTGGTGTTCAAGGCTATCCAGGTCTGCTTTTAATTTGGTTTGTTCGTCCTGTTGGGTAACTATCCGCACGTCCGACTTATTTTTTTGCAAGTACAAATACACATCAGTACCTAACAAAGCCAAAACCACCACAATCAGAAAATAAATTACGTTTGAATTTTTCTTAGGTGGTTGCCCATATTGATTTTCCATAGCAATTAATTATTTAAAGTTTAAATACAGTTTAAAACGGCTGGTGTTTTAAAAATTTACCGTTTAACCCGGATGTTAATGTACAAGCATATTCATATTAATTGATATTACATGCTTTTATTGCAATGTTAACTGTTTTTTTTGTGGTTAACTCTTTAGCGATATTAAACGTAAAAAGGTTAAAAATATGATTTTCAAAAAAATGCAGGTTGAAAAATGTATTGGTGACGGCTAAAATTAAGCACAAAATGCCAAAAACACAACATGCAAGCAAATTTTATAAGTTATAATAAAACACCTGCAATGTGAGTTTTATATCTTTGCAGCTTTAATAAATCGGCTTTAATGCATATATCCCGCTATATTTTACTATTGATATTTACCCTGTTTATAACAAGTGTCAAGGCGCAGCCGGCCGAACCGGCTAATGCCCCGGCCGCTGTTAAAACCCAGCCCAAGCGCGAATTCAGGGGCGTTTGGATAGCTACTGTTGTCAATATCGACTGGCCAACAAGTACCAAACTTACCATGGAAAAGCAAAAGCAACAATTGCTGGATATCCTGAATTCGCACCAGGAAACCGGGATTAATGCCATTATGCTACAGGTAAGGCCCGCCGCCGATGCCCTTTATGCCAAAGGCCGCGAACCATGGTCAAAATATTTAACCGGCAGACAAGGCCAAAATCCGGGTTACGATCCGCTGGAATTTGCCATTACCGAAGCCCACAAACGCGGCATGGAACTGCATGCCTGGTTTAATCCGTACAGGGCTACTTTTGATGGCAATTTTGCTTTGCTAAGTCCGCAGCATATTACCCGTATAAAACCAGACTGGTTTTTTACTTATGGGGGCATCAAAACTTTTAACCCCGGCCTGCCCGAAGTGCGCGACTATATTGTGCAAGTAATATTAGATGTGGTAGATAATTATGACATAGACGGTGTACACATGGACGATTATTTTTATCCATACCCCATTGCCGGCCAAAAAATAAACGATGAGGACACCTACGCCAAATACGGGCAGGGCTTTGATAATATAAAAGACTGGCGCCGCCACAATGTTGACCTCCTGATAAAGATGATTGCCGACAGTGTACACGCGCATGATCCTAACATTAAATTCGGCATCAGCCCCTTTGGCATCTGGGCCAATAAGTCACAAAATGACGAGGGATCTGAAACCAATGGCGGCTCATCCTATTACGAAAACTACGCCGACTCGCGCAAATGGATGGAAGAAGGTTGGATTGATTATATAAACCCGCAGCTATACTGGCCAATTGGCAACCGGGCTGCCGCTTTTGATAAATTATTAAGCTGGTGGAGCGATAATACCTATGGCAGGCATCTTTATATAGGCCAGGCCGCCTACCGTATTAACGAACGTAAAACCCTGGCCTTTAAAAACCCAGACCAGTTGCCCAACCAGATAACCCTCATCAGGAATAACCCCAGGGTGCAGGGCAGTGTTTATTTTAGTTCCAGTTCGCTTACAAATAACCCCTTGGGCATAACCGATTCATTGCGTGATAATTATTACCGGTACCCAGCCCTCCCACCGGTAATGCTCTGGCGCGATTCGATAGCGCCCAATCCGCCTCAAAACGTTACGGCCCGCCCGGGCTTAAAAGGTGGCGTAGCTGTAAGGTGGCAAGCCCCGGCACTGGCTAAAGACGAAGAGCCTGTTTACGGCTACGTGATATACCGTTTTGATAACGAGAAAATAAATATCGACGATCCGAAAAACATTCTCAAAATTCAATACAATGCTAATCCCGCCTATGATGACACTGCCGTACAAAAAGGGAAAACCTATTTTTATGTAGTAACGGCGCTTGACAGGATGAAGAACGAGAGTGAGCGGTCGCCAACCATAGCGGTCACGGTACCGTAAGTGGGAGGCCTAAAAAAAGTAAGCACAAATAATCAAATAATATCGAATAACGAATTTCGAATGTCCAACATCGAAGTTTTCCTTCATTATTCGATATTGGACATTCATTATTCGATATAAAAATCGTTGTTAATTTGATAACATTGCGGGCACACCAGCGGATTAATTGATGAGCTGCTTTTGACTAAGGTGATTAAGATAAACATCAATCTCGCTATCGCCCATACCATATATTTTTTCTGTCGACCAAAATGCATGGTAAATTTCGGCTTTGGTTTTTATACCGCTGTTATAAATGTCAAGCAGCTTTTGTACAATGTGATTTAGGCCGTTTGCATTTAGCCGTAAGCGTTTTAAATGCGCAAGTAGCGCCGGCTTCAACAGGTGTAACGCGCCCCAGAAGGAATTTTCATTAAGCCATTGTTCCAATTCATCAGCATTGCCGTTAACGTATAAAGGCCAGGCTTCGGCCGCCAGCTCGAATTCCCAGTCGCTCAATTGTTCGCGGCTGTCATACAGGTCTTCCAGTTGATCGCCGCTTAACTGGCCAATGCCTCTAAAATCGTCGATGCCGGGAAAATCGCCGGGGCAAATCAGGAATACAGCAGGCGCCGACATATTGGTTTGCTGGTTAAGCATGCACATTACTCCCAACAGGTTTACCTGGCAATGCAGGTCGAACTCAAACCAAAGGTTAACCTCATCATACTGGCCGTTTAGTTTACCCAGTTCGTCGATCACCTTATGCTGATATTCTTCTTCCGGCTCATTAAAAGTTTCTCTGATCCACCCGGATCGATTGCTCCAGAAGGTACCCGACGAGATGTTTTCCTGTAATGGACCTTCGGATAAAACCTCGCGCCAAACCATTACATCGCCATCAAGGCCGGTTTGGTTAAAGCTATGCCATGTTGAATCGCCGTTAAGGATATGAAGAATGTTACTCATAGTAGCTTGGTTATATACAAAACAACAGGTTTTGTTATGGATTGATGCGTTTTTTTGAAAATATTTTTGTTGGCCATGTTGATTAAAGCGTTCAATAGATTTTTGAGATTTTTGGTTGGGAATATTTGATTAATTTTGGACTGTCGTAGCCTATGCGGAGAACATCAGCCCACCCGTCATTGTGAGGAACGAAGCAATCCCCGATTATACCGGGCGACTTGTAAGTCCGAAATGCATAGTTGGGGATTGCTTCGTTCCTCGCAATGCCGGATTTAAATTATACAATGTGCAACTAACCATTCCATCTATATCCAACTTACCCCAGGCAGCCCGGGCTATTATTGAGCACGCCGGCAGTAACCGTATTTTTTTATTTTACGGCGATATGGGCGCGGGTAAAACTACGCTGATCAAAGAATTATGCAAGGCGCTGGATACCACTGATAATATCAGCAGCCCTACGTTTTCTATCGTTAACGAATACCATACGGCAAAGGATAAAATTTATCATTTTGATTTTTATCGCCTTAAAGATCAAACCGAAGCGCTGGATATGGGTTATGAAGAATATTTTTACGCCGGTGCCTGGTGCTTTATTGAATGGCCCGAAAAGATACCAGACCTGTTGCCCCCACATTATTCAAACATAACCATTAAGGTGTTGGACGATGGAGCGAGACTGGTTAGCGTAGAAAATATTTAGTTTCAGGATACACCCTTTTTTCTTATCTTCATCAGCCAGAAAAAAACATATACATGAGTTCAGGGAAATACAGTGGGTTTTCGGATGTTGCCAAACAGGCCATGATGCAGCCCCAGGAATCAATGCTGGAGGTTAAAACCAAAAAGAATCAATTATTTATTGGCATTCCCAAGGAAATTTCCTTCCAGGAAAACAGGATTCCGCTTACCCCCCTTTCAGTTGCGTTGTTGGTTAATAACGGGCACCAGGTAATGCTGGAAAGCAATGCCGGGCAGGCAGCCAATTTTAGCGATAAGGATTACAGCGAGCAGGGTGCACTGATTGTTTATGACACCAAAGCGGTTTACGAGGCCGATATTATCATTAAAATTGCACCGCCTATGGTGCAGGAAATTGAAATGATGAAACATGGCCAGATCCTGATCTCGGCCCTGCAGTTGGCCACCCTTAAGGCCGATAGTCTGCATGCCCTCATGAAAAAAAATGTTACCGCCCTGTGTTTTGAGCATTTACTTGATGAAGGCGGCTCGTTAACCGTGGTAAGGGCCATGAGCGAAATAGTTGGGGCCACATCTATACTGATAGCAGCCGAATATTTAAGCAATGTTTTTGAAGGTAAAGGTCTGATGCTGGGAGGCATTACCGGTGTACCGCCTACCGAAATTGTAATATTAGGCGCGGGCACCGTTGGCGAATATGCCGCGCGCACAGCCATATCATTAGGTGCCGAAGTAAAGGTTTTTGATTCATCAATATACAAACTGCGGCGCCTGCAAAATAACATTGGCGCAAGAGTATTTACATCGGTGGTACAGCCTATTGTGTTAGAAAAGGCTATTACCACTTGCGATGTGGCTATTGGCGCCATCCGCGCCGAAGATGGCCGCAGCCCGTGTATCATATCCGAAGCTACAGTAAGCCGCATGAAACGCGATTCGGTTATCATCGATGTGAGTATTGACCAGGGCGGGTGTTTTGAAACCTCGGAGGTTACCAACCATACGCACCCGGTTTTTCGTAAATATGATGTTATCCATTATTGCGTACCTAACATAGCTTCGAGGGTTGCCCGTACTGCCACCTATGCCCTCACCAATATTTTTGCCCCCATTTTGCTGGATATAGGCGAGCAGGGCGGTATTAAAAACGTGATATGGCAAAAATCGGGCGTGCGTAATGCGGTATACATTTACCAGGGCCAGCTCACCAATAAGTACATTGGCGAGCGGTTTTCAATTCCATGTAAAGATCTTGACCTGCTCATCGTATCGCACAGGTAATAGTATGATGGGTTATTGCCTGCTTGCTTTTGTTTTACTTAGCCTTAATGCCGGTGCCCAGCGCTATAAGTATATTGACAGCACCCGCGTTTGCGGCATTGCATGGTATAAAGCACAGGTGAGGGCCGATTCAAATAAGCGCCTGGTTGAAATTATAAAATACGTCCCGGCTATAAAACTGGATATCCGCTATGCCACAACCAATAACTTTATGCATAGGGTTATGTACCGGCAAGCTAAGGCATACGCAAGGCTGCCGGTTGTAAAAGCTTTAAAAGATATTGAGGCCGATTTAAAAACGCGGGGGCTGGGCTTAAAAATATTTGATGCTTACCGGCCATATTCGGTCACCGTAGCGTTTTACGAAACCACGCCCGATACCAATTTTGTGGCCAATCCGAAATTCGGATCCAAACATAACCGGGGCTGCGCCATCGACCTTTCATTGATCGACCTTAAAACCGGAAAAGAGCTGGATATGCCCACAGGCTTTGATAGTTTCAGCAAAAAGGCGTCGGCTAATTACGCAGGCGCTACACCATTACAAACTACTAATCGCGAGTTACTTAAAACAATTATGCACGCACATGGCTTTACGGTATTACCCACCGAGTGGTGGCATTATGATTTTGACGGATGGCGCAATTATCAACTGGCAGATATTCCGTTTACGGCATTATAAATTAATTCATGAGCAGTTATTTAAAGACGGGCTACACAAAGGCATCATAATTGCATAGCTATCGCCGGATTACAATTGATTAAAATAGTAAGCATGAAAGTTTTAAGCAAAGAATATTTAAAGCAACTTTGGAAAGTATTGTTAGCCACATTTAGCGGCTTCATAAGCGACAATGGCTTAAAGCTAAGTGCCTCTTTGGCTTATTATACTGTTTTTTCCATAGCCCCCTTATTAATCATCATCATTTCTGTAGCGGGCCTTGTTTTTGGCCAGGATGCTGCAACCCACAGGCTTTATCCACAAATAGCTCATTATGTTGGCCCAGGACCGGCACAGCAAATTCAGGATGCTTTAACGCACTTAGCGCTCTCGGGCAAATCCGGTGTTGCTGTGGTAATTGGCGTAATTACCTTATTATTAGGTGCCAGCAGTATTTTTATCGAGATACAGGATTCGTTAAATATCATCTGGCGTGTAAAGGCCAAACCTAAACGCGGGTGGGTGCAATTGCTCAAAAACAGATTTGTTTCATTTTCGCTTATCATCAGCCTTGGTTTTTTGCTGCTGACAACCCTTGCAATTAATCTTATTCTTGACGCGCTGAAAGAAAAAATACATAATTTTATACCGGTTGTAACCGGTTTTCTTTTAAAAGGAATTAACCTGGCAATCACCCTTATCGTAATTACCACGTTATTTGGTATCATTTTTAAATTTTTGCCCGATGTTAAAATCAAGTGGCGCGATGTGCGCTCCGGTGCATTTTTTACTGCCCTGTTGTTTATGCTGGGCCAGTACGTAATCAGCTTATACATTCAATACACGGCGCAGGGTTCGGCTTATGGCGCTGCCGGTTCAATAATAGTTATCCTGGTTTGGATATATTACACATCGGCCATATTATACATCGGTGCCGAGTTTACCCAGGTATATGCCGAAGCATCGGGTAGCCACATCGAACCTGCAGATTATGCCGTATCAGTACAACAAACCGAGATCGAAAGAGACGTAAAAAAACTTCCTCCCCAAAACCCGCAGCTTCAGGGCCATCTAAAAACAGACGCAAGTAAGGACAGCAGCAAGTAGCAAGATTTTTGATCTTCGGACTTTCGTGCAAACGACTTCCCGACTGATTCAATATGCAGAGCTGACTTGATTTATGATACTAACTACTTGACGGTAACTTCACAATATATTCACCGATTATTCGTATATTCGTGTATTAATTTATTAATAAAAAAATGGAAATTAAAGATCCTGGATTCGAATACAAAAATGTAATCCAAATAACAGAACAAGACGCATCGCGTAAATTTATAGCCAATGTATTTTTATGGATGTTTGTGGCTTTGGGCATATCTGCCATTTGCGCTTATGTGTTTTCTCAAAACCAAGCCTTATATCAAATGCTTAGGGACCCGGAAACTGGTCGTAATACCGGTTTAGGCACATTGGTAATGTTTGCTCCGCTGGCATTTGTTTTAATTATTTCTTTTGGCTTTCAGCGTTTGTCGTATGCTGTTGCGGCCTTGCTATTTGTAGCTTTCTCGGCGGTAATGGGTATCAGTTTAAGCTATATACTCATTGTTTACACCGCAGGCTCGGTAATCGGCGTATTTGTTACAACCTCGGTTGTTTTCGGCATCATGGCGATAGCAGGTTATACTACCAATACCGATTTAACAAAATTCGGCTCGCTAATGATGATGGGCCTGATAGGCATCATCGTTGCCTCGTTATTTAACATGTTTATAGGCAGCACACAATTGGAATACATTATTAGCTATATAGGCATTGCGGTATTTGTTGGCTTAACCGCCTATGATGTGCAAAAACTGAAACGCATTGGTGCCGGCCTTGAATATGGCGATGCTTCTGCAGGAAAAATGGCGCTATTGGGCGGCTTAACCTTATATCTCGATTTCATCAACCTTTTCCTGATGATACTGCGTTTATTCGGCAGAAGGCGATAATAACAACCAACAAATTATTATTTAAAAGCTGCCCCGCAAAGGCAGCTTTTTTTGTACACATAAATTTACTTAGCGTACACATAGCCGGCCATATAAACTATTGCATTTTACCGCTTTATTATGCACCTTTGCAGTGCTTATGGAGAAAGACGGAGGGATTAGACCCTGCGATGTCTTAGCAACCTGTGCTTCACAAGGTGCTACATTCTACTCAGCCAGCTAAACAGCCCTGGGAAAGATAAGCGAAAGTCAATTGAACACCCGACTTTTCGATGTAAGCTTTTTTTATTTCTGTTGCGTGTTGTCCGGTTCCTGTTGCCTGTGATTTGCTTTTGCGAATATCAGTATGCAAGGCACCCGCCACCCGCCACAGAAACCTGGCAACAGATACAACAATGGACATTAGAAAAGAATTAGAAAAACGCATCCTTGTAATTGACGGGGCAATGGGTACCATGATACAGCGGTACCAGCTTACCGAAAAGGATTTTCGTGGCGAAAGGTTTAAGAATCACCATAGTGACCTGCAGGGGAATAATGACCTTTTAAATATTACGCGCCCGGATATCATCAAAGCTATTCATGCCGAGTATTTAGATGCCGGGGCAGATATTATCGAGACCAATACCTTCAGCACACAGATAATTTCGCTGGCCGATTATAAGCTGGAAGAGCTGGCCTACGAATTAAGTTATGAAGGCGCGCGTATTGCCCGCGAAGTAGCCGACGAATACAACCAAAAAAATCCATCAAAGCCGCGTTTTGTAGCAGGTGCTATCGGGCCAACCAACCGTACAGCGTCCTTATCGCCAGATGTTAACGACCCCGGTTATCGCGCCGTTACCTTTGATGATTTGGCCAATGCTTATTATGACCAGGTACGGGGTTTGGTTGATGGCGGATCGGATTTATTATTAGTTGAAACTATATTTGATACCCTGAACGCCAAGGCGGCCTTGTTCGCTATCAATAAATACGCCCACGAGTCGGGCAAGCATTTGCCTATCATGATCTCGGGTACTATTACCGATGCCTCTGGCCGTACCCTTTCAGGGCAAACGGTAGAGGCCTTTTGGAATTCTATCCGCCATGCCAACCTGTTATCGGTAGGTTTAAACTGCGCTTTGGGTGCCAAAGAAATGAGGCCGCATTTGGCCGAACTTTCTGAAAAGGCTGATGTGTTTATATCGGCATATCCGAACGCCGGTTTACCCAACGAGTTTGGCCAGTACGACGAAACCGCGCATGAAACCGCGCACCAGGTTGATGATTTTATTAAAGCCGGGCTGGTTAATATCGTTGGTGGTTGTTGTGGCACTACGCCCGAGCACATCAAATGCATTGCCGAAAAAGCAGCCAAATACCCGCCAAGACTTATCCCCGAAATTGAACCCGACCTGCGCCTGAGCGGCCTGGAAGCGGTTACCATAAAACCCGATAGCATTTTTGTAAACGTGGGCGAGCGTACCAATATCACCGGATCGCCAAAATTCTCGAAACTTATTTTAGCCGAGGATTACGAGGCTGCTTTAGCTGTTGCCTTGCAACAGGTAGAGGGCGGTGCGCAGGTCATAGACATTAACATGGATGAGGGCATGATTGATTCGGAAGCGGTAATGGTGAAATTCCTTAATCTGGTGGCATCCGAACCTGATATTGCCAAACTGCCCATCATGATCGATTCATCTAAATGGACGGTTATTGAGGCTGGTTTAAAATGCATCCAGGGTAAGGGTATCGTAAACTCCATCTCGCTTAAAGAGGGCGAAGAAAAATTTATAGAGCAGGCCCGCAAAATCCTTAGCTATGGTGCAGCCACGGTTGTAATGGCCTTTGACGAAACCGGCCAGGCCGATTCGTTACAACGCCGTATTGAGATATGTAAAAGATCGTATGATATACTGGTTAATGTGGTGGGGTTCCCTCCGCAGGACATCATCTTCGACCCCAACATCCTAACCGTTGCAACAGGTTTGGAGGAGCATAACAATTACGCGGTTGATTTTATTGAAGCCACCCGCTGGATAAAACAAAACCTGCCGCATGCCAAAGTGAGCGGCGGGGTAAGTAATATCTCCTTCTCGTTCAGGGGGAATAATGTAGTGCGTGAAGCCATGCACTCCGCATTTTTGTACCACGCCATTGGCGCCGGTATGGATATGGGTATCGTAAACGCCGGCATGCTGGAGGTTTACCAGGAAATAGACAAAACCCTGCTTGAGCTGGTAGAAGATGTGCTGCTTAACCGCCGCGATGACGCTACCGAACGCCTTGTTGAATACGCCGATACTATAAAAAGTAAAGGCAAAGAGGTAGTGCGCGATGAAGAATGGCGCAAAGGAACTGTACAGGAAAGACTATCGCATGCCTTGGTAAAAGGTATTATTGAATACCTGGATGACGATGTGGAAGAAGCCCGCCAAACTTACAGCAAACCACTGGAGGTTATAGAAGGCCCCCTGATGGACGGAATGAACATAGTGGGCGACTTATTTGGCGCAGGCAAAATGTTTTTGCCACAGGTAGTAAAATCAGCCCGGGTTATGAAAAAGGCGGTGGCTTACCTGCTGCCATTTATCGAACTTGAAAAACAACGGGTTATTGATGCCGGTGAAGATAGTAGCGGCAGCCGTGCCAATGCCGGTAAAATATTGATGGCTACCGTAAAAGGCGATGTGCACGACATTGGTAAAAACATTGTAGGTGTAGTATTGGCCTGTAACAATTTCGAGGTTATTGACCTGGGCGTAATGGTACCGGCACAGCGCATTATTGAAGAAGCTAAAAAACAAAATGTTGATATTATCGGCCTTAGTGGTTTGATTACGCCGTCGCTGGATGAGATGGTCCATTTTGCTAAAGAAATGGAGCGCGAAGGTTTTACCATTCCGCTGATTATTGGCGGGGCTACTACCTCGCGTATTCACGCGGCCGTTAAGGTCGATCCGCATTACTCGGGCGCCGCAATCCACGTGTTGGATGCATCGCGCAGTGTTACTGTATGCAGCAGCCTGATGAACCGCGACGGCCGGGATGCCTATATTCAAGGGATCAAGGAAGAGTATGCCAAATCACGCGAAGCGCATTTGAATAAAAAATCGGACAAGCGTTTTGTTACTATCGACCAGGCAAGGCAGGCCCGTTTCCAGGTTAGTTTAGATGGCGATGTGGCTCCTAAGCCAACGTTTACCGGCACCAAAGTATTTGAGTCATATCCACTGGAAGAATTAGTCCCTTATATCGACTGGACACCGTTTTTCCATACCTGGGAATTGCGGGGCAGTTACCCTAAAATATTTGCCGATAAATTTGTAGGCGATGAAGCCAAAAAGCTTTTTGACGATGCACAGGTACTGTTAAGCAAAATAGTAAAAGAAAAACTGCTGCATGCCAATGGTGTTATCGGTTTTTGGCCGGCCAATAGTGTTGGGGACGATATTGAATTGTACACTGATGAGAGCCGCACAACTTTATTAACCCGCATTCATACCCTGCGCCAACAGGCCGAAAAGGTTAAAGGCGACCCGTATTATGCACTATCAGATTTTATCGCACCAAAAGAAAGCAGAGTGCCCGACTATTTTGGCGGCTTTGCCGTAACCACCGGCATTGGTTGCGACGAACTGGTTGCCGAATTTGAAGCCGATAATGACGATTATAACAGCATCATGGCCAAAGCACTTGCCGACCGCCTTGCCGAGGCCTTTGCCGAAAAAATGCACGAACTGGTACGTAAAGAATACTGGGGCTACAGCAAGGGCGAACAACTAAGCACCGACGACCTGATCAAAGAAGAATACCAGGGCATCCGCCCGGCCCCAGGCTATCCCGCCTGCCCGGATCACACGGAAAAAACAACCTTGTTTGAGTTGCTAAAAGCAGAAGATAACGCCAAAATGCACCTGACGGAGAGTTTAGCGATGACACCGGCAGCATCGGTCAGTGGCTTTTATTTTGCGCATCCGCAAGCAAGATATTTTGGACTTGGTAAGATAAGTAAGGACCAAGTGGAGGATTACGCTTTGAGGAAGCAAATGACACTTGAGGAGGTTGAGCGTTGGCTTGGCCCCAATATTAATTATTGATAAATAACACAACAAACCGTCATTGCGAGGTACGAAGCAATCCCCAACTATACAGGGCGGATTTGCAATTCGGGGATTGCTTCGTACCTCGCAATGACGGATATAATAAGAAACTCGTACCAGAACAAACAATGAAAATAACGGAACACATTGCCAATGCAAAAGGCAAAACACTTTTTTCCTTTGAACTTATTCCACCACTAAAAGGACAAAGCATAAAAGGCATCTACGATGCAATCGACCCCTTAATGGAGTTTAAGCCGCCGTTTATTGATGTTACATCGTTGCGCGAGGATTTTATTTACAAGCAGCATGATAATGGCTTGCTGGAAAAGCTGAGCTACCGCAAACGCCCGGGCACTATTGCTATATGCGCTGCTATCATGAATAAATATAAGGTAGATACCGTTCCGCATTTGTTGTGTGGAGGTTTTACCAAGGATGAGACAGAGAATGGCTTGGTCGATCTGCAATTTTTAGGCATCGAGAATGTGTTGGTTTTGCGTGGCGATGCACGCCGGGGTGATGCTTCATTTGTGCCAACGCCTAACGGCCATAACTATGCTACTGATTTACTGCAGCAAGTGGTAAATATGAACAACGGCATTTACCTGCATGAGCATAACGACGATAGCCTGAAAACCGATTTCTGCATCGGCATTGCCGGCTATCCCGAAAAGCATTTTGAAGCACCAAACCTTAAAACCGACTTTAAATACCTGAAACAAAAGGTAGATATGGGCGCGAATTTCATTGTTACACAAATGTTTTTTGACAATCAGAAATATTTTGATTTTGTAAATAATTGCCGGGCCAATGGCATCAATGTTCCTATTATACCGGGCTTAAAACCTGTTACCAACTCAAAACAGTTAATCGGTTTAGCAAAAACCTTCCATATTGATATGCCCGAAGATTTATGCGACGCGGTTAACGGCTGCAAATCAGAAAAAGATGTGCGGGATATCGGTGTGGAATGGATGATAAACCAATGCCGTGAGTTGATGGCCTTTGGTGTGCCAGTGCTGCACTTTTATACCATGAGCAACGCCGGGCCAACTAAGCGGATTGCGGAAGCGATTTTTTAGGGGGCTGTAGGATTGAAAGGTTGTTGTTCATGCTTTATTTAAAAGGATGAACAATGGCCTATTTTATTCTCAACCCGGCAAGGCCAAAATTCAATATCTTTCCAACGTTTGCCTCTTCCGAAAATACCTTGATGCCCCTTTGGCTCATACTTATTATTTGAACCTTGACGAACACATTTTCCGGACTATTTATGAAGTATTTTTCAGTGATCTTTCCTTTTAGGAATAAATCTTTTTGAGCGTTAAATGTCCATTCACTATTGGGGCATTGGTATTGAACAGCGTTCATATTATTGTAGCTGGTGTCGACAGGCATATAGATCTTAACTAAATCACCGACCTTTGATTTGCTGTAGAATGCAACTGCTTCTTTTCTTTCTTCTTCAGCGCAATCAATTACAAGCTTCCAATACGCTTTATCTTCCTCAACTTGTCCGTTCAGGTCAATATCCTTGTTATTAAGGCTCCTGTGCAGCGAGGTTAAAATTATAGACGACATGTCATCGGCGCTATGTACTCCAATTGAGACGAAGTATTTCACTAATGCTGTGTCCCGTCCTCCTCTAATCCAGTGGTTCCTGATCCATAAACCTTTCCCAAAATGTGAATCGGTTACTCCATCACGCTCTGGCTGTTTTTTAAAACGTTCCAAGTCACTTGCTGGCCAGTCTTGCTTAAGGTATAGTAACGCTTCACTTAAATTTCGTGGCAGCCTTGCGGAAGCGTTATGTACTTCAGAATTACAACTTGTAAGCCCTATTGCACATGCAAAAAATAATAAGCACAGCATTATGGTTTTCGTCATAACATAGCGTTTTGTATTAAATGGCGTTTACTGTCTTATCTATGATATTTTCCAAAAATAATTCCAATCACCAATTGACTAAACAATTTGTCTTTAATATCCTAATTCATGGCAATGCCGCATCACAATTAAAATTTTTGCTTTAAATCCATCTCTCAAATATCTACATTTAACTATTACCATCCACATTGCTATCTATGGATTTTTTCAGCCACATCAAATCTGTTATTGGTATTATACTGGGCCTTAGCATTACCCATCTACTCAAAGGGGCTGCTAAACAAATTCAGCATCCGGGGCGCAATAAACCTTATTGGGTGCACAACCTTTGGGCCTTTTACATGTTCCTGTTGCTGCTGCATTTTTGGTGGTGGGAGTTTAATTTGCACGATATTAAACACTGGCTGTTCCTGGAGTATTTTTTCGTGATATTTTACATCGTAATTTATTACAGCGTATGCGCCCTGCTATACCCCGAAGACCTGAACGACTATAAAGATTATAACGATTACTTTTATTCGCGCCGCAAATGGATATTCGGCATATTAGGGGCAAGTTACCTGTTAGATATGGTGGATACTTTTATAAAAGGGCAGGCTTATTATAGCCACTATACCCTGGAATACCCTATCCGTAACATCGCCCATTTTGTGTTATGCATGGTGGCCATAAAGGTGAACAACAAAAGGTTTCATGCCTTTCTGGTAATATTATTTATCGTTTACGAGTTCTCTTATATTTTACGCCTCTTTTAAATTAAAAAAGGCATCCCCGACAGAAGATGCCTTTTTGCTCATCGGCTATTTTACTTGCAAAAAATAACCTGGTTTGTTTTCACATAATCGTTCCAGTCGCCTGTAGTCAACTTACGTACGGTGTTTAAGGTTAAGCTGTAAGCGCATGACGGCCATGTACTAAATGCCGGCGACAATGCCCCTGTTGCAAGGTTGTACACCGCGGCATCTCCCCTTGGTACATTGCCCGATGGTAAGCCCGATACACTACCTATCGCGTTCGACCATATTCCGATGTTCCAGCTGCCTATCAGTTCATGGTCAACCGTGTAATCAACATGGGCTTGTGATTGTACCGGTGTACAACCGCTGCCACCACCGGCAAACAGCTCTTCCAGTTTAAGCAGGCTTACCTCGTTCCAGTTGTTTACGTATATTTTACCGATGATAGATTGTGTTTTTAAATTGACAGATGCGGGGTTGGCCGGATCGTCGGTTGTTTGAAACTTAAGATATAGCATGGTGCCGTTTTTTTGATTGGCCGCGCTAACCGCGCTGCCGGGGATTAAACCGGCGCTGGCATCGCCGCCGCCAATAATGGTATTGGTATTTAGTAAAACCAGCGGACCGTAAAAACCATTGTCAAGTGCAGGCTGATCAACCCTTATCCAGCCATTGGCATCGGGGTGAAGTACATGATCGGCAATAGGGCTGGGGAAATTATCTGCCGGGATACTATCCGCAACCGAAGCTGGTTGCCCCAAATCAATAACCACATTTTGAAACGCAGGCCCTCCGTTCCAGGTAATTTGGCGGGTGGCAACCTTAAGTTGCGTTGGGTCCATCTGGGCGCTGGTAACGGGGCTGTAATTCACATTATCCAGCGAGTATAAAAAGCGGTAATGTAACGCACTTGCTGGTGCTGTGGGTACTTTTTTGGTTGCGTAGCCAACCAGGTTTACCGAGTTAAAGAAACCATAACCTACGCCTCCAACGCCCGATTTTGTAGTAAGCGTTTTGCCGGTGGCATCAATATCTGAGGTGATATTGAATTTACCTACCGATGTAAACCAGGGCACATCGCTGGTATAAATGCCGCCATCTTTTATGCAAAGTTTTACACAGAAACAATTATGCGCGTTGTGCCTGTCGGTTTGACGGCCGCGGGTACGGTCTTCCTGCAATAAAACGGCACCCGACGAAGATTCCACTCTGAAATAATAATCCGGGCCGGCGGGCCACTCTACATTTAAAAATGGCGAAAGCAGGGTTTGCCTGAAATTGGCGCCCGGATATACGATGGTGAATTTGCCATTGCTATCTGTATAGGCATTACCCAAAGTATCGTCCTGTATCAGGTCCACATCGTAGGCAAATACTTTAACACCTGATAATGGCTTTTTAGTTTCGCAGTCGGTAACTATTCCGCAAACCACCCAGATATCTAATAAGGTAAGGATCCGGCAAAACCATTTAGGGTCTATCCTGTATTCAAAAAAAGCAACCTGCCCGCTTTCGGTTTGCTTGAAAGCCGGTTGCAGGGTAGTAATATGAAACTGCAGCGAAAGATCTTTTTTAGGCCCCGGTCCTATTTTTATGGGGGTATTGCCGCAATACCAGTCAACATCTACCGTGCCTCCATCGTAGCCGCTTTTGTCACCTATCTCAATCACAAAATCGCCGTTATCCTGGAGTTTGCCTTCGGCTATAAATAGTTTTTCTTTTTCTTTCAGTTCGGCATCGGTAACCTGGTGAAACGTTTGTTTGGCATCGGCCACGGCCAGGCGGGTTTCGTTGGCCCTATCGAAGGTCTTGTAAACCTTTACCGAGTTGCCCGATACCGGCAGCTCGCAATCAGAACATAGCAAACCGCGTAGGTTGCCTTTAATAGTAAAGCTCATAGGTTTTTGTTTTTAGATTTTTTCTTCCCGCCTACTCTTTGATTGGATTTTCGGCATGCTCCATAACTTTTTACAGCCCTGCTGTTTGAACCGCTGTTTTGTTATGTCAAAGGTTTCACTAAAAAAAGCCCCTATCAACGTTGCTACTACTGTTTTAGGCCCTATGATTGTACGCGATTGAAAACGTACTACTACAGTTTTTGCTGCGTAGAAATACGCGGCAGAATTCATAGTATTTAAATACCGGATAGTTTAACAAATGCAAAAAGCGCCTTCTCCTACGGAAAAGACGCTCTCTTTATCTGTAACAAATATTTATTGGTATAAATAGGTATCTGTTAAATGCTGCATTGCCTCCTGAAAAAGGCTGTAAGCAGTTGCCTCATCATTATTGTTTATGGAAGTAATTGACGTTTGGATATACTTGTCATAAATCTCTTTAAATATAACGGCCTTGTTTTGTTCTTTATCAATGGCTTCAAGCAGAGATGCAGAAATTGTATAATATTTTTCAATCTCGGCACCGTTGAATTTTTCCTGCAAAATTTTATCCCTGAAACCTCTGAGTACATTCAACTGGTTATCGGCTTCTTTGCCGGCAAAGTTGGTTGCAATACGTGTAAGGGCGCAGGGCTCTGAGCTGGTGGAAGCGGGGCAGCCGGTTGAGCCAGGACAAGGAGCTGACATTTCAATATACATATTCATTCCGTCCGATGGCTGGATAATAAGTTTGTAAGGGAGGTCTTCACCCTTTAAGTAGCCAAAGTGATATATAAAAGTGCTGCAATCTGTAGTGTTCAAAAATTCATTTAAACGCACTTGCCCCATGAATGAACCGCGGTTTATTTTGGTATAATGAGCGGTTGGCTCTAATTTCTTGAAATTCATAACATGGTTAAATAACACCTGCCATGTCCTCTCAAGCGAGATTCGCTCGCCGGTATTGGTCATGAAACCATTTTTATTAATAATGGAATTGGGTAAGCTGTTTGTAACTGTGCGATTAGCTGGAATTAACACCAGTATCCTCGACGATGGATCATTTGCATCTTCAAGGCCATTCATGAATTTAATGCCGGATACGTTGTCTTCTTTTAAAACCGCTTCTACAGCTAAGCGGCTAAGGCTTACCGAGCGAATTTCCGATGGGAATTTTTTTTGAAAATCTTCAGTTAGTTCTTTGTAAAAGCTTTCGGTAATAAATTCACCTACAGTGGTAGGGTCAAGCACGGTACTCAACATTTCTGTTTTCATTTTAATTGGTTTATGGTTTTTAATTTGATTAATTACTTATGGATGTATATTAATACAAATGCAATGTAATATATAATTATTATAATACCTCATTTCGCACCGATTAATAATTGTTAATATTTGTTAAAACCAAATTCCAGGCTGTTATTTCAATTTTATGATAATCCCCAAATATCATCCTGCGTACTACTACAGTTTTTGCTGCGTAGAAATACGTAATATACTCCCGGTGTAAAAAACAAAAAAGTTTGTTGTATGCTGTAAATGAACCATTTACAAAAACACGTCAAATAATGAGACAACTGCCAAAACCCGTGGCCCTGTTGAAATAACAACTTATTAATCTTAGTTTTAGCCAAACTAATTCCTAACCCTCTATACTAAATCAATCATGGAAACCAAACCAACAAGAGACTCTAACCCAATTACCGGCGACGAAGGCGCCCCCATCGATCTTGAACTTGCAGCTAAATGGACCGCTAATCACCGTCATCGCCATCCCAATGAAGTGGTATCACAATTTTTCGGGCAAAAAATATTGAATACCATACTACAACAAGATGGATGCTTAGGCATTCGCATTTATTACGCTAACAAGCAACACCTTACAGGCTGGCAAAAATTTTGGATTTCAGTTGGAAACTTCTTCATCAGAGTTGTTGCTAATGCCGAAGGTGAAAAACGATTTGTGATAACAGGCGTGCAAACTGATGGACAAGATCAGTTACCAAGTGATGTAAAAAAAGAAGTAGCGGCTGTATCTACAGAAATAAAGACATTTAAATTGTCAGCTACTTCTACAAGCAGCAATATAGTTGGAAATCAATCTATGCCTTGCCCCGGTTCTGCAGGGTGCCCTCAAAATATATTGTCAGGCGAATAACTATACAAAGGTGAATTACACATTACAAATCCTTTCAGTGATATCCGGTGTAATTCCGGCGCTAGCCGCGTTATTTAATTATAAACAAATAGACGTTGTTTTAAAAGTATTCGTCCTTTACTTGCTTATATCTTTTTGTTTTGACATAGGGTTTTGGCTCGCGCAGCAAAATGGCACCAGGAACGACATGCCTGGTGTTCATGCATACATAGCTGTTAGCTTAGCCTTATTTACTGGTATTTATTATTTGCTTTTTATTAAAATTGCATTAAAGAAAGCAATAATTGCATTATCGGCTATCACTTCAGGCTTAATAATTTATGACGCTTTTAAGATTTGGGTTTTCCCATCTATTTCAAACACTGCACTCAGTATCTTTCTTATCATATGTTCATTAATATATTTTTATCAATTGCTTAGCAGACAGGAGTTCATATACATTGAGAAGCAAGGGCTTTTTTGGATAAATGCCGGAGTACTTTTTTATTCGGCTGTAAACATTTTTTTCTTCATGATTATCGGCCAGCTACCTAAAGCAATGCAATCTAACGTATTTATGATACATAGTTCAACCAACATAATTGCCAACATATTATTTACAATAGGACTACTTTGCCAGCCCCAGAAAACAACCTGATCCCGGTATTAATTATCGGCACATTAGTGGTGGTTGTATTAATCACCTGCTTATTTTTTTTCGTGATTATTTACCAGCGTAAGATGATCAAAAACCAGGTTGAATTGCGGGCCTTGCATGACGCGCGCCAAAGCGACCTGATGGCTGCCGTTTTTGAAACCCAGGAAAGCGAACGTAAACGCCTGGCCGAAGATTTACACGATAGTGTAGGCCAGGTGTTATCGGCTATAAAGCTTAACCTGCACCGGCTGGATAAAAACTGCACCACCGATGCCACCCAGCCGCTCCTGGCCGATACCCGCAGGCTTACCGACGAATGCATCCAGGAAATACGCAATATTATCCACAACGTTTTACCGCCGGTACTTACCGATTATGGGCTACTGGTTGCTGTTGAGGCATTGGCAAACAAGGTTGAGCAAACTACCCATATTAAAGTAAAGTTCAGCAAAAACATGCCCGATCAGCGATTTCCGCAGGAGATTGAACTTACGCTTTACCGCATAGCGCAAGAGCTTTTTGGAAACGCCATTAAGCACTCGGATGCTTCGGTTATCCATCTTTCTATCAACAAAGAAAGCAATTTTATGGTGATGGAATTTAAAGACAACGGCATTGGTTTTAACCTTGCCGAAGTTAAGAGGGGCTTTGGTATTAAAAACCTTGAGAGCCGGGTACAGCTTATAAACGGTGATATAAATATTTATAGCAAGCCATTAAGTGGTAGTCTTACCACTATTAAATTAAAAATAGTTTAGTTTTGTATCTTTAATCTATCTTTAGCCAACTATTTGTTATTCAATGGGTACAATTAAATTAGGTATAGTAGATGATCATAAAATTTTCAGGAATGGTTTAAAAGCCACCCTTGAAGATTGCGAAAATTTCGACTTGATACTTGAAGCATCAAACGGTAAAGAACTGATGGGTTTATTAACAACCCAAACGCCTGATGTGCTTTTAATGGACATTAAAATGCCCGAAATGGATGGTATCCAAACGGCAGCCCTGGTGCATCAGCAGCATAAAACTATCAAGATACTGGCACTATCGATGTTTAACGAAGACAAGTATATTGTTGATATGATGAAAGCAGGCGCATCGGGCTACCTGCTAAAAAACGCCGAACCGGAAGAAATTATTGAAGCAGTATCTACTGTGCATAATAAGGGTTTTTATTTTAACGAGCACCTGTCAATCACCCTTATTAAGCAACTGGTAGGTAATGACCATTCCGAAAGCATCGCGCCTAACAAAGCCGATTTAAACGAGCGCGAAATTGAAGTACTGAAGCTGGTTTGCCAGGAATACTCAAATCAGGAAATAGCCGATAAAATTTTCCTGAGCGTACGCACCGTTGAAGGGTACCGGGCACGTTTATTTGAAAAAACGGGGTCAAAAAACCTTGTGGGCCTGGTAATATATGCAATAAAACGCGGTATAATTAATGTAACCTGAGTTTATTATGCAGATAACTTTTTGGCGCTGCCTGCAAGGTTCCGCATAAATCTTTTGCGGTAATTAAGTGGGCTTAAATTCATTTTGGCCTTAAACATTTTATAAAAATGGGATACATCGCCAAAACCGCTTTCATAGGATATTTCTGAAATAGGCTTATCGGTTTGCACCAACTGCTGTATAGCGTAATTAAGCCGGTATTCAATTATAGTTTCCATAAATGTTTTGCGGGTTACTTTTTTAAAGTATTTGCAAAAAGCATTGGTGGTCATGTTGGCAATACTTGCTGCGGCATCCAACGACACCTGTTTCCTGAAATTTTCTACCAGGTAAGCAAATACGGGGTTAATGCGCTCCTGCTCGGCTGTCGAACGCTCGGCTATAACGCGGTGCTGATCAAGCAAAATATATTCGTCAGATGAAGCCAGGCGCTGCAATATCTCCAACAAGCCTATCAATACCCTAAAATTGCTCTTTTCTTCAACCAGGCTTTGCAGCATCTGCTTTACCTCCTGCTGCGTTTCTGAATGGAATGATACACCGCAACCGCTTTTTTGAAACAGCTTTTTAATGTGCAATAATTCAAACTTGTTAAAAAAGTCGTCGCCCAAAAACGCATCATTAAACTGAATTACAATGGCGCTTGCCTCCTCGGGCGAAACATTGGCAATATCCAGTTTCCAGCAGTGGGGCAAATTTGGGCCAAGCAACACCAGATCGTCTGATACAAAATCTTCCATATGGCTGCCCACATACCGTTTACCACTCCCTTTTAAAATACATGTCAGTTCATATTCGGGGTGAAAATGGTAAGGCGCGTCAAACGCCAGCTTATCAAATTTTTTGACAAGGAACGATTGACTAACAGAGGGCTGAAGAACTTCGTATGAGGCTTTTATCATTGCATATTTTAACGTATGATTTATTAAAAAGTTAGGTTATGGATAAAATAATCCACAATTACACCATTCATTTCATTTTTTGTCAGCTAAAGTTAAACTTACTTTGAATATAAACTAAAAAAAATATGAATGCAAAGGTTTCTGAGCTGTCAGCGCTGGATGATTTTATCAAATTACCGGAAGAAAACATTCTGGAGTTCCGCAAAAAGGGGCATACCTTAATTCAAAATATACTTTCAAAAGAAGAAACTATAGTTTACCGCCCGGTGATTGTAGATGCTGTTGAAAGGTACAATACCGAAAAACGCAAACTGCAAGACAGAGATACTTACGGCAAGGCATTTTTACAGATCATGAACTTATGGCAGGTGGATGCCAATGTAAAACGCTTTGTTTTTGCCAAACGAATGGCCAAAATTGCTGCCGACCTGATGGGAGTTGAAAATGTACGTCTATATCATGACCAGGCCTTGTTTAAAGAAGCCGGAGGAGGCCCCACCCCATGGCACCAGGACCAATATTACTGGCCGATAGATACCAATAATACAGTAACCATGTGGATGCCTCTGGTTGATATTAACGTAGATATGGGCATGCTTACTTTTGCCTCAAACTCCTATACCAATGGCGCGGTATTTAATCATGAAATATCCGACGAGTCAGAGTCGGCATTTGACGATTATGTAAAAAAGAAAGGCTTCCCGATAAGCAGGGCGCAAACCATGAAAGCAGGCGATGCCACCTGGCACCGGGGTTTTACTATTCACAATGCGCCGGGCAACAACTCCGATAAAATGCGCGAGGTAATGACCGTCATATATATAGCCGATGGCGCACGCATCACGCCCTACAAAAACGACTGGCAAAAAAATGATCATCACAAATGGCTGATGGGCAAACCTATTGGCGGGCTGATAGATTCTGAACTGAACCCTAAGCTGTTGTAATAAGCAAAAAGCTGTTTTATTTGCAAAAACAGCTTTTTGTTTATAGTGTATTATTATGAAGCAACTTTTAACAGCGCTTATCGATCTTGCTTACATAATAAATCTGCTATTGTTATGGAGTGGCCACTGTCCACTGCTGGCACGTCGATCCGTTATAATCAAATAGCGCAAGCTGAACTCCATCGGCCGTTGATGCATTTGGCACCTCAACAACGCGGTTGCCATTCAAAGGAGTAAATACTAAGTTGCCATTACCGGCCCTTGACAAATCAAACTTCTGGCAATTATTATTGAGATAAGCATACAGGTCCAGCGGGGCCCCGTTTGCCGCATTGCAATTAACAACATCTGCAGCTAAACCGCCTTGCGCGCATGTTATTTTAAAAACACCATTTCCAAGAGCGGTAAAATCCCATTGCTGGCATAAAAGCCCATTGCTTGTATTTTGTGCTATAGCTTGTTGCGAAGCCCCTGTACATCCCCAGTCGTCCCAAACTTTACCACTGTTGCTATTTATAATTTTATAGCGCCCGGCAGCAATCCAATCCTGGGTAATAAAAGGCCAGCCACCCGACCAACCCATATTACCAACTGCCAATGTAGGCGTACCACTGTTATTGCCGTCATAATAATGATAGGTAAGAAAATTGAACCCGTTTTCGGTATAATAGCCCACCTGACCGGGGCCGATATATTTACCTGATGAACTTAATACTGTAGTACCGCCGCCGCTGAGCAAATTAACGCCGTTTTTATCAACATAGGTACCATTGGGACTGGTTGACCGGCCCATTTGGACATAATAGGTGCTACTGGTACCGTTACAGCAAATACCCTTATTGTAAAACAGGTAATAATAACTGCCATTCCTGATTACGTATGATGCTTCATTTTCGCTGCTACTGCTGCCGGCTATGTTTTTAACCGTGCTGTTAAGTCTTTTACCTGTTGAGGGATTTATCTGGGCTATCCAGATCCCCGTTAAGTGCGAACCAAAAGTCATCCAGTAGTTACCGCTGGCATCAGCGAAGACCGAAGGATCGATAGAACCGTATACAGTATTATTATCTGAATAAACAACCATACCCTGGTCTGTCCATGTAGTTAAATCGGTACTGGTTGCTACGCCTATTGCGCAAGGCCTTGCACCCATCGAAACAGAGTAATACATATAATACTTGCCACCCATGTAAATACATTCCGGCGCCCAAAAATTGCCTCCAAAGTTAGAAACGTATGTGTTTATCCAACTGGGCCAGGTACCTGAAGCGAAAACGGTTGAAGCCGTTGTCCATTTTATTAAATCGGTTGAGGTAAGGTGATATATTTGATTTCCCGTACCCCAGATATGATAAACCCCGTTGCGCTTAATTATGGTAGATGGATCGTGAATGCCGGTAGCACCGGCTAATGCATTAATGGTTTTGGCCTTACTAACCAGCGGCACTTCTGTTTGCGTAGTGTTATTAAGCTTTTCGGTTTTTTTGCAGCTTATTATTATTCCCGCTGCGAGAATTATGCAAAGCGCGGCCAGTGAAAAATATCTTTTCATAAAAAATTTAGAATAAATGGTAATTGCCTACTCTTTTAGATTTTCGGCTTCGTCTTTAATTGGTAGTATCAATAAAACCCTGCAGGAGATTATTAGTGTTTATTTAACAATTATAATTAAATAAACGTCAAAATAAAACAAATTGAAAAAATATTTCCTATCGGAATTAGTGTAAATAATACACTTGAAAAGCAAAATATATTGCTGATAGACAGCAATAAACAAAAATCAACATTAATATAATACTATTTTACCAATAAAACCTGATATACACAAGAAAAATTAAGGGAGGCAAGACGATTAATAATTGTATTAATTACAACTATAGATGCTTAAGTGAAAGCGTTGGGCTTCGGCAAGCTCCAACTCAAATCTATAGCTGTATGCATTGCTAAAAAGTTAGCTGTTTTTGTACCGCATTACAATCTCCGAAACCGGTTTTACAGGTTTAAATACAAAAAAAGGTTGCCGGTTTAAAACCAACAACCAACACGGTTTATAAAATATATACCTTTAAAAGCAAGGCATTTACCAAAGCCTATGCCGCAACCCAAACAGCATCAACAAACCATTTTTTACCATCAAAAAACTGGGTTACCGGCGCAAATCCGGCATTTATGGCAATCTGATCAGTTTGCATAATGGTGAATTTTTGAGAAATCTCCATATAGATGTATTCATCTTTTTGAAAAGAGATTGTTTCTTTACCACCGATGGTTACCAGTTGATCTTCCAGGCTAATAAGGTAGCTTTTGCATGCACCGGTTTCCGGATCGTAGGTTGGATAATGATCAAATTTGGCAACATCAAAATTGCCCTCTAATTCGCGGTTAATACGCTCCAGCAGGTTAAGGTTAAATCTTTTGGTGATGCCCTCTTTATCGTTATAGGCCGCCAGTACAACTTTAGGATCTTTTTTAAGGTCCATCCCAATCAGCACCATATCGCCTTCAGAAAGGTGGTTGCGTAATTCCCTGCAAAACTCAATAGCTTCGGGCACGGGCATATTGCCAATGTTCGACCCTAAAAAAAGCACTACTTTTCGTCTTGGTGATATAGATGCTGCCTTTTTAAGCATATCAAAATACTCGCCGTTAAGTCCTTTTATATTTAAGCCGGGCAACGTAACAGGTAAGGTAATATTGAGGTATGAGATTACATTATCCGATATATCAATAGGCAGGTAAGTAAACTCGGCCTTTTTATCCAGCAAGTCTTTCAGCAGGTAGGTTGATTTCATCGCATCCCCGGCGCCCAGTTCTATCAGGTCAAAAGCATCACCATCGGCAATAAGGGCGCTGGTAATCTCGTCTGTTTTTTCCGAAAATATTTCCAGTTCGCAATTAGTTGGATAATATTCCTCGCAGTTCATCAGTTCCTGAAAAAGTTTATCGCCATTGGCATCGTAAAAATACTTTGAGTTTAAACGCTTCGGGGTTCCGTGCAAGCCGGCTATAACATCATTATAAAACGAGTTTGTTTTTGCGTTTGATACTGCCGTTAAATTTGTTTGTACAAAGGTTGAGTCCATATCGTGCTGTTTTGTGCAGTTACCTTGCAAGCCTGATGCCGGTAAACTGCCAACGTAAATGTGTTTGAAAAAAATTGCGGTAAGTTATCCTGCTGTGGCCCGGCGATGTTGCTTCTGATGCGCCGCGCAATACTTTTTGGTTTACCATAAACTTGCCGTTATACTCGCCAATTGCACCCGGTGCTTTTGCAAACCCGGGATAAGGAAGGTACGAACTTTCTGTCCACTCCCAGCTTTTACCCCAGCTGAATTTTGTTGCAGCTGCCTCCCACTCAAATTCAGTAGGCAACCGTAGTCCTTTCCACGAGGCGTAAGCATAGGCCTCAAAATAGCTGATATGGCAAACCGGATCCTTTAAACCAAGCGGTTGTAAGCCATGGTAAGTATAATTGTGCCATTCGCCATCAATTAAATGCCAATAAAGCGGAGCCTCAACCTTATGAGTATTCACCCAATCCCAACCCTCGGCATGCCAGTGGCGAAAATCGTGATATCCCCCACTACCAATAAACTCCAGGTATTCGGTATTGGTTACCAGGTTGGGGCTTATCTCATATGAATTTAAGTAAACTTTATGCCGGTTAAGTTCGTTATCGAAACAAAAACCTTCACCACTATAGCCTATCTCATAAACGCCTTCATTCATTTTAACGAAATCGGCGCTTTCAGCCGTTGAGATTTTTGGCGATACATAACTATCGTCATAAGCCGGGAACAATGGGTTATGCCCTAAAATGTATTTAATATCTGTTAATAAAAGTTCCTGGTGCTGTTCCTCGTGGTTAAAACCGAGAATGAGCAATTCCCTCACTTCTGCGGATGGTTCCTGGCACAGAAATTTGGCCATGGCCTCATCCACATAGGCCCGGTACTGGTAAATATCGGCAACTGTAGGGCGGCTTAAATTGCCTCTGTCGGTACGGATAACGCGGTTGCCTACCGTTTCATAATAGCTATTGAAAACGTAATTATAGTTGAGATTAAATTCCTGGTAGCCCATGAAATACGGCTTCAGGATAAAGGTTTCAAAAAACCAGGTAACATGCCCGATATGCCACTTGGGCGGACTAACATCAACCACAGGCTGCACCACGTAATCTTCGGTTTGCAGCGGGCTGCAAATCTGCTCCGTTCGCAGCCTAACTTTTTTATAACAATCAGCTAAATCCATCTAATTAATTACTATTCAAATATCGTTTAAGATTTGAAATTGTTTTAATACTTAACTTTTTTGCTTGCTGCTTGCGCATCATCAAAGCGTAGGCATTATTAAACCCAATAGGCTTCAGCCATTTTACCTGGTACCGTTTTTCAAATTCCTGCTGCACATAATCATAAGTGTTATCCTTACTTTTTGATACTTCGGCAACCGTTTTTGGCGACGCCTGCAAAATGGCCAGCAAGCCGGTACCCGTGTATTCTGGATAAAAATCTATCTGGTCATTAGTTAAAGCATCAAAACAAATTTTGGTGCCCCCAAGGCCCGTTTTAGTGGCAACATCATAATTGGTATATCCCTTTATTAACATACTGTAGATGTTGGCCAGGATGTATTGCTCGCCAAATATTTTTGAGCCAATACGAATGATCCCGGCAGTCCCCTCGCGGGATGATTTATACAGTTTATTAGCCTCAAGGAAATCCTTTGCCACCCTTTCGGGGCTTTGGTGAAGATAGTCGGTACGGTAGTTTAATTCCGTCATAATGGAATCATTTATTTTACCCGAAAGCAAGTTTAATGTCTTTTCCAGGTCAGGATATTTTTTCAGTGATTCATCGCGCACAATGGGGGCAGCATAGTAGGGAGGAAAAATATTTTTGTCATCATCTAAAACCACCAGGTCATAAGCCTTTAACCGGCCATCGGTAGAGTAGCCGCTAATTACATCCAATTGTTTTTCAAACGCTGCCTTGTACATCACCGCATCGCTGATGACCACGGTGTGAATTTTTAAGCCGTATTTACTTTGAAGCCCCAGGTTGCCATCCTGCCTGCCCATAAATTCGGGCGTAAAACCGGCAGTGAGTTTACCGCCGTATGCAGATGGTATGAAATATAGCGATGACAAGAGTACCAGCAAAACCGGCAATGCATAAGTACTTTTCTTTATCTTTTTAAAATTCAGCTTCTGCAGCTGCGACAGCAGAAAATCAAATATAATGGCCAGTAAGGCTGCAGGTATGGCGCCCGCCAATATCATATTGGTGTTGTTGAGCGAAATGCCGCCAAAAATAAACTCGCCTAAGCCGCCCGCAGCAATATATGAGGCCAGGGTTGCCACGCCCACATTTATTACAGTAGCCGTGCGGATTCCGGCCAAAATAACGGGCGTAGCCAGAGGCAGCTCTACTTTAAACAAAATCTGCCACTTATTCATTCCCATGGCCACAGCAGCCTCCTTCACAGAAGCGTCTACCCCGGTAATGCCGGTATACGTATTGCGGATGATAGGCAGCAGCGCATAAAGCAACAGGGCTACGATTGCCGGTTTAGCGCCGATGCCCAGCACAGGAATCATGAACCCCAATAATGCGATGCTTGGAATGGTTTGCAATATCCCTGCTATGCCCAGTACAGGGCCGGATAACTTTACTTTACGGGTAATAAAAATACCCAATGGCAAACCAATAATCACAGCAATAAAAAGCGAGATAAAAGTTAGGCCAATGTGCTGCAGCGTTTGCGCAGCAAGCTTATCGGCCTGCTGGCTCATAAACTCAAATAAGGTTTGCTGATGCTCATTCATGCCCCTGCTTGTTTTTATACTGATAAAAGGCTGCCATCAACTGCTCGAAGCCTACATGTTTGTGCTCGCCGCTGTCGTTACTTATGCTTATGGTTTCGTGATCACTAAACTTAAACCCCTCGAGCGCCGACCACACATCAATATCGGCGGCCAATGGCGTAGCTCCGACCTTTTTGTGCGACTTGGGCAGCAAATCCCAAATGTTGCTTAAGTGCACAGCCCTGAACTCCAGTTGCAAGCGTTGTTCTTTCAGAAAATTTTCCACAAATTCATTGGCCGGGTTAAACAATAGTTCGGCAGGTGTACCCGATTGAACTATTTTGCCTTTATCCATCAGGCAAATTCTGTCGCCAAGTTCAAAAGCCTCCTGCACATCGTGGGTAACCATAATGATGGTTTTACGCTTCAATTCATCAAGGGCCTTAAACTCCTTATGAATGTTCGACCGGGTAACATTGTCCAGCGCGCCAAAGGGCTCATCCATCAGCAAAACCGGGGGGTCAGACACCAGGGCCCGGGCCAAACCTACGCGCTGTTGCTGGCCACCACTCAATTCATTTGGGTAAACATGCAGATAACGTTTATCCAGGTGTAGTTTCTCCATCAATTCGGCTACCCTGTTTTCCGTTTTCTTTTTATCCCATTTTAGCAGCTGCGGCACTATGGCAATATTTTCGGCCACAGTATAGTGCGGAAACAACCCGTTGTTTTGCAGTACGTAGCCAATACCGCGCCTTAAAACCTCTGGCTGCTGATCAAATATATTTTGATTGTTAATGTAGATATTGCCGCCGGTAGGTTCAATCAACCGGTTAATCATTTTTAGCGTTGTAGTTTTGCCGCAGCCGCTGGTGCCCAGCAAAATCAAATTTTCCCGGGGCTGTACCTCAAAGGAGATGACATCAACGGCTTTAACCTTCCCAAATTGTTTGCTTATGCCGTCAACTTTAATCATGCGGTAAAACTAATCTTCAAGCGCCAGGAACAGGTTATTTAATGATTCGGCATATAATGGGTGAGCAAAAATAAAATAACGAATTGTGTCGTAGGTAATTCCACCCTCCATAGCCATTTGCAGCACAGTCATGATCTCGCCGCCTTCGGGGCCTAAAACCGTTGCCCCTAATATTTTCCTGGTTTTAACATCAACTATGACCTTCATAAAACCACGGGTATCGCCGGTTTCAATGGCACGGGCCACATGTGCCATGGGCAGTTTGGCTACTTTATAATTCAACCGTTGTTTTTTTGCTTCAGCCTCGTCAATCCCTACCCGGCCCAGTTGCGGATCAGTAAACATGCAATAAGGCACCAACCTGTCGGTAATACTCAGGTTTTGCTTTTCAATTAGGTTGCGATAAACTATGGTGTAATCATTATACGAAATGTGTGTGAAAGCGGGCCCGCCTTTTACATCGCCAAGGGCGTAAATACCTTTCACATTTGTTTCCAGTTTGCTGTTTACTTTGATGTTGCCTTTTTCATCTGTTTCTACCCCGGCTTTATCTAACCCCAACGTTTCAGTTTGCGGAGTGCGCCCAACTGCTACCAATACGTGGCTGCACCTTATCTTCTTTTCTTGGCCATTGCTGGTTATAGTAGCGGTTATTTTACCGCCGGTTTTCTGCTTAAATTTTGTAACATGCGCATTGGTGAGTACCTTAATCTTTTCGGCCTCCAGAATCCTTTGCATTTCGGCAGATACGTCCTCGTCCTCGCGCGAAACTATTCTTTCAGATTTCTCCAAAATAGTAACCTTGCTGCCAAACCGGCGAAACATCTGGCCAAACTCCAGGCCGATATAATTACCACCGAGCACCAATAAATGCTCCGGCACATAATCCAAGTCGAGGATGGTTGTTGAAGTAAGATATTTGATTTCGGCCAATCCCTCAATTTCAGGAATAAAAGGCCTGGCGCCCACGTTTAAAAAAATCTGATCGGCCTGGATATTTTGCTTTTTCCCGTTTTTAAGTTTTACCGAAACGGTTTTATCGCCGGTAAATGTTGCCTCGCCAAATACAACATCCAGCCCTTTTATCTTCTCGGCCGCATGCTGCCCTCCTATGCGCGACTGCATTACGATATCGTCCTTTCGCTTTTTTATACGAGGCATGTTCACGGCAAATTTCTTTACCGGTACACCCAAGTCGGCACTTTTGCCCGCCATATAAGCTGCCTTTGCCGATGCCACCCAGGTTTTGGTTGGAGTACAGCCATCATTAACACAGGTGCCGCCATAAAAACGTTTTTCAATAATCACAGTTTTCATTCCGGCCAGTGCCAGCTTTTTGGCAAGCGGCCCCCCCGCCTGGCCAGCACCTATAACAATGGCATCAAATTTTTTCATCCTTATGGAGTTACTTTAACACCTTTCCAGAACGCTACATAGTTGGTAATGTTTGCTGCAGCATCTTTTGGCTGTGGATAATACCATGCGGCATCCTGGTTTTTTTGCCCATTAACGTTCAGTGTATAATAAGATGCCAGCCCTTTCCATGGGCAGGTAGTATGCGTACCGGTAGTTTCCAGGTATTCGCTTTTTACACTTTCAATAGGAAAGTAATGATTATTTTCGACAACAATAGTATCATCGCTTTCGGCAATGACCTCCCCGTTCCAGATGGCTTTCATAATATGAGTAGATTTTACCATAAAGATAGCCTTAACCTGTGCAAATTTACAATGCGGTTGGCTTATTTTGTTTGTTAATTAAATATATAACATTCATAATCAGCACCAAATAAAAAAAGTTTAAAATTTATTTTTAATTTATCAATTAAGCTATATCTTTGCATTCCCAAAATAAGGGAAACAAAAATAAAAAAAGGCCCGTTCGTCTAGGGGTTAGGACGTAAGATTTTCATTCTTGAAACAGGGGTTCGATTCCCCTACGGGCTACTTGAGGGGAAAGGTTATCAAAAGATAACTTTTCCCCTTTCTTTTTGCCCGATAATTCGCTATTAATCAACAATAATTTGGATCAAGCAAAATAATTGTGGGGGAGTAAAAAAAGTATTTGTTTTGGGGATAGGAATAACAAATACGAATACCCTTGACAGCAGCATACGAAACCCTTGTCCGTTTAATCTTACCTGAAGGTCTTTTAGAATATTTTGAACTTATGGATGTTCGCTCATCTGAGAGCGGGCAATTGAACATTTACCTGGAAGAAAAGAACCTTGCTCCATCAGGTTATGAGAAGCCACAACTGGAATCCAGGGGCTTCTTACCGGAAACGGCCATACAGGATTTTCCTATTCATGGCCATAAAGTAGCGCTTTGTATCAAAAGACGCAGATGGGAAGTAAAAGCAAGTGGTGAGATCATTACAAGAGACTGGGATTTAGTAAGGAAGGGAGCGCGGATGACTACAGAATTCGGCACTTTTTTAAAAGGTATATTTGGATAATCATCCTATTAGCAGCCATTTGTTAGGCAAGTTATATGAGGTGGACGGCAAGCAGCTCGGTCAGCAATATAAAGATCACCTGAGTGATTTTCACAGCTGGGGTCAGAAATGGCATGCAGAGGAGTGGATGCTGTTTGCAGATAATATAGGCCCTTACCTGAGTATAGATGAAACCGCCTTAAGCAACGGAGAACTGTATACCATTGTTACCAATAAAGAAGCCAAAGGTGGTAAAAAGGCTATCGTAGCGATGATAAAAGGCACACAGGCCGAACAGATTATGGCTGTACTGGAGCGAGTACCTGTCCGTAAAAGGAATAAAGTTAAGGAAGTGACGATGGATATGGCTGCTAACATGATCAAGGCTATCCGCAGGTGCTTTTCTAATGCTGTGCGTGTTGTTGACCGGTTCCATGTACAAAAGCTGGCCTATGATGCTGCACAGGAAGCAAGGATCAAATATCGCTGGGAAGCATTAGAGCAAGAGAACAAAGCAATAGAGGACGCTAAAAAAAACAAGCAAAGCTATCAGCCTGAAGTATTTAGCAACGGGGATACTTTAAAACAATTACTGGCCAGAAGCAGGTATCTGCTATTTAAACACCCATCTAAGTGGACTGTATCACAGAAAGAAAGAGCTGATCTGTTGTTTCCAAGGTATCCCTTGCTGCTCAAAGCCTACAACCTGTCAGTCCGGCTGGGGCAGATTTTCACTATCTGTAAAGACAAGCAGCAGGCGTTTAAAAGACTGGCAATCTGGTATAATGATGTAGAAGATGCAGGAATTGAATCTTTTAAAACCGTTGCAAGATCTGTCAAATCGCATTATGAATCTATCCTAAACTTCTTCGATAACAGAAGTACCAACGCCTCGGCAGAATCTTTCAATGCTAAGCTCAAAGCTTTTAGAGCATCTTTAAGAGGTGTAAGAGATACTTCTTTCTTCTTATTCAGACTTGCTAAATATATGCCTGACTTTTTTATCCCCCAACTTTTCGGATTGATCCTTAATGATTCGGGATTTCTTCAAATAGCGTCGTTGTTTGTTGTAATAGTCGAAAAAAATATCGAAACGTTAATCTTAGTTGTATCTGTTCGATTTCTTCTCAAGGTGAACAATGTGGAACCATCGGCCACTTCAATAGACCGATGAACTGAAATTCTCGAATCGTTTTTATAAGAATTGAAAAATTAAGCTGTTACCGCTAAGAATATTTTCAAAAGGTTCAGAATAGATTAGGAGAAGAAGAATTCAAATAACACACTGATATGCACATCGCCTGTAGCAACCAGCGGCAGGCGATGTGCATACTGCTGTGCCAGCCGGTTGGCGGGTGATAAGCGATCCCGCATGGACTGGCACAACAATACAGTTATTTCATTGAATGAAAAGCGACGCGGTTCCCTTCCGTATCGGTGAAACGCGCGGTAAAGCCATTTGGGCCGATAGAAGTTTTAGGTAGAGTGATAATTCCACCGGCAGCTTCCACCCTGGCTAAGGGAACAGCCAGGTCCTCGCCACCATTCAGATAGATGAGAGCGCCTTGCTGCGAGGGTTCGTAGCCCTCTTCCTCCAACAAGCCGCCGCCGATCTCGCCTTTTTGCATGTCGGCAGGGAACATCGCGTATTTCATACCATCGAAAGGTAGGATCATTTGGATATCTAACACCTGTTCATAAAAAGCTTTTGCCCTTTCGAAATTTTTAGCTGGTATTTCGAACCAGTTGATCGCGTGTGCCATAAGTTAAAGTGTTTTGTTGTGTGTTATAAAGTTAAGTAAATGGATTTAATGACTAAATCCCAGCCCTTAGAACAGCGTTCATAGACTTCTTTTTCGGGGGTTAGTCCATTCTTTTTGGTTCTTCAGCCAGTCCGGTTTGCCCCCGGTTACCAGCCAAACTGGCTTTTGGCCGGGGATAAATTCTACCACCTTATGTTTGGCATAATTCGTACCAGGGTGACAAATGATAAATTCATCACTTAAGGTGCTACTACTGCCTTCAAAATCTTTGGTCCTCCAATTAGCCACCAGGGTTAGCTTCAAAAAGCTTCATTCGCTGAGCCGGTGATCAATACATGGGTCTGATACGAGCTCATCTTTGTTTAAAGTCGCCTTTGCCGGTCTCAAAATAAGATGCTAAGCTGCGGGGGATCCAATGAGTCCAGCCGGGTACGCAATCTTTGAAACAGGCAATACCTGCCACCAGGCCCAGGTGGGTAAAGGTTAGGGTGTGGCCGTCGATCTCAAAGATCATATCATGACCTTTCCATTCGTGTTTATCTTCATACCAGGGCATATAACAATCATCGACATGCCAAATTACTTTATTGCCGGTTAGTTCGGTAACGGTATAGTTGAACCAGGCTTCGGGGCCCATTTTGATGATGAACTGATCGCCCCTTTTCTCGGCGCGGCCTTCAAAGCCGACGCCCCACCAGTTAGCGACCTCGCTGATCTTTTTCAATGCGGCTTCGGGACTAATCGAAATGGCGATCTGAGTGCTGAAGCTATTGCTGATGAAGTTCCGGTAAACATCCATGATCCCGCGCCAGCCCTCATTAATACCGCCGACTGCTCCGCCCAGGCGCTGCACATCAAAGTGGGTCAGTTTAACACGGGTTTGTTTGTCGCCTTCGGGAATAAATTCCACACGTACTTCGGTATGCAATTCCGGGTCAAATTGCAGGTTGGCATCTGTCTGCCAATCCAGCGCGAGAAGTGCATAAGGGTCATAGATCAGGACTTTGCCTAATTCGCTTTCGCGGCCGTCACTGTTAAAGCCGAACCAGCGCCCGCCGGTTTGGGGTTCCAGGCCGACTTTGACCATGGTACAGTCTTCGGTATGGCCAGAGGCGGGCCACCAGAGGCCTATTTGGTTGACGAATACTTCGAAGGCGGTCTGCTGCGCAGCCGCTACGGTGATCTCTTTTTTAATGGTGTTTAATTCGATGGTTTCCATATCAGGTAAACATAAAGGGTTAATATTCCGGCCAGCAGCGTGAACACCGCGGCTAAAAGAAAGAAATAAATGAGTTCAATAACACCCATAAAAAACAGGAACAAGCCGATCTGCAAAATGAATTTGCGGCTGGGCTCCAGCCAAAGCATGACCGTCAGCAATAACAGGACACCGATCATGATGAAGCCATAGCCGTCAAAGAAGTTGCCGAGGCTTGTGGAGCGGCCCATAAAATCAAAGTGCTCGGTTTGCATGCCGGTGATGACCGTGGCGACGCGTGTATTAGGGGCTTGTTTCCAGGTTAATGCACCGATGGTATGGCCGGCGGTGTGCAGCAGCATCAGGCCGCTGGCTACTCGCAGTGGTATTTTAGGCTTCATGTTCTGCTGTGTTTTTATAAAGTTGAAGGATCATACCCCAGCCGCCGTCCATGCTTTCCACAACCTTGCCGTTGCCCAGCTTGTGCAGGTCTTTATGTTCAAAACGGATGCGCGTGGTCGAGGTGCTTTCAGGAATGAACTCGATCGCGACTTCGGTGACCAGATCAGGGGCGCACTTAAAGTCGGCGTTGATCTGCCAGGCCAGCACGAACAGGTCATAAGGCTGGTAAATCAGCACATGTCCGCAATTGGCTTCGCTGCCATCGGCATGTTTTGAATACCAACGGCCACCCGCATGCGTTTCTACAACCATTTCGGTCATGTCGGCACTGCCGATATGATGGCTGCGTGGCCACCACAGGTCCATTTTTTGGGTAAACACATCGAAAGCGGTCTTCTGAGAGGCGACGACGGTGAATTCTTTTTTGATGGATAATAATTTGGCAGCTTCCATTATTTTTCTTTTTCGGTTTGTTCTGCCAATGCTTTAAAGTTAGCCAATGCTTCGTCCCAGAACTGGTCTAAATAGTTTCTCATGGCGATAATGCCTTCCCGGTTCAGTTCATAAATATTGTTATTGCCCACGGTCCGAAGATTGATCAGCTTGGCTTCCTTCAGCACCTTCAGGTGCTGGGAAACTGCCGGACGGCTCACGCTCATCCCTTCGGCGATATGTACGACCGACAAAGGGCCCTGTTGTAATTTTTCGAAGATGGACCGCCGGGTCGGATCGCCTAAGGCGTTAAAAGCTAAGTTACTGTTCATAATTAAATATGTAAGCCATTGCTTACCGTAAGTACAAACTTACTAATTATTTTTATACTTGCAAATTTTTTTCCTGCTGATCAAGACCGGCCAAACCGGTAATTTTTTTCTTAAATCAATTGGAAAAATCAAGTGATTTTGTTTAACTTTGAATAACAAAGAACTTTTAATAATTATAAAACACATAAAATGAAGGTCTCCAGAACAAAATTCATTGTCATCTTCCTGGTGTCGGCGTTTGCCTTCCAGGTCATCACTAATTTACTGCTGGGACCCGTAAACGGAGAGTGGTTTCCGGGAACTGGCTCACCAATAGCCTGGAAGCGTACCGTAGCCGCCATCATCTATCCTCTCAAAATTGTTTTGGTAGGACCCCTGGCACCCATATTTAACGATCCGGATCCGGCACCTCCGATCAGGGTGCTGGCCTGTGCTTTATACTGGACGGTCATCGCATTGGTTCTTCATTTTCTCCTCAGTAAAATGATCCCGCGTAAAAAACATGAATAGATTTGAAGAAATATACTATGAGGCAAAATCTGGCAAATGGTTCAGGCGTTTTGCTGTTTTTGCCTCATAGTGCTCAGTTTAAGCCGTATTCCGGCAGGCCTGGTGAAGATCATGATCATTGCTGGTACTTTTACCCTATACAAGACTGTGCCGGGCAACTCGGAAGCGGAGTACCGGAATCAATGCACTTAATTGATCAGTTCGATCCTTTAAAACTCTCCTTATACAAGTAATCCTGCTGAGGATTTTTTCAAACCGTTTTAAGAAAAATTGAAGAACATATCTGTCTGAGCTGGTTTGATGTGAAATTTCATTTCAGTCACCAGGTTTTGATAAGCAATGAGGGCTAAGTTTTTTTGCATAGAATTTCGCCGCAGGGACAACTTTTTTATTTCGACAGGAAATGGCATCAAGGACATGTTCGAATAAATAATGGAAAAATCTGTCATAACCTAAAATTCATGCTGTATTATTGACAAAAGTTGACTTTTATTGCCGAATAGTGTGATGATGTCCTTTTCTGAAGGTATAGTTTTGAGCCAATAATTTATAAGCCATTTTTAAAAATTGAAGAAACATTTTAATGTTAACCCCAAGTATCATCAATGAAACGTGAGGGTATCAGCCTGTCGATGTTCCATGCAAACGATTTTTATGCAATGCATCGGCCGGAACATCAATGCATTTTCGACAATCCATTATTTACCAAAATTGATTTAAGTTAAAGTATCTACCATGAATATTAAACGCAGTGCATTATTGTTGGCGGCGGGCTTTGTAATTCTGTTAGGATTAAGATTACAAGGCCAGTCTGCAACCTCAGGCAAGATCGATGTTATAACCGAAAATGATACCGCACGAAGTGTCGCGCCATTCTTTACCCCGGCTACCGCATCAAAAAAAAACCCGAATGCCGAAGGATTTATTCAGCGCTGGTCACTATTAGAACCCATTAACAAATCAATACGCAGTAATCTTGTTTTTACCGTTAACTATCTGAAAACGCAATTTGAAACCGATTATTTCTCAAACCAGTTTACGGTTATTCCCCGGAATGGAGAAAAAGTAAAAGTTGGCGAACAGGAATTATTATGGCATGCATTGGAAAGCCCCAATTTCAACATCAAATTATTCCGTCTGGCCTATGGGTTAAGGAAACAGACCTATGCTGTATTATTTTGGGCAGTAACTATAGTAAACAGCCCGAGGGAGATAAAAAATGTAAGATTGGCGGTGGGCTCAAACGGAGGATCAATGTGGTGGCTAAATGGCAAAGAAGCAGTAATACTTGATGGGGACAGGCGCATGGTAATGGATGATTGCGTTTCGCCCCGGCTGACGCTAAACAAGGGAAAAAACATCATACGCGGAGCAGTGATCAATGGGCCCGGACTCAGTGATTTTTGTGTTCGGCTGCTGGATGAAAAGGGAGCGCCGATAAAAGATGTATCTATCACGCTGCAATAAATTAACTGATCATCGCATTTAACACCGGATTTGTAAAGCAATTGAGTTATTATGAAATTAATAGTAAAGGTATTAAGTACTATATCCCTGTTCTCATTATTATTAGCCCCACAGGCCAATGCACAAGTTGGCAAACCATTTATACATGACCCTTCCACCATTGCAGAATGCGATGGAAAGTACTACACATTCGGAACGTTTGGAGGCGGGTTAATATCCGAAGATGGCTGGACATGGAATGGAGGCGGAGTAAGACCCGGCGGCGGGGCCGCTCCTGATGTATTAAAAATTGGTGACCGCTACCTTATTGTTTATGGTGCCACCGGCGGTGGCCTGGCAGGCGGTCATAACGGAACAATACTGACCATGTGGAATAAGTCGCTTGATCCAAAATCACCAGATTTTAAATATTCAGAACCTGTAAAAGTTGCTTCGTCTGATGGTATTGAAGATTGTGATGCTATTGATCCGGGGCTTCTTCTTGACCCAACCGATGGACGGTTATGGTTATCCTACGGCACCTATTTTGGATACATACGCCTTGTGGAGCTTGATCCTAAAACGGGTAAGCGTGTTGAAGGTAATAAAGCATTAAATATAGCTATTGATTGCGAGGCCACAGATTTGTTATACAGGGAAGGGTGGTACTATTTGCTTGGAACACACGGCACATGCTGCGATGGCCCAAACTCAACTTATAATATTGTTGTTGGCCGATCCAGGAAAGTAACAGGGCCATATATTGATAATATGGGAAGGGATATGTTAAAAGGAGGTGGCAAAATGGTAGTGGCAGCCGGCGACAGGCTGATTGGACCAGGACATTTTGGACGTATTATAGTTGGCGATGGCGTTGAAAAAATGTCTTGCCATTACGAGGCAGATCTGGATCAAAGTGGCCGTAGCGTATTAGGCATTCGCCCACTACTATGGAAAAATGGATGGCCGGTGGCAGGTGATAACTTTAAAGAAGGAACTTATGAGATTGAGTCTGAGCGAAGGGGCTATGCCTTAGAATTGGGCGTTGATTTTACAAGAATGCCTGGTGGGATGCGATTTAACCGGAATAATGATGAACCGGTGAAACCGGTACCATCACAGGAGTTAGCAGATGTAGTTAAAGGCTGGCCAGCCGGAAACATTGGTGTGCGGATAAGTGATTATATGTTTCGCCCACATCAAAAATGGGCAATTTCGCCGATCGCCGGCGCAGGAGGATACCTGGGCGGACCATATTATAAAATAGTAATTGCCGGAACAGATCGCGCATTAGCAGCAACAGCCGAAGCTGAGCTTGTGACAGTACCAACGTTTACCGGTGCGCCGGAACAATTATGGCGAATTGATCAGCTGACTGATGGAACTTATCGGATTATGCCAAAAGTGGTTCCAAATTCGAAAGAGCAATTGGCTTTAGTTTCATCTGGCGACAGCACGCCTACACTCGCCAAATTTGATATGAATAGTGATAATTCCAAGTGGAATTTCAGGACTCACTAACTTATTTAAATGCGCTCCGGAAATGCAGCTATCCTGAAACTTAAATTATAAAGATATGAATTTTAAATGTTCAATTATTTTATTAACAGCCTGCATGGCCGGTAGCCTTTGTAAAGCACAAACCGGCACAGGCGAGATCAAAGAAGATTTTCGGTCTTCAAGCCTTAACCAGCCTGGCCAGGAATATCCCCAGGTTAATTCGCAAGGTTATGCACGTTTTCGTATAAAAGCAACAAAGTCCGACAGCATACGGGTTACCTTAGGCCTGGGCGGAAGAGGCGGGACTAAACTGGTGAAAGATACCGACGGATATTTTTCGGGCACAACGGAAGGGCCAATGGATGAGGGTTTCCATTACTACCACTTAATAGTTGACGGAGGCATTTTTAACGACCCGGGCACATTAAATTATTACGGTTCCACCCGTTGGGAAAGCGGTATAGAAATACCTGCTCATGACCAGAACTTTTATGCCTTAAAGGATGTACCCCACGGTAATGTGCAGCAAATACTTTTTCCTTCAAAAAGTACAAATACGCAGCGAAGGGCCTTCGTTTATACGCCTCCGGGTTATGACAAGGAAAAATCGAAGAAATACCCCGTGCTGTATTTACAACATGGCTGGGGCGAAGACGAGACCGCATGGAGCAACCAGGGGCATGCCAATCTGATCATGGATAACCTGATTGCTGAAGGCAAAATAAAACCCTTCATCATCGTGATGACCTACGGCATGACCAATGATATTAAAATAAGCGCAGGCGGTTTGAGGAATTTTAAGATTGATGCTTTTGAAACTGTGTTAACAGATGAATTAGTGCCTTATGTAGATGCCAATTTTCGCACGGTTACAGATAGGGCACACCGCGCTATGGCAGGGTTATCAATGGGCGGCATGGAAACGCATTTAATAACACTTGCCAAGCCCGATGAATTTGCCTATTACGGTCTTTTAAGCGGCGGGATTTATACGCCCGCTGAGTTAAAAGATAAACCTAAGGCTAAACTTATTTTTATAAGTTGCGGCAGCAAGGAAAATCCTGGTGGCGTAAATAACGCTGCGGCTGCATTAAAAGAAGCAGGCTACAACGCCGTGTCTTTTATTTCAGAGAATACTGCCCATGAGTTTCTAACCTGGCGCCGCAGCCTGAAAGAACTTGCGCCGCTGTTGTTTAAAGACTAAGCTGCCTTGTTGTGTTAATATATTAAGTGCGCTTAATTGTGAATAAAGCAATTAAGCGTGTTTTTTTGCTATTTATGCATATTACACCATAAACCAACCATGAGCAAAATTTTCAATAACTACTTTCTGGGATTCGCTTTTTTTTTATTGGCTACCTCCGCGGCTTTGGCACAAACGGCTCATAATCCAATTATCTACGCGGACGTACCTGATATTTCAATAATCAGGGTAGGTAATACTTATTACATGAGCAGTACTACTATGCATATGAGCCCAGGGGTGCCAATCATGAAATCTACAGATTTGGTTAACTGGAAACTTGTTAGCTATGCATACGATATTTTGGATGATACTGATGACCTAAATCTAAGCAACGGTAAGAGTAGCTATGGGCGAGGTTCGTGGGCAAGCAGTCTGCGTTATCACAATGGCGTTTACTATGTATCTACTTTTGCGGGCAATACCGGCAAAACTTATATTTATACCACGCATAATATTGAAAAAGGCCCGTGGAAGGCTATATCCTTTAAACCAAGCCTGCATGACCACTCCTTGTTTTTTGACGATGATGGCAAAGCTTATATGATTTATGGAAGCGGGCGCATCATGTTGGCGCAATTGAAGGATGACCTGTCGGGAATAAAACCTGACACGAAGCCACAGGTGCTGATAGAGAACGCCAGCCTGGCTGCCGGACCGAATTTAGGATTGCCGGCAGAAGGCTCGCAGATGTTCAAAATCAAGGGGAAATATTACCTGTTCAATATTTCGTGGCCACGTGGTGGAATGCGAAGTGTTCTTATTCACCGGGCAGATAAAATTACCGGCCCATATGAAGGCCGCCTGGCATTGCAAGACAAAGGCGTAGCCCAGGGTGGTTTGGTAAATACACCAAACGGCCGGTGGTTTGCCTATCTTTTCCGCGATTTTGGTTCAGTAGGCCGGGTGCCTTACCTGGTGCCGGTAAAATGGGAGGCTGGCTGGCCTGTATTGGGTATAAATCATCAGGTGCCCGATACTGTCGCGTTACCGGCAAACAAACCGCTAATGCCGGGTATCATCTCATCGGATGAGTTTAACCGCAGGCGCGGCGAACGCGATTTGCTCCTGGTTTGGCAATGGAACCACAATAATGTTAATCAATTATGGTCGCTAAAGCAGCGTAAGGGATACTTGAGGTTAACTACAGGGAGGCTTGATACTACTTTAATTACGGCGAGAAATATGCTTACACAGCGCACATTTGGCCCTGAATGCTCGGCCATTACAGCTATTGATGTATCCGGGCTTAAAGATGGTGATTGTGCCGGCCTTGCATTGTTACAGCAAAAATTTGGATGGGTGGGTGTAAAGGTTAAAAATGGCAATAAGTTTATCGTTATGGTAAATGCGCAGGGCGGTTCGCCGGCAGAGTCGGCAAGTATTCCGTTAGCCCAAAACCGGGTGTATTTAAAGGCCGCATGTGATTTTAAGGATAAGGCCGACAAAGCCTATTTTTATTATAGCACCGACGGAAATAATTGGATTTCCATTGGCACCACGCTTCAAATGGCGTATACTATTCCTCATTTTATGGGTTACCGGTTTGGCCTTTTTAACTACGCCACAAAAGTTACCGGCGGATATGCCGATTTCGATTATTTTCGATTGGGCGATAAATAGACCATCCAGCATTAATCCGGTTGTTTAAAGCAGGCATGTGTTTCATGCAAAGCAAAATGCCCCATTTATCTGATTATAAACACCAGTGTTGCAATTGTATTAATCAGTGTTATTCTGAAATGAGTAATCCCTTTACCTTGCGGCACTATCTTGTAAATGATGATGAATTTTAAAAAATGCGCGGCGCTGATTGTATCTATCTTATGGTTTAATTGCTTAATGGCGCAAAACCCCCTTATACAAAACCAGTTTACTGCCGATCCTTCGGTACGTGTTTTTAATGGCAAGATATATCTTTACCCTTCACACGATATTCCCGCTACCCCCGGGCATGGCCGGGCTGGCTGGTTCTGTATGCAGGATTATCATGTGTTCTCGTCAGCCAACCTAACCGATTGGACGGATCACGGCGTAATTGTGAGCCAAAATAAAGTGCCCTGGGCCGACCCGGCAGCTTATAGCATGTGGGCTCCTGACTGTATTGAGCGGGGCGGGAAATATTATTTTTATTTCCCGGCACCTGCAAAACCCGGCGGCACCAAGGGCTTTTCAATTGGTGTTGCAATAGCCGATAAACCTTACGGCCCATTTGTTCCGCAACCGTTGCCCATCGCCGGGGTTCATGGTATAGACCCAAATGTGCAAATTAATAAGGACGGACAGGCGTATATTTACTGGGCGCAAGGAAACCTGTACGGCGCTAAACTCAAAGCTAATATGCTTGAACTGGCATCAGAGCCGATAAAACTTGATGGCTTCCCCGATAAGGGATTAAAGGAAGGGCCTTATTTATTTGAACGAAAAGGTATCTACTACATGACTTATCCGCATGTGGCCGATAAAACAGAACGGCTTGAATATGCCATGTCAGATAGTCCCCTTGGCCCCTTTAAATATGCCGGGGTACTTATGGACGAATCAGCTTCGGGTTGCTGGACCAACCATCAATCTGTCATAGAATTTAAAAATCAATGGTACTTATTTTATCATAACAACGACTTATCGCCAGCCTTTGATAAAAACCGGGCTGTACGGGCCGATAGTTTGTTTTTTAATAAAAATGGCACTATCCGCAAGGTCATCCCTACACTGCGTGGCATTGGCATAACCGCCTCATCAACAAAAATACAGGTAGATAGGTATAGCGCCAAAAGCGCGGATGGAGTAGAGACAGAGTTTATAGATACACTAAACAAATTCGAGGGCTGGAAAGCGGTTTTCAATAAAGCCAGCTCATGGATAAAATATAACAATGTGTTTTTTGGTAAACAAACAGCGGGATATGTTAGTGTAAACGCCTGTTCGGCAACCGGCGGAACTTTATTAATTAGTACAGAAGATAACCCGGACAAGGTTATAGCAAAAGTTATTATACCAAAGGGCAACAACTGGAGCATTGTTAAAAAAGCATTAACAGCGATACCTGCCGGCGTAAAAAATATTATTGTGCAAACAGAAGGCAGTGGTCATGTAGAAGTTGACTGGATAAACTTCAATTAAACACTGCTTACCGAAAGTTTCGTGATAAACCTACCAGCGTGTAAACATATTGAGATAAATATGTTTACACGCTGTGTTGTTAGAAATCAACTTATGTCCGAAAAATCTACAAGCTGCGCTCTCTTTTTATGCATTTTCGTTCAAAATGGAGCCACGTGAATTTTACGGGTATAGGTTGATGTTGTCAATAATAAACGGGATTCTGTTCTATACCATCACGCTGTTATTTTCTGCCTTTCTGTAATCGGATGGTAACATGTTAAACTTTTCTTTAAATGACCGGGAGAAATAATGCGGTGTTGCAAAACCTGCTTCATAAGCTATTTGAGTAACTGTCAGATCGCTCTTTAGAAGCAATATCGCAGCACGGTCAAGCTTATAGGAGCGGATAAATTCAACGGGCGGAAGACCGGTAAGCTCAAATATTTTCGTGTAAAGTGCTCCCCGGCTCATTGCCAAATGTTCGCTAAGGTCCACAACGGAAAATTTCGGATTGTTCAAGTTGTTATCTATATAATTGATCACCTTGTTTAAAAACTTCTCCCTGCCAGATTCAACCGCTATATCGGGATGAATGACCGTCAATTGCTTTTTATATGTGTTTTTCAGCATGGTATTCAGCTGCAACAGATTTTTAATTTTGATATTTAATATTTCAAAATTAAAGGGTTTGGTCAGGTAATCATTTGCCCCCGATTCAAGCCCTCTTAACTGCTCGTCTTCGCGCGTGCAGGCAGTAAGCATTATAAACGGAATGTGGCTGGTTCGTTTATCAGCTTTTATCTTCCTGCTTAGCGTAATACCATTCATAAATGGCATGGTAATATCGCTAATGATCAAATCAGGATGGCATGATAGCGCCTTATCCCAACCTTCTATACCATTTGAAGCTTCAACAATTTTATATTGTGCCATTAAATGATCTTTAATGTAAAAACGAAACTCATCGTTGTCTTCTACAATAAGCAGTAATGGCATGTCTGTAATTGCCTGGGCAATATTTCTTTTTGTACGAGGCTCCTTTTCCCTAATATCTGTTTTACCAGCAAGTTGAACTTGTATTGACCGCTCAGCAAAAACTTCAAGAGGGATCCTCACACTAAAATCTGAACCTCTTCCTAATTCGCTTTCAACAGTAATGGTGCCACCGTGCATTTCAACAAACTCTTTAGTAATTGACAAACCGATTCCGCTTCCCGGATTTACGTTTGCGGTGTTAGTTTCCCCGGCCTGGTAAAACCGCTTAAATATCAGGTGTTTTCTGTCCGGGTTGATGCCGATACCGGTGTCATTTATTTTAAATTCCAAAGTAGTTTTATCGATGTGCGGCGTAGGGTGCTGAATAACATCAACAGAAACCGTCCCGCCGGGTGGTGTAAATTTAAATGCGTTGGAGAGCAGGTTAAATAAAATGCGCTCTACCTTATCGTGATCAAATCGAACGAACAATTTTTCGGCGGGTGCCTTAAAATTAAAGGTGATGCTTCGCGATTCTGACAGATCATGAAAAGAATCTACAACATCGCTTACAAATGAAAATATTTCGCCTTCGGTCAGGTTAAGCTTTAATTCTTGTTCTTCTAACTTGCGGAAATCTAAAAGCTGGTTAACCAAATTTAACAAGCGCCGCGCATTGCGCCGTATCACGGCCAATTGGCCTGTGGTTTGTTCATCCTTATGTTCTGCCAACAGCTTATCTGCGGGTGCCATGATAAGCGAGATTGGTGTGCGGAACTCATGGCTGAGGTTAGTAAGAAATTTAATTTTGAGCGCATCAAGTTCATGCAATCGTTCTGCTTCTCTTCTTTCCTGTTCCAGCGCCAGTTTACCTTTTAATTTCTTTATCCCCCTATGGCGGATGAACAGTAACGAGCCCGAAGCCATCAGGGCGTATAACAAATAGGCGTACCAGGTCATCCATATTGGCGGATGAATGATAATACGGATTTGGGCACCTGAGTTATTCCATATCCCATCGTTATTACAAGCCCGCACAATAAACAGGTATTCGCCAGGATCTAAATTGGTGTAATACGCCGTTGTAGCCGAACCTACATAATTCCAGTTTTTATTGAACGATTTAAGTATGTAGGCATACCTGCTCTGCTGGGGAAGCGTGTAATTAATGGCAGAATAACTGATTGAAAAGTTTTCTTTATAATCCAGGTCAATTTGCTTTGCTACCGAAATATCCTGTTTAAGCGGCGAGTGACTGCCGGATAACACAACGTTATTATTAATTTTAAGGGTGGTTAAAAATACCGGGGGAGTATTGTTGTTAAGTTTTACGTCCTGCTGCGGGTCAATATAATTAAAGCCTTTGGCCCCGCCAAAGAAAAGCAGGCCCCTGGTTGTCCGGAGGCCCGATCCGTCGATGAAGGCATCGTTTTGTAAGCCATTGTAGGTGGAATAATGAGTAAACTTTTTAGATACCGAGTTAAGCCTGCATATTCCTTTATCAGTACTTAACCATATGTTGCCGCTATAATCCTCCAATAGTTTATGTACAACGCCATCTGGCAATTCGTTTGGGGCGGAGTAATTGACAAATTTTTTATGGTCGAGATCAAAGCAAAATAGCCCATCTCCGGCAGTGCCAATCCACATGTTGCCCTTATGGTCCTGCAAAAACGAAAACGGACGATCAATAGCCATTCCGGTAATCTTGTTATTATACACCCTGAACTTTTGAGTTGCGGGATTTAAGACTGCTATTCCACTGCCATAGGTGCCAATCCAAATGTTTCCGTCGCGGTCCTCTTCAATAGCTCTGATATAACCATTTACAGGCAAATTACGTTCGCCGGCAGAGGCAGGAGTTGACGTATATTTAAAAAAGGTTTTTGTACCAGGGTCAAATACATTAACGCCGCTGCCATTGGTCCCTATCCATACCCGGCCCTTACTATCTTCCTTTAAACAAAAAATTTCGTTGTGGTTTATGTGTGCATTATCATTTCCTGCATTTAACTGTTGGTACCCGCCTGTTTTTGTATTGTAAATGAACAACCCATCCTGAAACGTGCCTATCCAAAGTTGCTGATTGCGGTCAAGCATCATGGTTAATATAGGAAGCCCGGCCGAGTTGCTGCTTGTTTTTGATTTTATAGGAATATGACTAAACAATCCGCTCTTGACATGAAAAAGATTCAAGCCTCCGCCATCTGTGCCAACAAACAAGTCCCCGGCCTTATTCTCGGCAAATGACGAAACAAATGGCGCGCTTAACCCGGCAGGATCATAAGCATTGTTTTGTTTTGAATTAAATAAAGTAAGGTTTTTGTCATACTTATCCACACCACCCTGGTAAGTGCCAAGCCAGTAAATCCCATCAGGGTCCTTATAAATGCAACGGATGGATTTACTGCTTACGCTGTATTTATCCCTATCGTCATGATTGTAACGTTTTACCTTTCCGGTTATTGGGTCTAATATATCCAAACCACCTTCGGTACCTACCCAGATTTTATTGCCATCCGCAGCCATGCTGTATATAAGGCTGCCGCTAAGGGTACTATCATCATTAGGGCTGTATTTGAAACTTGTAAAGGTTTTTAAATCTGCTGATAGACTGCCTAAGCCATCGTCAGTTCCTATCCATAATTTATGCTGAAATTCGGCTATGGTATTTATCGCGTCACCCGGTATACTTGCGGGATCGTCTTTTTTATGCATAAAGGCAATGAAGCTGTTTGATCGTTCGTTATAAAGATAAAGGCCCTTACCTGTCCCTATCCACATTCGGCGCTGGCTATCCCGGAAAATGGATAATATAACACCCGAATGTAGCTGTCCTGGTTTTTGCTCATCGGTTTTGTAAAATACCTCTTTTTTTGTTTTAGGGTCAAGCACGCACAGGCCTCCTAACAGTCCAATCCAAAGCCGGCCGTGCGTATCGCCGTAGATCGATTTGATGTAGCTGTTTGCAAGATGCCCGTGGTCAGCACTCTCCTTGTAATTTCGGAACTGATCTTGAGAACGGTCAAGGTAATATAGCCCGCCCCCCATGGTACCTACCCAAAACTGCCCAGCCTCATCCTCGTACATACTTGTAACTTCCCTGGAGCGAAAGCCCGATTTGTCCGCAGGGTCAAAGCGATACGGCTTATGTTCTAATCCGTCAAATCTGTCCAGCCCATCCGCTGTTGCAAACCACAAAAAACCATAACGATCCTTCATGATTGCATTAATCGTGTTTGACAGCAAACCATCGTGAGATGTAAGTACAGTAAATCGTAAAGACTGCCCCTGGCATTGAATAGTGATTTGGGTTGATAATGTGAATATAATTAAGAACAATCGTTTAACCGCAACTCGCTTAGGTGGTAATAGATAGTTTAACATTCCGGTACTGTTTAAAAAATTAGTACAGCATCCCGCTTTAGCCGCAGATGATGTACTAATAATTTCATTTCAAAAATAGGAGGTTTATAACGGTGCAACTTCAAACAAGTGTTTGGTGAAAATCACACAACGTAAATATAAACTATAAATTAATAAAAAACAATCGATTGCATAAATAAAAAAAACAGCAATTTTAGCCTGAATACCTGGTGCAATATTTACTTGCATATTTGAATTTGTAACGTAAAACATCCAGGTAACGGCTCTCATTTTGTCGCAAATTGAGGCGGCCGTTTATTGCTGATGAACCTTCGGTATCACAACTTGCTTTCCGTGCAGAAATGGGATATTAAGCCATCAAATGATTTAGCGTTTTGCTGTTGTGTTGCCTGATTAAGACACAGGTGTAGTAAAAGGGCACTTATTTCAACGAAAGTGTTGATTTATTCAACATTTGTGGCACGTCGAGTTCTGTTTTCAAAATACTTTTGGACGGAGTTGATTTAAAAAATGTTGGTTTCACAACGTTTAATACTTAAACCGCCAGATAAACAACCAATCTGTAAACCAACACTTCAATTTAAAACGCCCGGGCACAATCTGAATTATCTAATATCATGCACCAACTAATCCGGCTTACGGGCCTTGTCTTCATCTTCACGCAATCAGTTTTGTTGGTAAACGGCCAGGAAAAAATACCAGATTCCTCTCGGTTTTATCAAACAGTTAACACCTATGTGAACCCCGTGTTACCTGGCGATCACCCAGACCCCACCTTACTTAAGGTAGGAGATGATTTTTATCATTGCGGCTCTTCCTTTCATTTTAACCCCTACCTGCCCATTTATCACTCAAAAGACCTTGTTCATTGGGAGGTAATAAGCAGGGTGCTGCCATCATCAAAGGCAGCCTGGGTTACCGATAGGCCTTCAGTGGGTATCTGGCAGGGTGCCATAACCTACTTTTACGGCTCCTACTGGATCTACTTTTCGGCCGGCGGGCAGTGGTTTTGTAAGGCAAGTTCGCCTAAAGGGCCATGGTCTGCTCCTGTACAGGTAAAGTCTAATCCCGAAACCGGTAATCTTGGTTATGACAACTCCATTTTTGTGGATGATGACGGAAAACCTTACATGGTCATAAAAAACGGTCAAAAAGTTAATCGTTTGCAAGCCTTGGGTAAGGATGGGCAATTGACAGATTATGTGATAAATCTCGACTGGGTAAACGCCAGGCTACAGTATAGCTGGGCAGAAGGCCCGGTAATGTGTAAACGCAATGGCTATTATTATTACTTTCCTGCCGGTGATGTTACGGGCGGACAATATGTGTTAAGAGGAAAAACGTTGACCGGCGATTCGACAAAATGGGAAAGGCTTGGTGATTTTTTTAAACCGGCTACCGATGATAAGGTGGGTTTCCGTCGTCCTAACCACATTTCGGCTCCCGTTCAATTAGCCGACGGCACCTGGTGGACTATCGGGCAAAGCTATGAGAAGTACGATGGCGACGACTGGTCTGGCACCGGGCGCCAAACCTCTCTTTACCCCGTAACCTGGGAGGGCGACAGGCCCTGGGGTATGGCCCCGGCCACTACACCTATCCTGAAACCGAATCTGCTACGGTCGGGCATTTCATGGACAAGTGTAAAGACAGATTATTTTGACGGCGGCGAATTGAGTCTTAACTGGCATTTCCTCACCAAAAAAGCCTCAGCATCTTACTCGCTTACCACCCGGAGGGGATGGATAAGGCTTACACCCGATACTGCCCGTACCCATCTTGTTCAAAAAGAAACAGACCACTATTATTCCGCTGTTACCAAGGTTGACCTGCGGGCAACCAATGACGCTACCAGGGCTGGTATTTATCTTACTAACGGAAATCAGGCGGTGGTGGTGAGACTTTACAGCGGTTACAACAACGGAAGGAAAATTGTTTTTACAATGGATACCGCGAGCAGGAGCGCGCCCAACATCTTTGGAAATGCAGTTTGGCTGAAACTGGAAAGAAATGGCCACCAACTAACCGGATATTATAGCGGCGACGGAAAAGCCTGGGTTTCTTTAGGCAGGCCAATTAATGCGGTTAAACTTGATGAAGCCCAGCCAAATTTTAATTCATGGGTAGGTACAAGTGTAGGGTTATTTGCAGAAGGAAAACCGGCAGACTTCGACTGCTTTATTTGCAAAGACGGCGCCTCGTCCTTACCGGCAGCAGGCTATCGTAATTACTATGGAATAGCAACTGTTAATAAAACGGTAACCAATACATCGGTGTATGGTGGATGGTTCATGATATCTGGTGTGGAATTTGGAAATCAGTCCCCATCTTCAGTACAGGTACTTGCTTCTTCAAATCGCAAAGGCTCGCTTCAAATATGGCTTGATGATCTTCAGAACGGTAAATTGATAGCCACAATACCGTTAAGCGCTACAGGCAACGGTAGTTATAAAATATTCAGCAAACAACTTAAAAATGTTACCGGGCAACATGATGTTTTTGTGCGGTATCCTGCAGGTGTTCCGCAAAGCATCTTTATTAAAAGCATACGGTTTCCTGGTAAATAGGATGACTTTAGGTATTGACCCGATATGAAAATTAGTAAAACAAAATCTTTATTTAACTACGACTTAAGTATGCAAAAATTAGTGTTATTGTATGTAATGATTGCTTTGCTGCCTGCTTTGGCAAATAGCCAAAATCACAAAGCTTCAAAAAAAATGCCAGGTAAAGGGGCTGTTGCTTCCGGCGTTTATCCTGATCTTTTTCATGAAGCCGGATACAGCAAGGGCGATATCAACATAAAGGTAGCCAAGGCCTATCATGATGTGTTTGAAGGCCCCAACAAGGTTTATTTCGAGGTAGGCGATTCAATGGCCTACGTGTCTGATGTGAAAAACCACGATGCCAGGACAGAGGGCCTTTCGTATGGTATGATGATCGCTGTGCAGCTTAATAAAAAAGATGTCTTCGACCGCATATGGCGATGGTCAAAAAAGTATCTTCAACACCAGGACGGGCCAAGCGAGGGATATTTTGCCTGGAGCATTAACCCTCAAACCATGAAGCATAATTCAGAGGGTTCTGCGTCTGACGGGGAGCTATATTATGTAACCGACCTGCTTTTTGCATCTAATAAGTGGGGAAACAGTACAGGCATTAATTATTATGCGGAGGCCAGGCGGATACTTGACGCCATGTGGAAAAAAGAAGGTGCCGCGAATGTTCATCCTTTAATAAACATGGCGGCTAAGCAAATTTCCTTTGTGCCCGAAGGCGCCGGGTATGGATGGACAGATCCATCGTATCATCTGCCTGCATTTTACGAGGTATGGGCGCTTTATGCAAAAGACGATCATGAACAATTTTACCGGGATTGTGCAGATACAGCAAGAGCATTTTTACATAGGGCTTGTGACCCCGTTACAGCACTTAACCCCGATAATACCGATTTTAATGGTAAGGCACTCGGTGGGAGGCGGATGCCATCGGCTTTTCGTTTCGACTCCTGGCGCGTGCCAATGAATATCGCGATGGATTATGTTTGGTTCGGGAAAGACAAAAAGTGGCAGCAGGATTATGCAAAACGCTTTCAAAACTTTTTACGATCGAAGGGGATAAATGATTTTGAGGATCAGTTTAATACAGATGGATCTACACCTGCTTTTATTCTTCCGGCAGGAGGAGTAAAAAAGTTACGGCATTCTTTGGGATTGGTAGCTACCTCCGCCGCGGCCTCGCTCATGGTAACCGATAATACAAAATACGATTTTGTGCGGCCTCTATGGAACGCTAAACTTGAACCTTATGCAGATGGATATTTCGATCCATATTATGATGGCTTGTTGTATTTATTCAGCCTGATGCACCTCAGCGGCAAATACCAGCTTATACAACCGCAAACCAATTGATAAATTAATTTACATATAACAATATTAACAATGAAGAGATTACAATATATCAAACAATTGTTTTTTGGGGCATGTGCCGTTCTGTTGTTTAACATACCGGTTTATTCACAAGATATAATTCACCAGGCGCGGGTGGGTTTTGACGTGTTTCGTGCCGACATTCCGCATGGCAAAATTGATACCATTACTTATCAATCAAAAACCGTGGGCAATACCCGCCGAGCGCTTATTTACACACCTCCCGGATATTCTAAAAGTAAAAAATACCCCGTGTTGTATCTTTTGCATGGCATAGGTGGCGATGAAAAAGAATGGTATAACGGTGGTAGCCCCCAGGTTATATTGGATAATCTATATGCCGAAGGCAAAATTGTGCCAATGATAGTTGTGTTACCGAACGGAAGGGCTTTAAAGGATGACCGCGCGACGGGAAACATCATGGCACCCGATAAGGTACAAGGTTTTGCCGTTTTTGAAAAAGATTTGTTGACCGATCTGATACCCTTTATTGATAGTAAATACCGTGTATATACCGATAAGGACCATAGGGCAGTGGCCGGCCTGTCGATGGGAGGCGGGCAATCATTAAATTTCGGGTTGGGAAACCTTGACGTATTTTCATGGGTAGGTGGCTTTTCCTCGGCCCCCAATACTAAAAAGCCTGAAGAACTGGTCCCTAACCCCGACGAGGCAAAAAGAAAGCTGAAGCTGCTTTGGATATCATGCGGATCAAGCGACGGGCTAATTGCATTTAGCAAACGTACCCATGATTACCTGGCAGAGAAAAGCGTGCCGCATGTCTATTATATCGAGCCGGGTGTCCATAACTTTAAGGTTTGGAAAAATGGCTTGTATATGTTTTCACAACTTATTTTTAAGCCGGTAAATGTCTCAACGTTCCCGCAATATTCTTATAATGAAGTTGGTATACCTGCCCCCACTAATATTCCGGGTGTAAAATATCCTCAAATATTTCCGGATAACACCGTTTTCTTTCGCATAAAGGCACCGGAGGCGAAGAGTGTTCAGATTGATTTATTGAGAAAATACCCTATGACTAAAGACACCGGCGGGTATTGGACGGTAACTACCGATCCAATTGTATTAGGGTTCCATTACTATTCTTTAATAATTGATGGCGTATCCGTTGTCGACCCGTCCAGTCAAACTTTTTACGGTATGGGAAGGATGGCAAGCGGTATTGATATTCCCGATCCGGATGGTGATTTTTACACGATTAAGGATGTGCCTCATGGCGAGGTGCGTTCGGTAAACTACTACTCAAACATAACAAAGGCATGGCGGCGGGCAAATGTATACACACCTCCTGGTTATGATACACAAACCGACAAAAGATACCCGGTGCTTTACTTGCAACATGGCTCGGGCGAAGACGAAACCGGCTGGCCCACCCAAGGTAAAATGAACTTTATATTGGATAACCTCATAGCCGGGAAACAGGCAACGCCGATGATAGTTGTTATGGATAGGGGTTATGCTACTGACCCAACCCAACCGGTTACTACTAACGCCCGTGGAATGAGTATGGCAGGTAATGTTTTTCCGGATGTGCTTGTAAAGGAAATTATCCCGATGGTTGATGCAAAATTCAGGACGCTTACCGACCGCGATCATCGCGCTATGGCAGGGCTTTCAATGGGAGGGTTTCAAACTTTGCAGACCACCATTACCAACCTCGATAAGTTTGCCTTTGTGGGAGGTTTTAGCGGTGCCGCCTTCATGCAGCCAGGTACCGATATAACCAAAATGTATAACGGTGTATTTGCTGGTGCCAATGCTTTTAACCAAAAGCTTAAAGTGCTTTATTTAAGCATTGGAACTACCGAGCCTGAAAGAATGCAAACCACAGTAAAGGGATTTCACGAAGCACTTGAAAAAGCAGGCATTAAACATGTGTTTTACGAATCGCCGGGCACTGCGCATGAGTGGCAATCCTGGAGGCGCTCCTTAAACCAGTTTGCAAGCCTGATATTCAAGAATTGAAATTATTTATAAAAATGAAGCTTAGATTGATAGCTGCAACATGCCTTACGTTGTTGAGCCTTAAAAGTTTTTCGCAAGACAAGAATTTTTACATATTTATATGCTTTGGCCAATCAAATATGGAGGGTAACGCCAAAGTTGAATCCCAGGATACCTCGGCTGTTGATAGCAGGTTGCAGGTGTTGCAGGCTGTTGATTGCAGCGAAAGAGGCAGGGTAAAAGATAATTGGTATACAGCAGTGCCGCCACTCGCGCGGTGTACTACTGGCTTAACCCCGGCAGATTATTTCGGACGGACTTTGGTGGCAAATCTTCCTGAAAAGATACGGATAGGCATTATAAATGTTTCTGTCGCCGGTGCCAAAATCGAGATTTTTGAAAAGGACACCTATCAATCATACCTTGCAACCGCCCCCGGCTGGATGAAGGGTATAGCCGCCGAATATGGCGGCAATCCATACGCCAGGTTGATAGAACTGGCTAAGTTAGCTCAAAAGTATGGCGTAATTAAAGGTGTTTTGTTACACCAGGGAGAATCAAATACTAACGATACGTTATGGACAGGAAAAGTAAAAGGAATTTATGATAATTTAATTAGGGATTTAAAGCTGAAACCTAAAAAAGTGCCTTTACTTGCAGGTGAGTTGGTCAACGCCGACCAGGGGGGAGCCTGCGCCGCGATGAATAAAATTATCGCAACCCTGCCACAAACAGTTGCCAACTCATACGTTATTTCATCAGCGGGTTGCGCCAGTTCACCCGATCACCTGCATTTTAATGCAGCAGGGTGCAGGTTGTTAGGCAAACGATATGGCGAGGCTATGCTTTCATTATTAGGTTATAAATTGTCAGATACTACCATTCATTAACCGTCATCTGTTTAGGATAAACAATGCTGAGCGAAGTATAAACAGTTAACACTATCAATTAAAACCACTAATAACCAATGAACTTTTCTGCTGTTAATAAAAAAGCTAACCGGGTCTTCCTGCTCCCGGCAATTGCCATTATTGTTTTGTCGCTCGTTCAATGTACACCAAAACACCAGGTGGCTTCATCATTCAAGGCAGGTACTACCGCCGATGATCCGAATAAGGGTTTAAAAGATTATTATAAAAGCTATTTCCCAATTGGTGTGGCCGTTAACACGGCAGCCTTGCATGGCCCCGATTCTGCATTAATTGTCAAAGAATTTAACAGTGTAACGGCCGAGAACGATATGAAGATGGGCCCTATACACCCCTCAGAAAATGTTTATAATTGGAAAAATGCCGATGATATTGTTGATTTTGCCACGAGTCATCATATTAAAATACGCGGGCATAACTTATGCTGGCATAACCAGGAGGCAGCGTGGATGTTTAAAGGGGCCGATGGAGAGCCTGTTACCAAAGAGTTGCTGTTAAAACGCCTGAAGGATCATATTTTTGCCGTTGCGGGAAGATACAAGGGTAAAATTTACGCCTGGGATGTGGTTAACGAGGCCGTTGATGACAGCAATGATACAACGCAGATATACCGCAAAAGCAACTGGTACAACATATGCAATGGTCCCGATTTTATAGAGGCGGCCTTCAGGTATGCACATGAAGCCGATCCGCAGGCCAAGCTTTACTATAATGATTATAATAGCGAGCACCCGGTAAAAAGGGAGAAGATATATAAATTGTTAAAAAAATTGGTTGAGGACCATGTACCGATTGATGGGGTGGGCATGCAGGCGCATTGGAAGTTAAATGAGCCATCGCCCGGCGAATTACGTAAAGCTTTGGATGAAGTAACTTCCTTAGGTTTAAAGGTACAATTTACCGAATTGGATATTACTATACGTTTGCCACAACTAAACCCTGCGCCGGGGGCTACAACGACGCCCGTACCTGACCCTGGTTATACGCCAGAATTGGAAGCCAAACAGATAGCGCAATACAAAATGGCTTTCGATATTTTCCGGCAGTATAAAAAGTTTATAACAAACGTTACATTCTGGAATGTATCTGACCGGTACAGCTGGCTTGACCAGAGAGGCGGGGGACTAATGGGCGGAGCCGCCGCAGGCGGCAACACGACACGCATGGTTAAAAAAGCCTATCCTTTATTGTTTGATGAAAACCGGCAACGCAAAAAAGCATACTGGTCTGTAGTGGGTTTTTAAACGGAGGCCGCTTTTGCCTCATTGCAGGATACCATGTAGAATTAGCAAAGCGATGTGGGGCGCAAACGCAAACCTAGCCGGGAGTTTAAACAGGGGTTATATGAATATAAACAAACGTTGTGTTTCGAGCCGTCGTCGTTTTTTATCTTTACTAACCGCCTATTAACCGGAAGGTGGCTAAAATATTATGTTAACTCTTGGTCCGCTTTTCGGTTAAAGCTTGCTATTATCTGGTAGCCTTTAACTGATTAGTGAACAGAAATTCGGATCGTTTTTTTAACCAATTATCATGCTATCACGATTTGCCAAAATAACCAAGCTTTTTGCTGCGGGTATTTGTAGTTTACTACTATCATGCAAGCCGCACTCCCCAATAAAAATGGCCGACTTGCTGCAACAGCTTAAAAAGCGAAATTATAACGCTCAAAATGTTTTTAGTTCCGACGCCCGCCTTGCCGCCTGCGATTCGATGTTAAAGGCCGGTTCTCCAAATTATGATGTGCAGCTATTATCGAAAAAAGCATTGTTTGAGTTACAGGAAGGACACGAACAACAAGCTGTTGATATATATTCGAAAATTGCGAAGCTGCCGCGTTACATGAACCCTGTAAATACACAGCCCGATGAGGCTGTTGCCTTTATGCGTTTGGGCGAACGTGCCAATTGTATGCTTGGCCACAATGGGGCATCGTGCATATTTCCTATTAAGGGGGCAGGCATACACCAGGTTCAAACAGGATCGCGGCAGGCAATTGGAGCACTGGAGAATATTTTGAAAAGCAATCCCCAGGATGCCCAGTCCCGCTGGCTGTTAAATATAGCTTATATGACCTTAAATGGCTATCCGGAGCAAGTTCCTGCCCAATACCTGATCCCTAACTTAAATGCAAATGACGGGCCGTACAAAGTAAAACCATTTACAGATGTAGCCGCAAATGTTGGCATCAACCTGAACAGCAGGGCGGGCGGATCCATAGCCGACGATTTTGACGGCGACGGTTATATAGACATTGTTACATCTGGTATGGACCTGCAAGATCATATGCATTACTTCCATAACAACGGCGACGGTACTTTTAGCGACCATACCGCTCAAAGTGGCTTACAGGATGAAGTTGGCGGTCTTAATATTCAACAAACCGATTACAACAATGATGGCCGCCCGGATATTTTTATCATGAGGGGAGGCTGGCTTCGGGACGGTTTTGGCAATCAGCCAGGTTCATTGCTTAAAAACAATGGTAACGGCAGGTTTACCGATGTTACCATTGCAGCGGGGCTTAAATTTATGCATCCTACACAAACTGCCGTGTGGGCCGATTTTAATAACGATGGCTGGCTCGATGTTTTTATCGGGATGGAAAGCCATGGCGGAACCGACCCTAACAATAACCATCCATCGGCGCTCTATATGAATAATCACGATGGTACTTTTAAAGAAATGGCGCAAAAGGCCCATTGCCAGATCAACGACTTTGTGAAAGGGGTAACATCGGCCGATTACAATAACGATGGTTGGCCCGACATTTTTGTATCTACCATGAGTGGAAGAAAATATTTGCTGAAGAATAAATGTAAAGGAGGGAACAACGTAGGTTTTGATGATGTTACCCAAAAGGCAGGCATCAATATCAAACAAAATACATTTACCACCTGGTTTTATGATTACAACAATGATGGCTGGCCCGATATTTTGTTAGGCAGTTACAATTTTAGCACAACCCTGGGATACTACGCCGCATTGGAGGCGTTGGGTACCCCAGTGGCAGATAACGGCAATATTTTTCTTTTTAAAAACAACCGTGATGGCACTTTTACCAATGTAACCCATGATGTTGGGCTGAACAAGGCGGTATTTAGCATGGGAGGCAATTTTGGTGATATTGATAATGACGGCTATCCAGATATCTATTTTGGTACCGGCAACCCCGATTTTGGATCACTGATACCGAATAAGCTTTTCAGAAATATCGGGGGCAAAAAATTTGCGGATGTAACCAGCTCATCGCGCACCGGCAATTTGCAAAAAGGGCATGGCGTATCATTTGCCGATTTTAGGAATAATGGGCTGCAGGATATTTTCATTGAAATGGGCGGCGCTTATATAGGCGATGCCTACAAAAGCGCATTATACCTTAATCCGGGCCAAAATAATAATAGTTGGGTGGGTTTAAAATTGGTGGGAACACAATCAAATAAGTCGGCTATTGGCTCGAGGATAAAGGTAACCTTTACAGAAAATGGCGTACAGCGAAGTGTGTTCAAGGATGTAAATTCCGGCGGCAGCTTCGGTTCATCTCCGCTAAGGCAGGAGATAGGAATAGGACAGGCCAAAATGATTGATGACATCGAGATACGCTGGGCAGGCAGCGGTACTGTGCAGCATTTTTACGATCTAAAGCCCAATCAGTTCGTGGAAATAACAGAGGATGGAAAGTTAACCCCACTTAATTTGAAGCCACTTAAATTTAATACAGGCGAGCCCGCGATGCAAATGCAAATGGCTGGCATGTAAAGGCGAAGGTGTTTTTAAGTAGATGATATACGCCTGCCTGAAAATAAAAAGGACAACCCTGACCTTCATACAGCATATTGTGTACGATGAGCTGGGGTGCCCTGGTTGAATTGCTTTGTTAAAATGGTCAGGTAGTAATTAACATAACGATATTAGAATTTAAAAAGCCTGCTTGTCCCTGAGGTGTTTTTTATTGATACCTGTGCTGTTTTATCGTTAATGAGAATAAACCTGGACGATTGGGAAAGAAACGAACTGCCATAGTAAAATTCCTGTTTAGCCTGGCTGCCATTTTTGTATGTTATAACAGCGCTTTGATCTGTATCATCTAATTTTAACATAGATACTTTAGCATTTAATTGAAAAATCCGGAGCGGCCCTAAATGTTCGCTTGCCGCCATCAGATAATTATTGTTTGCACCCTTTAATTTTACAAGGGCTTTTCCATCTCCAGGTAAATATATCCCACTGCGCGCTATTGATAGGGGCGCAAAATTACCCTTGCCGTTACCCTTCAGCAGTAAGCCATTTAAGGCATCATACCTGCCAATAGAAACGTCGGTGCCAAAATCATTTCCGTTGATCAACAGATCGAGATTGCCGTCCGCGTCAAAATCGTCGGCCACCATCCCATTCAAAACAGAAACCTGCGCCTCAATTGGCAGCGGAGTTATGGTGAATTTACCCCCGCCATCGTTCCTGAAATAGCAGGACTTCAACTCGGTGGCTTTAAGCCGTAAGGCATTTTTCATTTGATCGGCACTGAGCACATCTTGCATCGTTGCCTCGGCATATGAATGATAATTGGTGAATTTGGCACGCAGGGTTATCATTTGCTTAACAGCATCTTCCCGTACATTTGCCGGGTATTCCCGTTTAATGTCGTCTTTACCCGGCAGGTACAACGATGGAAATGCATCAAACCGGTTTCTCTTGTCAAAGTCGCCTGCTGTAATAAAGGCCGGGAATTCGTCACTGGCCTGGTAAAGGGTATTGAGGCCGGTATTACCCACTATGTAATCCATTCTGCCTGTATGCCTGAAATCGCCCGCAACTATTGAGTTCCACCATCCGGTTTTATTGCTAACGCCACTTTGGGCTGTAACGTTAACAAATTTGCCGCCTGTATTTTTTAAGAAAGTTAGCGGCATCCATTCTCCGGCTAATATCAGGTCAGTTTTACCATCGTTGTCAAAGTCACTAAAAAGACCATCGCATATCAACCCTATCTTTTTTAAATCTGGGGCAACTTCATTAGTTACATCGGTAAATTTTGCTTTTCCATCCTTTGTGTCATTTCTTAAAATATAGCTGTTCACCGATTCGGGGTATCTCCATGGTTCAACCCGTCCGGAAATAAACAGGTCTAATTTGCCGTCGTTATTATAATCAAAAGCTCTTATACACAATTTGCTTTTAAAACAAACCGGCAGCGCATCCTTTGCAAGCATAAAATGGCCCTTGCCGTCATTAATATATAAGCGGTCCTGGTATGCCGGATTGTTTGCGGCTGCTTTATAACCACTGCCGGTAATTAGTACATCAGGAAACCTATCGCCGTTTGAATCGAAAATCAGAATTCCGCCATCAAGATAGGCGTGATCATATTTCTTTTCTTCTAAAAGGCCCCGTTGTATAAATGTTCCGTTCTTTTGTTGAAAAAAGATCTGTGCCGGCTCTTTCAAATTTCCACCAACAACTATATCATCTAAGCCATCACTATTGATATCGCCGACTGACAGCGCCGGATTATATTCTGAAAGCTTATGCGGCAAAAGCTTTTGAATATTAAAGTCGGCATAATCTGTGTCACGATGTATGTAGTTAATCGCACTTTTGCCCGTGATATTGGTAAATATCGGTACTTTTGGTTGTCCCGGATTTGCCCATGTATCGGTTTGGCCGGCATTATTAATGTTTGCAGCCAAAGTTTGATCGGCAGCCACATTTAAAAATGTTTGCCTGTATTTGTTCGGCCATCTAACCACTACCGAATCTATGGTTTTGCATTTGCCTAACCCAAAATGTGCTATAGGCTGGATACTGGCAAGATAGCCCCGGTAAGGGTTGTTTTCATAAACCTGGTGTAAGCCGTGCTGGTAATATATATCAACGAAGGTTCCAATTCCTTCGAGATTTTGATTTGATCCCTTAAACTTTATGTTAAGGTAGTGCTCCACATTTTCCTTATCCTCGCCGGCGGTATTTTTATAAATTAGCGCCTCATCATTAATATTGTTGATCACAAGGTCCACTGCGCCATCATTGTTCAGGTCGGCATAGGCTGCACCATTTGAAAATGAGGGGATACCCAGGCCCCAATCCATGCTCACATCCTTAAATTGCAAACCATCCTGGTTACGGAAGGCGTAATTGTGAATTTTAACTGACGGTATCTGTTTAAGAACTTCGCTCTTAGGCGTTATTAAAAATGCATTGGATCTGTAAGCAATAAAATCATGATCTGTAACATCGCGCGGATAACCGTTGGTAACAATAACATCCCGAAAACCATCATTATCAAAATCGGTTACCATCGGGGTCCAGCTCCAGTCTGTTTGGGCTACGCCGCTTAAAAAGCCTACCTCGCTAAATGCCGGGGGGCCAGCCTGGTTATTTTCTCCCATAGATGGACCTTGGTTCAGCTGTAATGTGTTTCGGACGTACTGATATTGATAACCATAATGGTCGAAATTTTGAATGGTATTATAGCTGCTCGGCCCCGACATCATTTTTTTTCGGTAATTATCAGCAGGGCTCATGTCCAGTTCAAATATATCGGCCAGTCCATCATTATTAATGTCCTCAATATCCTGGCCCATGGCATTGAACGAGGTATGCTTAAAATACGCCTTCGACATATCTGTAAAGGTGCCATCATGGTTATTGATGTACAGGATATTATTAGATAGGAAGTCGTTGGTAACATATATGTCTTTCCAGCCATCAAGGTTAATATCAGCTATAGTTGCAGCATGCCCGTAACCTTCTATCTTGATGCCTGCCGCTAACGACACATCTGTAAATACGGGATGCTTAAGTTTCGGATCCCAATCATTCCGGTACAATCGTCCCATGCTTCTCCCCGTGCCGCTAATATTAATAGGCCTGAATTGGTTGGGGAATTCGGCTGGGTTCGGCTCATTAACGGTCAAATACATGTCAAGATCGCCATCATTATCATAGTCAAAAAAACTGGCCATTGTCGAGAAAAGACGGATATCGAGGCCGTATTCCTTTGCCTCCTCGTTGAACACAGGAATGCCATCTTTATTGAGCCCCTTGTTTATATACAGCAGGTTTTGTCTTTTTTGTGGATCATTGGCAAACGAATTACATACGTATATATCGGGCAGGCCATCGTTATTGATATCAATTACAGATGCACCCTTTCCCCATCGGCCCTTGCCATCCACCCCTGCCATTGCAGTAACATCGTCAAACCTGAAGTTCCCCTTGTTGATATATAACTTATTGGGCACCATATTGCCAACAAAGTAAATATCCTGTAATCCATCGTTATTAAAATCGCCTATACCCACGCCTCCGCCATTATACACAGTAGCGTTATCAATGGGGTTAATGGAGTCGTTTTCGGTGATCAGGTTATTAAAAACAATGCCCGAGCCGGAAGATGGCACTTGCACAAATAGTGTATGCTTTTTACAAGACCAAAGTGATACAGCAATGGTAAAACCTATGAGGAGCCTCTTCATAAAATGTAATTTAAATATAAGAAAAAAGCAGGCGGCTTTTAGGCCGCCCGCTTTCAAATTAACTGTAAAATAAATTAATAGCCTGGGTTTTGATGACCGTTAACTAATGGGTTATTATCCAGTTCGGCTTGAGGTATAGGTAATAATTCGTCTCTGTTGGCATGGAAATTAGCAATCGGCTCGGTAGTGAAATATCCCTTTTTACGCCATCTTAAAATGTCGATGTTGCGTACTTCTTCATCGCCCAGCTCTACCATTTTTTCGTGCATTAGGGCTTTAATCACGTCGCTTTTTGTAGTAACCGGAAATTGAGCCGTTGGATAAGGAGGCATAGCAACGTCCTGTCTTGCGCGCACCATATTAAGATAGGTTACAGCTCCGGGGATATCACCCAGCTCAATATTGCATTCGGCAAGATTAAGCAGAATTTCCGAATAACGTATAATACGCTGATTGTTTCCGGCGGGGTGAAAGCCGGCCGTAGCAGAACTTTCCTGGTAGATAATCATAAATTTACGCCAGCTGATTTTTTTGGTAACGCCGTTAACCACTGAAGAATTACCGTTTTGATCTCCATCAGTTAATACGCTTTGGCCATTGTTATAAGTATCGCCGCTCTGGTAAACGCTGTATGAAAAACGCGGGTCTGTTTTGGCTGCGCCTGTTGCTGTGTTTTCAAATTCATTCAAATATTTGTTTGAAGGAATGAGATTTCTCCAGGCAACAGGGCAGTATTCCTGGTTTCTGACTGTAGATTGTGGTTCAGTCGCGCTTTCGCCACCCCAGTTGTAGTTATTATCGCCTTTGTCTACAAATACAACTTCGAAAATTGACTCTGAATTAAACTCGGTCGCTAACTCAAAATTATCCAGGTAACGTGCGGTTAAAGAATATCCATCTGCTCCTGAAGTTGGAATTTTAAGAAACGCTGCTTTGGCTCCGGCATAATCGCCTTGTTGCATCAATACCCTGCCCAGCATGGCATTGGCAGCGGAAGCGGTGGCCCGCCCCTTATCGGTAGCCGATTTTCCGGGCAATACTGCGGCAGCATCTTTCAAATCCTGAACAATTTGCGCATAAACCTCACTAACAGATGCACGTGGCTTATAATCGTTTGGACTTTTTGGCACTGTAGTTACCAACGGAACACCTCCCCACATACTAACCAGGTCAAAATAAGCCCAGGCGCGAAGAAACTTTGCCTCGCCAACCGATTCATTCTTATCTGCAACATTGTCAGTAACATTGGGCGCATTGTCGGTTACCACGTTGGCGCGGAATATTACTGTGTACCAGCCATTCCAAACCGAGTTCATAACCGAGTTGGTAGGGTCATCGGTATTTTCATACAGTTGCCGGCGCGGAATTTCCAGTTGGCCGCCGCCAGGGAACACTTCATCGCTCCTGGTATCATGCAAATAATACCACTCGCGCGATACGAGGTTGTTTTGATGCATAACAGCGTAGATGGCGTTAACACCCGCCTTTAGTTGCGCTGCAGTTTTATAATAGTTACCTGTAGTAAGATTATTGGGGTCGGATGTATTTAGCGCTGTTTTTTTACAGGACAATACAATCACCGTTATCGTTAGTAAGATAATGGTTGACAATAAATAAATTTTTCTATGTTTCATAATATATCAATTTAATGATTGTTAAAATGTTGCCTGTAAGCCTGCCTGGAACGCTCTTGGCGAAGGATATTGGCCGTAGTCTATACCATTTGTAAGTGTTCCGTTTTTGGAGCCAACCTCAGGATCAAGCCCGGTGTATTTTGTAATCGTGAACAGGTTTGTGGATGATAAATAAAACCTCACTTTGCTTACATGACCGTCAGTAGCCGATTTAAGCCAGGCTGTAGGAAAATTGTAGCCAAGCTGAAGGTTTTTTAAACGAAGGTATGAGCCGTTTTCTACCCAGCGCGACGAAGGCCTTACGTTGCCGTTAGGGTCGCCGGAAATAGCCCTCGGGATAGTAGTATTGGTATTGTTGGGTGTCCAGGCCTTAAGCACGTTAACTCCGGAGTTAAATAACCTTGGCATACCTTCAAGAATGATTTTTTCGGCATTAAATATTTTATTGCCGTAAACACCCTGGAAAAACAAAGCAATGTCGAAATTTTTATAATTCGCCGAATAATTTAACGAATAAGTAAACTTAGGGAGATAACTGCCCAGGTTAACCCGGTCATTGGCATCTATTTTGCCGTCGTTATTGATATCCTTAAATTTAATATCGCCTGGCGCTGCATTGGTTTGAGTAGCATGGCCGCTTACATCAGCTGCATTTTGGAATATGCCTTCTACAACATAACCATAAAAATACTGGATGGATTGACCAACTACGGTGTTGGTAATCGGACCGCCGCCACCGAAATCTGCATCGCCGCCTGCCACTATCGAACCGTTTGCAGTTCCTGTCAATGAGGTAACTTTATTTTTGTCTAAACCAAACACACCGGTTATATCAAATTTAAAGTCTCCGCTTGATTTATGGTAACCTGCGGTAAATTCAATACCTGTGTTTTGCATAGAGCCAACATTTGCAACCGGTGCACCAACGCCATCGCTTGGCGGTACCGGTACGGTTAAGATCAGGTTATTGGTCCTTCTCTTATAAACTTCCGCTGATAACGTAAACGTGTTTTGAAGTAAGCCGAGGTCAAGACCAATGTTTGTTGATTTGGTTATTTCCCAGTGAAGAAAATAATTACTTAATGCACTATAATAAGATCCGTTACCAGAGTTAGCACCTGTTGCCAAATTGCCAAAAGGATACGTTGTGCCACCTGCAGAAACATTTGATACGTAAGGATAATTCCCCAACACAGTTCCATTTATCCCGGTAACGCCGTAACCGGCCCGTAGTTTTAATTCGCTGATTGTTTTAGAATTCTTCATGAAATCTTCCTGGTCAACCTTCCAGCCTACCGAAGCCGCAGGGAAGTTTTCATATTTGTGACCGGGGGCCCAAACTGACAAGCCATCGCGGCGTATTGAACCGGAAATTAAATATTTCCCTTCAAAATCATAACCCACCCGGCCTACTAATGAATGCAGCACGTTGGTGCCATAAGTATAATTGGTGGTGATGTTGGTGGCGTTGTTAAGTGTGCGTATAATGTTGTTATTTTGGTTGCCAAAAGAGTTTTGGCTGTCACTCCGGTTGGTTTGCACTTCGTAAACTGCCACAGCCGAAACGTGGTGTTTGGCGAAGGTTTTGTCGAAAGTTAATTGCTGTGTATACAGGGTAGTAGTGCTGGTGCCGGTATTTTCGGTTATTGACGCAAGCGGGCTGCTTGAAGTACCCCCATCGTTATATATAGGAGTGTATTGTTCCTGCCTGTTTGTTCCGTAATCAATCCCGTAAGTAGAATTGAATTTTAACCATGGAGTAAACTTTACGGTTAAATAAGCGTTGCCACGTATTCCGAAACCAAAATTACGGTTCTCGTTAATTAATGCCTGTTCAATCGGGTTAACCGGGTCGGCGCCGTCAAAACTGTTCTGAGGGCCAAAAAAACCGCCAGGATTGTTTGGATTGTAAATAGGTATGTATGGCTGCATCCTTACCACATTGGTAATAGGCGTTCTGTTGCCGGGGGGGATCCCAAAACGCTGACGGGTTACCGAAACATTGAATGTTTCGCCGATGGTAATAAATTTATTCACATTATGATCAGAATTCATACGGTAGTTTTTCCGGCTGAAACTTGTACCCACGGTAATACCATCCTGATTAAAATAACCGGCGGAAGTAAAAAAATGTGAGTTATCATTGCCACCAGTTAACGAGACATTATGCTGTTGCAAAACTCCTTTTTGGAAATAAGCGCTCTGCCAGTCTGTGTTGGTTTGGGCGAATGTTTGCGAAGAACCCGCATAAATAGGCAGATTAAAGTTTGCCGGTTGCAAACGCGGCGGTACTCCAATATTGGCAGCTCCGTCTAAAGCTCTTTCGTATTGTACATATTGGTTAGTGTTAAGGAGGTCATATCGTTTAACAACTTCCTGAAATCCCGCGTACGAATCAAAATTTAACTGAACCTTACCACTGGAACCTTTCCTGGTTGTAATGATGATAACGCCGTTAGTTCCTCTTGAACCGTAAATCGCCGCAGCGCTCGCGTCCTTAAGTACATCAACTGATTGAATATCTCTTGGATCAAGAGCTCCGATAGAACCCGGAAAGCCGTCAATAATATACAAGGGATCGGATCCATAACCAACAGAACTCACGCCGCGTATTTGTACAATTGGAGCAGTACCTGGCGAGCCATTATTGGTAACCGTTAAACCGGCTACCCGGCCCTGTAAAGCCTGGTCGACACCCCCAACAGGTAACGCTGATATTGTTTTGCCGCTTACCGACGAAACAGCGCCGGTTACACTGGCGCGCTTTTGTGTTCCGTAGCCAACAACAACAACTTCACTTAATGATTTAGAATCACTCCTTAATGATACGTTAATTACCGATTTGTCGGAAACGGTAACTTCCCTCGAGACATAACCTACAAAACTAAAAACAAGCACCGCCTGATCATTAGGTACTTCAATACGGAATACGCCATTGACATCGGATCCGACTGCAGTAGTAGTGCCTTTTAAGGTAACTGTTACGCCTGGTAATGCTAATCCTGTTTCATCGGTTACTTTACCGATTATAACCTTGCTCACGTTGGCTTTTATGACATCCGTATATGGCAGACCGGCCGGGCCATTACCCGCAAACGCGGAACTTATAATAGTAATGCTTATAAATACTATTACGACCGTCATTTTCATGAAAGTACTTAGTAAATATTTTTTTTTCATATTTTGGTTTGTTAATTGAAAACATTGGTTTAGAAATTGGTAAGATTTAGCGCTTTTATCAAACACACTATGGTATTACATATGGTTAGCTTATGTATGGATTACCGTTATTCACAGAAATAAATCATATATTTTAGCTAACACTACCTTTGGTTTAATAAAAGACTGTTTACTTAATTGGTTGCTTAACCGGTAACCTGCATCATCAGATTTATTAATCATAGAATCCATGATATCGATTACCGATGTAGTTTACTGCGGGCCACAAGCGGTGGCCGGCAAAACAAGTTTTTTGGGTTTAATCTCTCATAAGTACACTTCAGAAAAGGTTTGCAATCGATTGTAGAGCCGGGCCTGTTTGTAATTTTCCTGAATACGACAAATAGTATACAGGTCGATCAAGCATTAATAACTTAACTCAAAATTTACAGAACTTGCCGGGTCGGCTTTATTGGTTTATAGTTCAGCAGCTGTTGATAAGAATATAGCCGCTTTGCAACAGTAAAGTTACGTTTGAAGCAAATTTAGGTACCCAATTTTTTAACATAAAAACACAACATTTGTCAACTTATACGATATACACCATCAACTACCGGCGTCGCAAAAGTTAAAGCGAGATCTTCTTCTGAATAAACCGCCAATTTTTTTTTGATTAAAAAATTGGCGGTTTAAAGGCAATAAAATTTTTTATTATACATATGTGTTAAAAAGTTGCTGAAATGTTTGCCACCGGAATGCTTCACAATTGTTTTGTTTTTTTTGGATGCTATGTAAGAATATTATTAAAAGATAGCGTTGGCTTAATCTACTGTTGGGTTCTTTATATCAAAAATACTGATGGATAAATCCGGAACTGATCAAACGTTGAGCATTATTCAACGAAATTTGATCCCTTCAAAAAAATAACATTTAGCAGTATTTTAAAAAACAATCCCTAATTTGATTACAGGGTTTACAGCCAGGCCTCATAAAATGCCGGTGAGGTTTTGAAGTAAAAACAGGCAATAACCACTAAAGCACATTGTGGTAACAAAGTACGATTCTCGTCGGCACCACATACGCCCAATTCAAAAAACAATCAAAATCTTGCAAATCAAATATTTACAGGCTTTTGATTTTGGTAAAATGTCCATTTTATGCATCTTTTTTCACTGTTCTGGCGAGTTTTAAAGCGTTTTTTGGCCCATTACCGAGTTACTCACCAAAGTGTCATAATTAACTGATAGTGAATCGTGTTCGATTCCCCTACGGGCTACTACAATAAGTTTAAGAGGCTGTATCATAAATCATGATCAGCCTCTTTTTTGTGTGATTTATTCGGGTACCTGATGGAGGCAATTTTCGTACAGGCGATTCTCAGACGGTCATTTTGATTTATGATGCAGCCCCTTACCTGTTTTTTTAGCTAAGATGTTTTTTCTGTCCGGCTTTTTCAGCGACCAAACAACACTCTGTTAATCAGCTATTTGGATTGTTTTTCAAGTATTCTAATCCCTTTTTGGAATTTGTTTCAAATACTCTTTAAATTTCCGGGACTAAATCTTTATCATTTTCATCATCGTCTATTATTATTTCTACTATAAGTTGGGCAATCAGATCTATTAATTCAGCTTCGTTGTTATCAAATTTTGATATTCCTTTTTTTGCAATTCTTTTGGCTGGTCTTTTTTTTCATTTTAGTGATATTAGTTCAAGGTTAAATATAGCCAACCCAACACTAAAAGCCATGAGAATAGCACTTTCCGCCTGTGCATGGATTGCAGAGGAACCCTTTGAAAAAATCGGATTTTTCGCATATAATGGACAGAACTATTACTTGTCCAACAATAAAATTCAGCTGAGCGGACGAATGACTATTGAATGTTCGCTCTGATCAAACCGTCATAGTAACGACGGCTGCTTATAAATACCAAAAGTATGAATGGCTAAACAAGCTTTACCGGAAGTAACACGCAGCCTAACTCTCGATGCAGTTACCGGTTTAAATTTGATTAACCATTTATAGCCTATAGACTGCTTGCTGGTTGCTTCGGGAATAGGAATCCAATCTTTTCCATTAGATGAATAATCTACAGACCAGCCGGTTGTGCGATGGCCCAATTCGATAACCTCCTGAAGCATCAACACGTCAAACGTTTTCTTTTTGCCCAGGTTAAAGGTTATAGTATCTGTAACGGCCTTATCATTGGTTGCATAGTACGTGCTTTCGTTATTGTCAACCATATTAGCCGGCTTGTATATGCCGCCGCGAGGATGTTGCGATTTTATAACAGCACCGGCTGCCAGGTTTTTTTTAAATGTGCTCCTGATCAGGTAGTTCAGGCTATCGGCCCTTACCGAATCGATAGAAGAAACCAGGCCCCGTTTATCGGGCGGAAAGTTTAACAACAGCACACTATTGTGGCCTACCGAATTGAAGTAGAGGTCCCATAGCGTGGCTACACTTTTAACATGGGCATCTTCTTCCTGGTGATAAAACCAGCTTGGGCGGATGGATACATCTACTTCGGCCGGCACATAAGCGCTGCCATCAACTTCGCCGTGGTTTAATTGGGTAATGTGGGCGGCTTCCTCGCGGATAGAAACCGGGTTAATGGTTGACCAGCACGGATCGCCGGATAGTCCCGATTCATTGCCCATCCAGCGGCAATCGGCATAGCGGTAGGAGTTCTTTGTTCCGAAAACAACACAGTTAGGCTGTAATTTGCGCACGGTATCTGCCCAGCGATCATAAAACGACGTGGTAATCTGGTCGGCACCGGCACCATCCCACCATATTTCCCAAATGGCCCCGTAATTTCTTAGTAATTCCGATAGCTGGCCCGCATAATAATCGCTGTAATCAGGTGTACCATACCTGGAATCATGCCTGTCATGCGGTCCCAGGTAAATTGCTGCTTTTATTCCCGAGGCTTTACACGCATCTGTAAATTCTCTTACAACATCGCCTTTACCATTTTTCCAGGGACTGTTTTTTACCGAATAATTGGTATGCGCGGTTGGCCAGTTACAAAAACCATCGGCATGTTTGGCAACCAAAATCGCTGTTGTAATCCCGGCGCTTTTAAGCACACTTGTCCACTGGTTACAATCCAATGCTGTAGGATTGAACAGTTGGGGGCTTGCTGTGCCATCGCCTTCATTAACGTTGGCAAACGTATTCATCCCGAAATGAAAGAAAGCTATAATTTCGCGATGGTACCATTCAATTTGCCTGGCGTTGGGTACCGGGCCAACGGGAGTTGGTGCCGTTTGCGCATTAACCGCTAATGGCATTAAAACCCAGACTATAGCAATTAAGCTGAGCTGCTTTTTTATTTGAGTGACTAATTGTTTAAAATTCATGTTATTAGTTAAAAATCCATTTGAATAAATAATGTTAATAATGTAATTGTATCGCCCGTTTAAAGCCAGCTTTGCTATCTTCCTTATATCAGGACACTGCCTTTTGCAAAAATTCGTAATGCCTTTCAAAATAAACTTTGATCCTGATATCATTCGCCTCAACAAATTCTGTATATCCAATCGGGCTTTGTTTATTATTGACCAATAAAAAACTCCAATTAAATTATTTCATAACCACAACCTTACCCGAAGCAAATAAGGTTGTGGTTAAAAACTGATGTTTCTTTAATAAGTTAAGCTCTGTTACTACCATCCAGAGTTTTGCTTCAGGTTAGGGTTCAGGGTTAACTCCTGTATAGGTAAAGGATTTAAGTATAATTTATCGTTCCACGTACGGGTAATACCCGGGTAAACTTTAATATAATTATTACCGTCAACAACAATATTGCTTACCTGGTCCGCGGGATACTGGGCCCTGAGTGCAGGCGTAAGTTTCATACCCAGAGCTGTTTCGGAGTTATTGATGAGCGTACCGGCATGCCAGCGGTGCATATCATCAAAGCGAAATCCTTCTGATCCCAGTTCAATCCTTCTTTCTCTCCTGATCTCGTCAATGAGTACCGGTAATGCTGGAAAGTCTGATTTTGGATCTTTAACAAGGCTGGCAATGATCATGTGGGGCATGCCTACCCTGTCGCGCAATTTGTTAATGGTATTATCCAATACTGTTTGCGTACAAAGGCCCAGTTCTGCCTTAGCCTCTGCTTCTATCAGCAACGTTTCGGCATACCTGAAAATAAATACATCAAATGTAGATTGTCCTGCATTCCAGGCGGCAAGGCTTGACGAACGCCCCTTTATTGGCTGATAACCGGTAGAAGTAACTGACGTACCGATACGGGGTAACGTGATAATATCCCCGTTTAAAAAGTCGAACCCTCTTGTCGCAATTTGTTGTTTATAACGGGGGTCGCGGTTGGTTGCTTCATCATCGGGCGTATTATCACCCTTATAAAGCGAACTAAGCGAGGTTGGTTTGCCATCGGTACATAAAAACGACCGGGCAAAATCCTTGGAATACCCGTCACCGGCCTCGCCAAGCTGCCTGTCGAAATTATTGGTTAATACTGTTGTCAGATAACGCATAGGCATAATGGCTTCAGGGTTACCTTGTAGTTCATCCTGTATAAACAGGTTGTAATAATCGCTTTGGGGGTTCCCCGTACTGTAAATATCAAACTGCCCCGAAGCCATGATCTGTTCTGCTGCATCGGTAGCCTGCTGCAGGTAAATCGTTTCGTCGCCTACGCCAAAATATTTACGGTAAGTTCCTTCCCACAAACATATCCTTGCCTTTAGCGCAAGCGCCATATACTTATTAAGGCGGCCATCGGGGGCATCTACGGGCAAGTGGGCGACAGCGAAGTTAATATCCTTGAGTACCGAATCCATCACCTGCTTATGCGGCATACGCGTTCCGTATAAAACACTTTTAGATGTGTCAACAATATATTTATTAACGTAAGGTACATCGCCAAATGTTTTTACTTTGCCCCAAAAATCATTGGCCCTGAAAAATAGCGTTTCGCCTACATAAATGTTTTTGATATCATCGCTTATAGTCGCTTTTGAATAGTTGGCCAGGAAAAAATTACAGGTACGGATAAAGCCAAAATTCCATCCGCCGCCTGTTGTAGGCACTGTTGATGTGCCTGCAAGGTAGGAGTTGATAGAGGCATTTGCCTTATCATCAGAATCGTCATCGGCATTCACAAAGTTTTGAACAGGTAACGTTGAGTAATACTGATTGCAATAGATCTGCAAATCGGTTTCATTTTTAAAGAAGTTTTGCGGACTGATGTCGCTCAACGGATAGCGGTTAAGAAAACTATCTTTTTTGCATGATGCCAATATTAGCGCAGCAAAAAATGTCATGAATATAATATGCTTATTTTTCATCTTATTTAACGATTTAAATTAGTTTATAAAGTGGCCTGCAGGCCAAACGATACCGATTTATTGATGGGATATGTGCCAAAATTGCCGCCATTACTCACAATTTCAGGGTCGTAACCTTTAAACATGGATGTTATGGTAAAAAGGTTGGCGCCGGTAACATATACCCTCACCTTATGCAGGCTTAGTTTATTAATAAGCTGTGCCGGAAGCGAATAACCCAGGGTTATTTGTTTTACGCGACAGTAAGCAGCATTTTGCAAATACATGGTTTGGGTTTGCTGGTTTCCTGAACCATTAAACCTCGGACGCGAAAAATAGGCATTTGGGTTTTGTGGCGTCCAGTAGTCTGTTGCGTACCCATAGGGGATATTCCACTCGTTACCTTTAAATCCGTAAAAAACGTAGTCGTTAGGTACAAAATCGCCTTTTAAGATCCCCTGGAAAAAAGCAGCGAAATCAAAACTTTTGTATGCCAGGTTTAAATTAACCCCAAACCGGTAGCGTGGGGTAGTATTACCTATAATTTTTTGATCGCCCGGGTTTGTTACCGTATTGCTGCCGTAGCTAATCTTTCCATCGTTATTCAGGTCGGCATATTTAATATCCCCGGCAAGCCAGGTGTACCCGGCGAGTGCGCTGTTATCAACTTTTGCTGCATCGGCATCGGTTTTGTAAAAGCCATCGCTTACAAAGCCCCAGATACTGCCAAGTTTCTGGCCCGGATAATAATCGCCTATGCTTAATGTTGGGTTAAGGTCGTACCTGGTTATGGTGCTCCTGGAATCAGACAGGCCAAGGCTAACGCTGTAAAACAGCTGCTTATCAAACATGCGGTCTTTCCAGCTCACACTCAACTCCCAGCCTTTTGTCCCCAGGTCGGCGGCATTTCTTAAAGGCGCACCCGTACCTAAAACTGCCGGCAATTGTTGCCCGGCAACCAGCATGTTTTTAGTATCGGTAATAAAGTAGTCAAAACTGCCGCTTAGCCGGCTGTTTAACAAAGCATAATCTAAACCTATATTTTTTGTCTGCACTTTTTCCCAGGTAAGGGTAGTGCTGATAAGGCCCGGCGCACCAACAGTAACACCCGGCAGGTTATTGAATAAATAGTTAACCGTACCTGTGCTTTGCGTAGCTATATAAGGATACTGCGCCGATGAAGATACACCGTTTGATGCCTGCTGATTGGGTAACTGGCCATAAGAAACCCTGATCTTTAATTCATCAAGGGTACTTTTAAGCCCCGCCATAAAGCTTTCTTCGGCTATGTTCCAGCCAGCCGATACTGATGGAGAGAAGGCATAGCGGTGATTAGCCGGGAAACGTGATGTGCCATCGTACCTGCCATTTACCTCCAACAGGTACCTTTTATCATATATATAGTTCAACCTGAAAAAAGTGCCGATTAAGGCGGATTGTGTTTCGGCTCCGCCTACCTTAGGTTTTGGATCATTATTAGTGCCAATTGCCGGCAGCGTAGGGTCTATCAGGTTGTGGGCAGTGGCATTGCTTAGTACATAATGAAAATACTCCTGGTTATATCCTGCAAGCGCTTTAAAATAGTTTTTAGTTCCAAAAGTGTTTTCATACGTGGCATAAGCGTTAAAGGCATTGTAATTATCATTATGCCGGTATTCAGATACCCTGGATGGATTGGTATGTGGGAATATATTTAAAAAAGCGCCGTCGACACCGTATTCGTTAAAGGGGATAACCTGTTCCCTGTCAAACGCGGTATAGCTGTTCCAGGTATAATCTGACGTAATGGTAAGGTGCTTAACCGGGTTTAATATAATACGGCCAGTTGTCCAGAAATCGTTTTCGGAGTTGATATCCCGGCCATTCTGCTTTATAACCGCTACAGGATTTGTATAATTACCCTGGCCTGAAAAGTTGCCATCAGGGTTATACACGGGCATTAAAGGGCGCAGGTCGTTCGGGATCCATGCACCGCCCTGATTGGACTGGTTAGTATAGGCGCTTTGATTATTATCAGTATGCGTCATAGACATATTGAAATTAAATGTAAGCCACTTGGTAACATCCGATACAATCTTTAAGCTTGGCGTATACCTTTTATATACCTGGTTGGCTACTTTTTCCAATCCGTTCTGGGTAAAATAACCCATATTGGCCGAGTAGGTTGTTTTCCCCTCGCCACCGGATACCGACAAATAGTGCTGTTGCTGAGGTGCCCAGCCGGGATATAATACCTTGATCCAGTTGGTATTGCCTACATAACGGTAGCGCTGCGGGTTGCCGGGATCCACGTATGCCGAAGGGTTATGGGCAGGATCGTTAAAATAAGCCATGATATTAGTGGAATCCTGGGCGGTAAAAGGATCGTTGGATGTATAACCGCCACTTTTCGCGCCCGATCTTTGGGCGGCGTTAAACATATTCAGGTAATCCTTGGAATTGATATAATCAGGCATTTTGGTTGGCCGAGATGAAGTGTAGGAGCCCGAGTACGTAATTTGTGTAGCGCCTTTTTTGCCGGTTTTGGTGGTAATCAGGATCACACCAAAAGCCGCCCGCCCCCCGTAAATAGCCGCTGAAGCGGCGTCTTTCAATACCGATACACTCGCCACATCATTAGGGTCTATCAGGTTGGGGTCGCGCTGTACCCCATCAACCAATATTAGCGGATTTGGGCTACCGCTTATGGTTGTATACCCTCTTACGCTATAACTGGCCCCGGTGCCAGGCTGTCCGTTGTTAAGGTTAACATTCAAATTAGGGATTAAGCCGTTTAAACCATCTCCAAGGTTTACAATCGGCCTGCTTTCCAGTTTATCGGCACCCACGCTGGCAACTGCCCCGGTTAAATTAACCTTTTTTTGCGTGCCGTATCCTACAACCACCAATTCATTTAATGAGTTGGCAAAAGCGGTCATTCTGACTTCAATATTCGATTGTGAACCAATTACAACCTCCCTGGTTTGAAAGCCTATGAAAGAAATAACGAGCACGTCGCCAGGTTTGGCATCAATTGAAAATTGTCCCTCTGCATTGGTCACAGTACCTTTTTTAGTATCCTTTAATATTACAGATGCTCCGGGTAATGGCGCACCTTTGTCGTCGATAACAGTTCCACTGATCTTTTGAACAGCAATAACCGACTTTGCAGTTTGTAATGGCTCAGTCTCCTTTAAAGCGATGGTCTTTTTGAATATTTTATAACTTACCGGCATACCATTGAGGCACTGGTCGAGAACATCGGCAATGGTCTGCTTTTCTACATTAATATTTAAAGTTTTTGATTTAAGAACATCAAGATTATCGTAGTATACAAAATGATATCCTGTCTGGGTTTCTATTAATGATAAAACCTTGTCTACAGACACATTCTTTTCATGAAGTGTAATTAGCTGACCAAAGCTTTTTGCACTTACTTGTGCAAATGCTATAATCAATATGACAATCGTTAGCTTCATAATTAGAAAAATTTGGTGCATAGTGCGCCATGACGCTTCCGCGCACTTTAAATTAATTTTCATAATTTTGGTTAGTTTGGGTTAAACGTTAGATTTAATTTGGTTACTTCTGATGGTTGGATACCCAGATATTAGCCGGGAAAGTGTTACAGCACTTCCCGGTTTTTATTTATACAGGCCAACCGTGTAATAAGGATATTGCACTATTAGGCTATACATAATCATTAAGGGTATCAGTTTTTAGGTGGTTCTTCGTAGTTCTTTCTCCATAATTAGTTTTTAAGTGAATAATAGGTTGTTTATTAAATCCGTCACAATATCAGATATTCAACAGATTGGCTTTCCCATGAGCCAGTCTTTATCTAATTAGCAACAATGATATTTTTTCCTTCTATCCGGTATTTAATGCCTCCAAATTGTAATATTCCCAACAACTCTGAGATATCCGCTGCGCGTGACATCCTTCCGTTAAGCTTTCTTTTAGGAACGTTTCCTTCGTATTTAATATTTATATCGTACCAGCGTGAAGCATTCATCATAACCTGCTCGATACTCGCATTTTTAAAGACAAACAATCCATTCTTCCATGCAACCGCCGTTTCAGTATCTACGTCTTTAATTATTGACAGTCGGTCATTGTCCGTTAATACAGCTTGTTCTCCAGGTTTTAGTATGCCGGTTGCAGTTTTGCCTTTTATTCTCACTGAACCTTCCAACAGCGTTGTTTTAGTTTCCTGATCATCGTCATATGCCGATACATTAAAATGTGTACCCAATACCTGCACCTCAGATTTGGACGTTTCCACAATAAATGGCATAGCCGGATTATGACTTACTTCAAAATAACCTTGTCCAGTGAGTCGGACTTTACGCTGCTTGCCGGTAAAAACCGTTGGAAATGTGATTGAAGAAGCGGCGTCCAGCCATACCTTGGTACCGTCCGCCAAAATCAATGGATAGGGAGACTGTTCGCCCTTCGCTGTGGATAAGATATTATAACTAACTGTCTCTTCTTTATCAGTGATGTTGTAAGTAATATCATTGTCGCTGGCCTGAATAACTGTCCCGCCCTGTACTGCCAATTGCCCTTTCAAACCTTTAGCCAAAACGATCTTTTGGCCATTGGCCAGCGTTAGCGTTGCCCGATTTTGTCCCGGGGCAATAATTTGTATACGATTTTGTACTAATTGCGCTGATGTATGCTTCTTGTGCAACGCAAAATAACCGCCAAATCCTAATAATACTACAATGGAAGCTGCGGCAGCAATGCGCGGCCATAAAGATGGTTTGCGTTCCATCCGGATATGTGGCAATAAGGCTGCATATATTTCTTTCTCCTTCTGTTCCAGGTCAGGTAAGGCAGGATCAATCTGGGTTGTCTCTTTATGCAGTTCTGCTTCGATCAGCATAAGCAAATCGTTTTCATTGGCGGCATTGTTAAATTGTGCCAATAAAGCTTCGATTTCTGCTGTCGTGCATTCGTTTCGAATAAAGCGTTCCCATAAACCCCGTTGACTTCCATCCATAATTCAAGCGTTTGTTGTGGTAATACGTCAATGGAAAAAAAACCAATGAATCAAAAGGCCAATAATTTTCAACTATATCATAAGAAGCTGATAATCAAAGATAAAAATTCATGAAAAATAAAATATTTTTATTGTACTGAAACCATTAGTAGTTGAGAAATAATCGATTATTGTTACATTAGTAAATTCTTTAGACTATTGGCAGCGTGAAATTATTTGAGGATACGGAACTACAGTACTTGTTGGCACGACTCCACAACAATGACGAACGCGCCTTTAACAAACTATACAGTACCTGTTTCCGCCCAATCTATCGCCGCATCTTTTCCCTGGTTAAAGACGAAGCCATAGCTGATGAGCTCGTTCAAGACCTGTTTCTTAAATTATGGCAAAATAGGGAAGATATCGATCCCCAACAATCTTTTGAAGCCTACCTGTTTACTATTGCACAGCATCTGGTTTATGATCATTTCCGCCGGATCGCCAAAAACAAGAGACTGGTTGCCAGATTACTGCTGAACGCCACAGATTATTACCTGCATTCAGACATCCTGCTGGAAACCAAAGAAAGCCGCGAACTTCTGCAAAAAGCCATTGACCAGTTATCGCCACAGCGTCGCGAGGTTTTCACCCGCTGCAAGATCGAAGGCAAAACCTACGAAGAAACCGGCCTGGAATTGGGTATCTCCGTACCAACCGTCAACAGCCACATGACCCAATCAATGAAGCTCGTGCGAGAATACCTACTTAAAAATCAAGACATCGCTCTTGTCTTCTTATTGTTCTTCTACTCCGTGTCCAGCATAATCCCCGACCCTGACAACTTATTGCATCTACTACACTGATCAACTGGTAGAAACATCAGTAGTCGTTGAACCATTATTTTCAGTTTTCAAAATTGGTTCAACAGCCTCCAAAAACTCAAATAAGTGTTCAAAGAATTTCTCATTTGGGGCTACTAAGCCGCTTTACGAAAGTAGGGCGGCTTTTTTGTTGGGATAAAGATGCGATCTGCCGTCAGAGTCATTGTTCTTTTCTTCCGAGAGCACCGGCTCCAGTATTGGAGAAGGCGAACGGTACAAGAAAAGACGAATCAAAAATAATTCTTGAATGTCATGTCAAAAGTAACGAACATGGGCTTTGAGGCATCATTACCAGTTGGCCGTTACGCAGGATATCCCCTACCCGTTAACCGTCGCTTATGCCGCCGGTTAACTGACCATCATCGACTTACAAGCATACGGTCACCGGCTCTGCGATAAAGAAAATCGATTACGTACACCATTGTTGCCAGGGCAGGTTGTTTACCGGCCTGCATGGCCCTGTCAAAAGCTTTAACCATGTCGCTTAATTCTTTTTTAACTTAAACTTCAGCCATATTAAACGGTAATTTGCGGATGCGCTTGCCTGTCAAATCAAAAATAGCTTCTGTTAATGCTGGTGCAAAAGGCGGTAGTCCCGGCTCGCCAACACCGCCGGCATTGGCATCATTTTCCATAATGTGTACCTCTACCAAAGGCATGTCATTAATTCTTGGCATTAAATAGTTATAAAAGTTTCGTTGTTCTACCAATCCATCTTTGAAGGTGATTTCATGAGTAGTAGCAGCGCCAAGCGCCATAACAATAGCACCTTCTACCTGAGCATGAACAATATCGGGATTTACATACCAGCCGCAGTCTACAACAGCCCATACCTTGTCAATTTTCACTTTTTCACCTTTCTTTTTCGATACCTTAACAATTTGGCCAACGGTGGTTCCAAAGCATTCAGTAATGGCAACCCCAAATCCGTCGCCTTTATTTTTCGCCTTCCAGTCCGAAACCTGTTCCATTTTGTCAATCAGTTTTTGTTCCCGCTCTTCGTTTAAATAGGCTCGTCTAAAATCAAGCGGGTCTTTACCTGCAAGGTGAGCCATTTCGTTCAAAAAACTTTCATAAGCAAAGCCATTGGTTGATGCGTATACTGATCGCCACCAGATATTTGGAATGGGTGTTTCAAACGGCACATCGGCAAAGCTAATGTCTTTTATGCTTTTATAATATGGGGCCAGGAAACCTTCGGTAGTGCTACGGTTAGCTTTATCTTTGGCCCCCCCCTGCCAGTGCGCTGTGTTTTGCCCTGCCATCCGGAACTTTAAAGCGCTTAGTTGCCCGTTGGTTATGGCACCCTGGCAGCGGTACGATACTCCGGCCCTGTATGGGCCTTGTGTCATGTCGTCTTCCCTGGTCCAAACTACCTGCACAGGTGCCCCCGTTTCTTTCGAGATCAGGCAAGCCTCATGAGGATAATCCATGAATGCCTTTCGCCCGAAACCGCCGCCTAAAAAGCTCATATTAACAATCACTTTTTCTTTCGGCAGCTTAAACTGTGCGCACATGTAATCCTGCACCCATTCGGGTGCCTGTATCGGCCCCCATATTTCCAGCTTATCCGGCTGGTAAAAAGCAACACAATTCAGTGGTTCCATGGCGCTGTGCGATTGGTATGGCGTTTCATAAACCAGGTCCAGCTTTTGGGTCGCTGTACTTAATATCGCATCCGGGTCGCCCTGTTTTCTTGCGGATAATCCTTCCTCATTATTGATGAGCTCCTTTTGTTTTTTATAAATATCGGGGGTGTTCATATGCTCAAACCCGCTGTCGTCCCATTCAATGGTTAAAGCTTTGCGGCCCTGTATGGCGGCCCAGGTGCTATCGGCCACCACCGCAACGCCATCCCTGAAAGTTTGAAAAACGCCTGTTTGTATTTTAAATACTTTTTTAACCCCCGGAACTTTTAATGCCGCACTGGCATCAAATGACTGGAGTGTTCCGCGTAAGCGTGGGTTGCGCTCTACCACGGCATATAGCATGCCCGGAAGTTTAAAATCTAACCCGAAAACGGCTGTGCCGTTGGTTTTTAATGGAGTGTCCTGCCTGTGCAGCGGTTTGCCTATCTGTTTGTAATCGGAACGTTTTTTCAGTACAACATCTTTAGGGGCTTCCAGCTTAGATGCTGCCTCAACCAGTTCGCCATAATGAAATTTCTTTCCTGTTGGGCGGTGGATCACGTGCCCGGCTTCGGCATGACATTCCGTTGCCGGTACATTCCATTTAGCGGCTGCTGCCGTTATCAGCATCTCGCGTGCTGATGCACCTAATTTCAATAAATTCTTGTACGAACCACGAATGGTAGAACTGCCACCCGTTACCTGGTTGCCGTATTTTTGACGATCGCCCTGTGCAAAGCGTATGTTTACATCATTTAAATTTACTTCCAGCTCTTCTGCAACAATCTGCGGAACGGATTGGTAAGCACCCTGGCCCATCTCGGCCCGGTGGCTGAAAATGGTAACCTTGCCATTCGTGTCGATATGTATCCAGGCATTCATCTCTATATCCGAAGCCACCGCCGAATCTGCGGCAGCAACCTTAGCTTCTTCGGCGCCCGACGGAAAATACAGGCCAACAAGCAAAGCTGTTCCGGTAAGGCCTGCCGCCCTTAAAAAGTTTCTTCTTGATATGTTACTCACACTCATGGCATTCTGGTTAAGTGGTTAGGCTGTCAATTACTTCTTTGGTGCATATGCCCCGGTGGTAAGCCAGGTTATCCATGCTTTTTTAAATGCCGCGTGGCTCATGGGCGGCAGGGTACGGCCTTCGCCGGGGTTCCAGCCACTTAAAACTAAACCGTCATCAGCATGTGCAATCAGCTTCTGCATATCCTTATGGCCATTTTGTTTTGGATCAACAATCTGTTTGGCCAATTGCCGCGGGCTCCTGCCCTGGAATATCATCTTCATATCTGCCGGGGGCAAATGCCAGTTGGGGTTGCCGGGCGGAGTATGCAATCCCAGAGTGTTTGTTGCCTGGTGGCAGTTGGCGCATTTCATGGCATAAACACCTTTGCCATCAACTCCCCTTTGGGGCGACATGGTATGCAGGTGACTGTCGTCGCCCTGTAAAGGAATATTGCCCGAGGGGTGACAGTTCATACATCGAGCGCTCATCAAAACGCTATAAACCTGCTTAAACGCCTTAACCGATGCCGCACTATCTTTCCTGATGACGATAGGAGCAACGGCTTTTTTTGGGGGTTCGGAGTTTAGCCCGAAAGCCATGATAACTATGGCAGATAACAATACGCCAACTACAGCAAAGGCTTTTGCGACGCTTGTATAACGAGGCTTATTTTTTAATTGTTTCTTCATTTGCTGGCGCTCTCCTTTCTCTGCAATTCTGCAGCTGTATGAATAGCTTTGCGGATACGCTGATAGGTGCCGCATCGGCAAATATTACCGGCCATGGCCGCATCAATATCGGCATCGCTCGGGTTGTTATTTTCGCGCAGCAACACCGCTGCCGACATGATTTGCCCCGAATGGCAGTAACCACATTGCGGCACCTGCTCCTGATTCCAGGCAAGCTGGGCGGGGTGATCATTATTTTTAGAAAGACCTTCAATGGTTACCACGTTTTGACCTTCGGCCCGGCTTACCTTGGTTACACATGACCGAACTGCTTCGCCATTCAGGTGAACAACGCAGGCACCACATTGTGCCACGCCGCAGCCAAATTTTGTACCAGTGAGGCCAATAATATCCCGTATTACCCACAACAGCGGCATATTAGGGTCTGCGTCAATCTGATGGGATGTTCCGTTTACATTAATGTTGATCATAGCATTTATAATTGGTATTAAATATTAAAGCTTCGACTGCTATTTTTAGATATTGCAAAAATATCAAAAAAGCGTCCCGGTATCTCACCCCCGGAACGCCATTACCTTTAGGTAATCAACTAAATCACCAATTTCATGCTGGTGATGCCTTTGGCGCTTTCCGGAAGCACATTAATGTCGTGTCAACGATAAATTGACGGATTGTCTTTAGTCCAAAGTCTTAAGTTCTAAGTCGAAAAAGGAAAAATTCAACTTTAGACTTACGACTTAATGCTATTGACTTAACACTATTATATATAACTTTAATAAGTATTCAATTCAATGAACGGTATTCATGGGGTGTTTGGCCCACCTGTTTTTTAAACAATCGTGTAAAGTGCTGCGGGTATTTAAAACCTAACTCATAAGCAACCTGGTTCACGGTTTTTTCGCCATCGAAAATCTTTTCTTTGGCAAGGTCAATAAGTTTAAATTGGATATACTCCTGCGCGGTTTTGCCGGTTTCTTTCTTCACAAGATCGCCAAAATAATTTGGTGATAAATTTAATTCTTCTGCACAATAGGCAACCGAGGGCAGGCCAACTGTTTGAGGTTTTTCTGAAGAAAAATAACTATTTAATAGCTTTTCGAACTTTTCAATGGTACCCTTATACACGTGGTCGCGGGTGATGAACTGCCTGTCGTAAAAGCGAACGCTGTAATCCAAAAACAATTCAATATTAGATACAATTAACCTCTTGCTGTGTTTATCAATACCCCGTTCCAGTTCGTAGTTTATTTTTGAGAAGCAATCCAGTACGATACTTCGTTCCTTTTCAGATAAATGCAGCGCTTCGTTTGATTGGTAGCTGAAAAAGTTATAGTCCTGAATATGTTTTCCCAACGATGTACCATGAATTAAATCTGCATCAAAAGCCAGTACATGGCCTTTGGGCTGGTAGTACTCGCCATTGCTGTTTACCCCAGCCACTTGTCCCGGCGCCATAAAAACTAATGTACCCTCCTGGTAATCATAGGTATTACGACCATAAACCAGGTCGCCGCATTTAACATCTTTTAAAAATACGATGTAAAAGCCAAAATACATTTGTGAGCCTTGCCGCGGGGCAGCCTTTGACAGGTCGACCACGCTAACCAATGGGTGCCTGGTTTCATTGTTATTAAATGCATTGTATTCGCTAATCGTATTAAAACGCCGCATGCTGTCCATAATCAATTCTTTTAATTCGAATTTACATTATTAATCAGTGCATTAATCATACCAGCGTGCAAATCAGTAATAATGGTAGAAACATCCGTAATCTGTATCCTATCCCCATAAATAAAAGGTTACACTTTTGTATAGCGATCAATACGCGGTAACTGTGTTTTAGCGCCTCGGTGCTTAACAACTGTACACTGGAACACATCAATTAAACCAAATAAATTATGAAAAAAATCCTGTTAGCGCTTACGCTTCTTATTGCCCTTTCGGCGCGCGCTCAACAAACAGCAGGTACAGCAGCGGCGCCAACGGTTCGCACAGCTTCGGGCGTTTTACGCGGTGTAACCGAAGGTGGGGTTTCTATTTTCAAGGGGATTCCCTATGCGGCCGCGCCCGTAGGCGAATTCCGCTGGCGCCCTCCACAGCCATTATCTGCGTGGAAGGGTGAACGTGATGCCACTAAGTTTGGGGCAGACCCGGCGCAAATGGGCTGGCCCCGTAACGGCAGTAAAATTTCAACAACATCTTCTGAAGACTGCCTGTATTTAAACATATGGAAGCCTGCAAACGCTAAGCAAGGCGCTAAACTACCTGTAATGGTTTGGATTTATGGCGGAGCATTTGTATTTGGCAGCGGCGCTCAGCCAGATTATTCAGGCGTACAGTTTGCAAAACAAGGAGTAATATTAATCACCTTTAACTACCGCGTTGGGCGCCTCGGCTTTTTCGCCTTCCCGGCACTTAGTGCCGAACATCCTAACGAACCTAAAGGAAACTATGCGTTTATGGATCAAATAGCAGCTTTGAGATGGGTGCAGCAAAACATTGCGGCATTTGGCGGCGATGCTAAGAACGTTACTATTTTCGGCGAATCTGCCGGGGGCGTTTCTGTACAGTCATTGCTAACCATTCCATCTGCAAAAGGCTTATTTCAAAAGACGATAGTAGAATCAGGCGGCGGTCGCGATGGCGTGCTTACCGGGCGGCCGATTGATAAAGAAAATGCTGACAAATACTATCCTGTTTCGGCCGAAACAATAGGTATAAACTTTGCAAAAAAGCATGGCATTGCTGGTACAGATGCTACAGCATTAGCCAGCCTACGTCGGCTTAGTATAGAGGATGTTGTAGATGGCGGCCAGGAAACTGACGGACAAGGCGGAGCACCTATCTATCCGGGGCCTATACTGGATGGCAGGTTAGTTGTTGAAACCGCGCAAAGCGCATACAACGCAGGCCGGGGAGCAAAAGTGCCGTTGATGATAGGATCCAACAGTGCAGAAGTACCCGCAGGTTTTGTAAACGCTGCTTCAAAAGATGAACTCTTGAGTTTGTTTGGCAGTATGAAGGATGATGCAAAAGCGGCATACGATCCCGACGGCAACACCGATTTAGCAAAAATGCTTACCTTGGTAAATACTGATAAAGTATGGGCCGAGCCCGCCCGTTTTACCGCAAGGGCTTTTGCCGCCAAAGGCGCCCCTGCTTACATCTATTTGTTTTCTTACATATCACCTTCAGCACAGCAGTGGATGAAATACGGGGCCGCGCATGCATCTGAAATTGGGTATGTATTCAATAATTTAACAAGCAGGAACGGGGCCGTAATAGCGGCTAAAGATATGGAGGTGGCCAAAATGATGAACACCTATTGGGCAAACTTTGCCAAAACGGGCGATCCAAATGGAGGTAGCCTGGCCAAATGGCCGGCATATGACCCTCAAAAGAATGAACTGTTAGAGATACAGGCAGATGGATCTGCCGAAGGAAAATCCGATCCCAAGAAAGCGAGATTGGACGTGATTGAAAAAGCCGTTACATCGGGAAATCTTCATTAACCTGCTATCCGTTTTACCAAACCTGTAAAAATGGTAGATGATACCGTAATCTGTATCCCATTCCGGCGAATAAAAGGAACGACCTTTGTATTATAATGTATATGACAATGCAAAAAGTAAAATTAAATAACGGCGTTGAAATGCCAATATTAGGATTTGGCGTTTTCCAGGTGACCGACCTGGCAGAATGTGAAAGAAGTGTGGTGGATGCCATTGAAACCGGCTACCGGTTAATTGATACCGCGCAATCCTATATGAATGAAGAAGCCGTGGGCAAAGCCATTAAGCGCAGCGGCGTGGCCAGGGAAGAGTTGTTTATTACTACCAAACTGTGGATACAATCAAACGGTTATGAAGGCGCTAAAAAGGCTTTTGAAGCATCGTTAAAAAAGCTGCAGCTGGATTACCTTGACCTTTATTTGATTCACCAGCCCTACGGCGATGTATATGGCGAATGGCGCGCCATGGAAGATTTGTACAAAGAAGGCAAGATACGGGCCATAGGCGTAAGCAACTTTCAGTCCGACAGGTTGATTGACCTGATTATCAACAACGAAATTGTGCCGGCTGTTAACCAGGTAGAAACGCACCCGTTTCACCAGCAAATTGATGCGCAGCAATTCATGATCGATAACAACGTGCAGATAGAATCATGGGGCCCTTTTGCCGAAGGCAAGAATGATATGTTTAAAAATGAGCTACTGCAGGCCATTGGCAACAAATACAATAAATCAATTGCCCAGGTAGTACTGCGCTGGCTTACCCAAAGGGGCGTTGTTGCCATTCCTAAATCAGTGCGCAAAGAGCGCATGGCCGAAAACTTAAACAGCCTTGACTTTGAGCTTACAACCGATGAAATGGATAAAATTAAAACATTGGATACCAACGCCAGCAGCTTCTTCGATCACCGCGATCCTAAAATGGTAAAATGGCTGGGCGAGCGAAAATTGAATAACTAAAATTTAAACCTATGAAAATTCAACGTATTGGCTCCAAACCTTCGGCAAAAGGGCCCGCCGAATATTTTACCGGTACTGTACGAATTGATCCATTGAACGAACCACCTGCACCTGCCCGTGTAGCAATGGCGCTGGTAACATTTGAGCCGGGAGCACGTACTGCCTGGCATACGCATCCGTTCGGCCAAACACTTATTGTTACCACAGGAGCTGGCTGGGCGCAGCGCGAGGGCGGCGTCAAAGAAAATATCTTTCCGGGCGATGTGGTTTACTTTGAGCCGAACGAGAAGCATTGGCACGGCGCGACTGCCACCACGGCGATGAGTCATATTGCTGTACAGGAAAAAGAGAATGGTTCACCGGTAGATTGGCTGGAGCAGGTTATTGACGAGGACTACAATGGTTAAACAACTGAACATGAAAAAGCGACAATTGGGAAATAGTGGGTTGGAAGTTTCAGCCCTTGGATTGGGTTGCATGGGACTGAGTTTTGGCTACGGCCCTGCAACAGAAAAACAAGAAGCAATTAAATTAATACGCGCCGCGTTTGAGCGCGGTGTTACTTTTTTTGATACAGCGGAGGCATACGGACCTTTTACTAATGAAGAACTGTTGGGTGAGGCCCTGGAGCCTTTTCGCGGCCAGGTGGTTATTGCCACCAAATTCGGCTTTAAAGACGGCAAACCGCCCCTTGGTTTAGACAGCCGGCCGGAGCGTATCCGTGAGGTTGCAGAAGCCGCGCTAAAACGCCTGAAAACAGACCATATCGACCTGTTTTATCAACATCGGGTTGACCCAAATGTGCCGATAGAAGATGTTGCCGGAACAGTTAAAGATTTGATTGCCGAAGGTAAGGTTAAACACTTTGGTCTATCGGAAGCCGGCGCTGGTTCTATCCGCAAAGCGCATGCAGTACAACCTGTTGCTGCACTGCAAAGTGAATATTCCCTTTGGTGGCGCGAACCTGAGCAGGATATATTACCTGTGCTTGAAGAATTGGGTATTGGTTTTGTGCCTTTTAGCCCGCTGGGTAAAGGTTTTTTAACCGGTGCAATTAACGGGAGCACCACATTTGATAAAAGCGATTACAGGAACACGGTTCCTCGTTTTTCGGAAGAAAACCGAAAGGCGAACCAGGCGTTAGTTGACGTGCTTGGCCATATTGCCGAAGATAAAACCGCAACGTCAGCCCAAATTGCGTTGGCTTGGTTACTTTCGCAAAAGCCCTGGATAGTTCCCATCCCGGGTACCACAAAAATACACCGTTTGGAAGAGAATTTGGGCGCTGCTGATATTCAGCTATCTGCCAACGATCTCCTTGAGATTAGCAATAGCCTGTCGCAAATCGAAGTGCACGGCCATCGTTATTCCGCACAGGGACAGAAAATGGTTAACCGTTAAAATAATTAATATGAAAAAAGTACTGCTCATTACCTGTGCATTATTTGCCGGGCTTATAACGCGGGTAGCAGCGCAAACATCACCCATATTTCCAAAGGGCGAAATTGCGACAGTTAATAATCATACCGGAACAGTTTGGCTTACCGAACTTAACAAGGCCGATAGTATTATTGATATTAATGTAGCTAATGCAACTTTTGCGCCGGGTGCAAAACTCGATTGGCACATCCATCCCGCCGGCCAAATCCTGATGATAACCGAAGGAACAGGTTATTACCAGGAAAAAGGCAAGTCAATACAGGTTGTTCATAAAGGCGATGTTATTAAATGCGCTCCGGGTGTGGCGCACTGGCACGGCGCAGCACCCAATAGTTCGTTTACCTATATCGCGGTAAGTACAAACAGCGCCAAAAATAAAACCGTTTGGCTGCAAAGGGTAACCGAAGCCGAGTACAACAGCGCACATTAATTTTTTTATAAACACATCAAATATTAAAACCAAAATCATGAAAGCAACCATTATCGCACTATTCCTGTGTATTACCGGTGTGCAGCTCTCTCACGCTCAGGCCAAATTGCCCGGTGCGGCATCAACAACCACAACCAAAGATGAACAAGAACTACTTGACCTTTCGAAAACGAAATGGACGTGGATGGCCGATAAAAATGTAGATGCATTAACCGGACTGTTTGCCGAAAATTGTGTATTTGTGCACATGGGCGGAAGCTGGGGTAAAACCCAGGAACTGAATACCATTAAGGGCGGCTTCATCTGGTATAAACAAGCCGAAGTTTACGGGGCATCAGTAAATATTTTTGGTAATACAGCCATCCTGTTAAACGATATCGATTTGCTGGCAGTAGTGGGTGGTAACGAGGTTGTGCATGCGTTTATGGTAACCGAGGTGTACATTAAAGAAAACGGAAAATGGAAAATGGGCTCGCTTACTTTTTCAACGTTGATAAGGCCGGTTAAAATGAAAACTAACATAGCGCAACCGGCACAGCCACAACACTAACTTAACCTGCAATATATATGAACCGTCGTGATCTCCTAAAAACCGGCCTAACAATAGCCGGAGGTACTTTGCTGGCTTCAAAGGCAAGTGCCCGGATATTGACGCAAGCAGATACCAATCAAAACGATTTGACAAACGTCGCTATCGGGGGGCGTCGCAAGCTTGGCGGCAAGCTGGAAGTTTCGAATATTGGTTTGGGGGTGCAAAATATGAGCCGGACCTATCAAACTACAATTCCTTCCCGGCCCGAGATGATCAAAATTATCCGGAAAGCGTTTGACAGCGGTGTCACTTTATTTGATACAGCAGAAGCCTACGGACCTTTTGAATGTGAACGGATACTCGGCGAGGCTACAGCATCGTTCAGAAATAAAATTGTGATCGAAACAAAGTTTGGCTGGAACATCGACCAAAAAACCGGCCAGCGACTGCCGGGTTTGAACAGCCGGCCCGAACATGTCAAGGAAGTGGTTGAAGGAATGCTAAAACGGTTGCGCACTGATCGCATCGATTTATTATACCAACACCGTGTAGATCCGGCTATCCCGATCGAAGATGTTGTTGGTGCAATTAAAGATTTGATTACCCAGGGCAAAGTGCTGCATTACGGCCTTTCCGAACCTGGGCCACAAACCGTACGCCGGGCACATGCCATACATCCGGTTACGGCCATTCAAAACGAATATTCGCTGTTATGGCGCGGACCGGAAGAATTAATTATTCCGCTTTGCCAGGAATTGGGCATCGGCTTTGTTTGCTGGAGCCCGCTTGGAGTGGGTTTTTTGACCGGTGCTATCGATGAAAATACTGGTTTTGCACCTGGCGACATTCGGGGAATGGAAACCAGGTTTTCCCGTGAGAACTTGCCCAGCAATATGGCACTTGTTAAACTGCTGCAAAATTGGGCCGTACGCAAGCAGGCTACCCCCGGCCAGGTATCGCTGGCATGGCTTTTGGAACAGCAGCCCTGGATAGTGCCTATTCCTGGAACCACCCAGATGGCGCATATGCTGGAAAACATTGGCGCAAATGATGTGAAATTTACGGCAGATGAGTTAAAACAGTTCAACCAGGAGGCATCAGCCATTGCTATTAAGGGTTTACGCTTGCCGCAATTTGTTTTGAACCTCTCAAATGTTGAAGCACCGGTAAAACAGTAAAAAAACTTATGCCTATGGAAAAAGTGAAGCTCATTTGTATAATGGCAACCATTGCTTTCGGTAGCATTGCGGGATGTTCAAAGGCTCAAAAAGCTACTGGTAACCCAACCGGTAAAGCACCTGTCAGCGTTACCGATGGTTATAAAAAAATACTCATCGTGTATTTGTCGCGCACCAATAATACCAGGGCCATTGCTCAAATCATTCAGCGGCAAGCCGGCGGAAAACTTGTTGCTTTGGAATTGGTTAATCCTTATCCCGAAAACTACCAGGCCATCGTTGCCCAGGTGGTTCGGGAAAACGAATCGGGGTTTTTACCTCCGCTTAAAACCAGGATAGATAGCATAGCCACCTATGACCTGGTGTTTGTTGGCTTCCCAACCTGGGGCATGCAACTGCCGCCGCCGATGAAAAGCTTTTTAAAACAATATGATTTGAGCGGCAAAACCGTCGTGCCTTTCAATACCAATGCCGGTTATGGTATCGGCAGTACGTTTGAAACCGTTAAAGGCCTTTGTCCCAACAGCACTGTGCTGGATGGTTTTACCATTAAGGGAGGAATAGAGCGGGATGGTATATTATTCGTGATGCAAGGTGCAAAAGAGAAACAAGCCCAGGCAGAAATTCAAACATGGTTAAAAAAGCTAAACATCATTAAGTAATATGAGCAGCACTTTTAAACTAACCGTTTATGTATGCCTGGCATTGGCCGTAAGCGCAAGTTCAATTGCTTATGGCCAGCAAAAAGATCCAGGCGGGCAACCTTTATCGTTAAAACAAGAGGCGATTATCCCTATCTCAGCATATGCCGCTAAAGGAGACCAGGTTAATTTGAGGAGCGCTTTAGGAAAAGGTTTGGAGGCAGGCCTGACAATCAATGAGATCAAAGAGATTTTGGTGCAGTTATATGCTTATGCAGGTTTCCCAAGAAGTTTAAATGCGATCAATACCTTCCAAACCGTGGTCAATGAAAGGAAACTAAAAGGAAAAATTGATATAGAGGGCAGGGAACCGTCAAAAATAGATTACGGCGATCCAAAGTATAAATTCGGAAAAGGTGTCCAGGCGAAGCTGACGGGCAGGTCCGCCAATTCCACCCAAGATTTTGTTCCGGTTATCGATACCTTTTTAAAGGAACACCTGTTCGCTGATATTTTTGGCAGAGATAATCTCAATTATCAAAGTCGCGAGATCGCTACCATTTCTATTTTAGCTGTCATTGGTAGCGTCGAAGGACAGCTTCGCAGCCATTTAAGTGTAGGACAGAACACGGGTTTAACAGAAAGGCAGTTAAGGGGAATTGCCGCTAAATTATCAGCAGACATTGACCGGAATGCAGGTAGTTCTGCATCGGAAATTTTAAACGGCATGTATGGTTCCACAGGAAGCGCCGTTACGCCCGCTTCAGAGCAGGCGATAGTTTCTGAGCCCACATTTTCAAAGGGGGACAAAGTCTCGGGTAATAATTTCACCGGGGATGTTTGGGTAAACATGCTCACCAGCGTAGGCACCTCTACCAGCACTTCGGTGGGTAACGTTACCTTTGCTCCCAAAGCGAGGTCAAACTGGCATCTTCATCCTTCGGGGCAAATACTGCTGATTACAGATGGTGTTGGTTATTACCAGGAAAAGAGCCAGCCCATTCGTTTAATACATAAAGGGGATATTATTAAATGCCCCGCTAATGTCGCTCATTGGCACGGCGCCTCTCCGGATAGGTCCTTGTCACACATCGCCTTGAGTCCAGATAGCGGCAAGGGGGCAGTAGTTTGGTTGGAAAAAGTTACAGATGAGGAATATAATAAGCTGAACAAGTAGTCTTAACAAACTGTGCGATAGGATATTTCGGGAGTTTTGACAAAGTTATTTAGCCTCCTACGTCTAATGGTTTGTATAAGATGATGATATTCATCCCGGGCTAATTTACTTTTGTGCTGCTACTTTTATTTCCCCATACTTTCCTGCATGAAAATCCCGGTAAGCAGTTGTTATTTCTGATTGCGAATTCATTACAAACGGACCTTCTGCTACCACAGCTTCTGTATATTCTTCACCGCCAAATAACAGGACATCGATGGTTGTTAAAGAATTGTTTTTTATTTCAATTTCGCCGGCCGCTTTGTCGAACTCAATAAATTCACCTGCCTGAAACTCAGTATCGTTTAGCATCGCATTTTGCATGGGTAAAAAGGCTGCAACTTCTGTTTCACTTTCCATTGTTAGTGAAAACTGTGCTCCTGCTTTTAATTGAATATGATACAAAAACTGCCTGGAATAATTAGGAATCTTCGAACTCAATTCCTGATAGTTGCCAACAATTACTTTTATCCAGCCATCATGATCAGGTAATGCTTTTTTGGGGGACTTCATTGGCTTGTAAAGCGATATGAGCAGGCTTTTCGGCTTTATTTTTTGCAGGTAAATTTATCCAAAATTGAAAACCCTGGATAAATTTGCTCTCTGTTTGGGAGTCGTAATTTAAATTTTCATCGTGAATTATTCCATTACCTGCTTTCATCCACTGTGCGCCTCCCGAACGAATTATCGCCTCATTTCCGGCACTGTCAAAATGCTCTACTTCGCCCTGAAGAATGTAAGTTAATGTTGCAATGCCCCGGTGTGGGTGGGCTCCCATACCATTCTGGGTTATGGTTTCTTTAACAACCGGGCGAACATAATCGAGAAATACAAAGGGACCCACCTTGTTAGCGTATTGATTAGGCAACATTCGTTGGATTGATAGCGGACCTACTGTAGCATTATTCCCTTTTGTTGAGAAACTCGTTTTCTTTTTCATCAGAATATAATTTGTTTTTTATTGGCACTCAAGAAGGCTTCGCCGTTTTAAATGGAGATAAAGCTATCATGAGCTATACTCATTTTATTTTTGAGTGGAGCTCATGATAGTTTCATTTGCTTAACTGTTTTGGCTTAACCATTCCTGGAGCGGCACAAATTTGTGGGTGGCAGTTTCTTTTGCCAATTCAATTCGTGATGCTGAATCTGGTCCCATGTACGTGTGTTTTTCAAAATACCCAAACATCTCTGCTAACTCCTTTGCTCCTTTAAAAAAAGTTGAAAATATTTCAGCCGGCACTTGTGAAAAGCTATACGCTTTGCCATTGGCTTTATAGGCTTCTATGATATCATTAAAACTGTACAACCCGGTTGCCAGGGCAAGATAATTACCGTTTCCAACTTTTTCGGGCTGCAAAAATGCACCGGCTACTACTTTTCCCAGGTCATTAATATCCGACATGTGAATCGCTTTTTTTGTAGGGTCAATCGGTAGTGTCCAGCCGGTTGTGCCATCTTGTTTGGGTTGTGGCCCCAACATCCCTACAAGATTTTGAAAATAAAACGGCGGCTGAACAAATGTTGCATATTTGAATCCTGCACTTTTTACCAATTCATCCACCTTTGCCTTTAAAGTAAAATGCGGCACTTCAAATCCTGCCTCACTAATGAGCTCCACATCCGGAAGCGTTGACCAAATAAAATGTTGCACACCCGTTGCTTTTGCTGCTTCAATGGCATTTTTACCCTGGGTAATTTCGTCGGCACCTTCCCAAAAGTTGGTTACCACAAATACGCCATACGCATTTGTAAAAGCGTCTTTTAAGGATTGCAAGTCTTTTAAATCTGCATAAACTGCTTCATTTGCCTTGCCTGTATATGTTTCCGGGTTACGGGTTATTGCTTTTACATTAAATGTGCCTTCATTTACAAGGGCATTTACAATACCCTTACCTTGTGCACCTGTTGCTCCAATTACTACTATTGTTTGCTTTTTCATCTGTTTGTTTTATGATGTAAAATTGCAGTAACAGCACACCCCGAAACGATGAGAAATGATAAAAAAAAGCGTTGATAAATATCAACGCTTTTGTAAAATCAAAAATTAAAACAGAAGTTATTTACTTGCTTGTTTTCTGATTCTGCTTAAAGTTTCTTTTGTTATGCCCAAAAAAGAGGCAATGAGGTGCTGGGGGAATCGTTGAATAAATTGAGGGTGATTAGCGGCAAATTCTTCATAGCGTTTTTCTGCTGTATTACTAATGGTAGAATTCAATCTTCGCTGAGAAACAATGAAACTTCTTTGGTCCATTAACCTTGTCATTTGTCCAAATGAAGGTACTTTTTCTATCAGATCCAACATGTCTGCTACTGTAGCAATGAGTAGTTCAGTATCTTCCCAGGCATCGATATTATATCTTGATGGTGTAAGCATCATAGCACTTTCACGGTCGCTTGCCCAATAATTTTCAATGTATAACTGTACAATATGCTCCACCCCTTTGTCATCTACGCTATATTGTCGCATAGCACCTTTTACAATAAAACCAACGTATTTACACACATTGCCTTCTTCCAAAAAGTATTGCTTTTTTCTGAGCTTTTTGGGGTGGAAAGCAGCTATAATTAACGCTTCTTCATCACTTGTAAGTGGCAATGTAGCGTATCGCCTGATGTAGTCTAAAAGCTTGCTGTGCATTGATTTTGATTATTAAACTAACCCAAGGCAAAGATATAAAGAATGTTATGTGTTAGTTTGCACGTATAAGGATACATTAACCTCATGAAGCGCACGGTTAGTTTGATTAAATACCAAAGCCAGCAAGTGTAGTTGTATAATTGCAATTATATCTAAAAATATATTTAACAAATTGTCTTGCGCATTTTTTTAAACTTAGGGCGCGTAATTACATATAGCCTCCCCGGAATATCGAATTATTTAGTTGAATATCTTGTTTCACGATATTCTTTAGGAGCATATCCCATTGTTTTGGTAAAAAGTCTCGAAAAATAAAATGGATCATCTATCCCAACTTTAAACGCAATTTCATTTATCCTCAGTTTGGTAAACTGTAAATACTGACAGGCTTTCTGAATTTTCAGATGATTAAAGTATTCAATAGGCGGGAACCCCGTTTTTTTTCTGAAAATAGCTGAATAATGGCTATTAGACAAGTTAACCGATGCTGCCAGTTCTGAAAGCGTCAGTGACTTTTCAAGATTGTTCCGCATGAAAAATATAGATTTTTCAAGGATATCGGTATTTTTTTCGGATAGCTTCGTATTGTATTTATCACTGTAAATAAATGAACTTAAAAATTGCAGCAACAACAAATTAATGTAAGTCAGATTCTCCATGCTGTAACCCTGTTCAAGATAGGTGTAAAGCTGTTCAAATAGCGTGATACGCTCCTGTACAAATTCAACACTGTATTTGTAGCTTTGCCCTTTTGAATAAAGCCATTTTACTAAAGCATCTGCCTGCTCGCCTTTAAAATGGCACCAATAAATTGTCCAGGGTGTTTTTTCGTTCGTTTCATACGAATGAGCAATGCTGTGTGGAATGATAATAAAGTCACCCGGAACAATAGTATGCCTGACAGATTTGATTGTTGCTATTCCCGTTCCCTCCACACAATAAATAAGAATATTTTGTTCTGCCCCCTGGGTTCTTTTTCGAAAATGAAATTTCGCTTTGGGATAATAGCCGATATCGGTGATATAAGAGCCTTTAATAATATCATTGGAGAGGCAGAACCTGTTTAAAATCGACCTGGGAATACCAATGGCTTTTTGCCCGTCGAACCCGTCTTTCTTATAATTCATTTCAAATAATCCATTTCAAAATACAATTGCCTTCTACTATTTTTTGACGCAGGTGCAACGTGTCGATTCGCAGGCAGATGTACTTATCGGTAAACGTAAAAATTAGAAATTTGATTTGGAATTAATTTCAGTTTGATAATAATATAGTCCATATAAATCCTAATTGCGTCCATATTAATAAGCTGTTTTATTTCCGAAAATTACAAACCAATTTAATAACCGAAGAAACATTTATGTTTATACAACAAGCACAACCAAGAACCTGCAAAAATCAACCATCACCACAAATAAGCTTACATTAGAGGGGCGTTCGGTGACTACTTTAACAGGAGCCTATAAATAATAACCAGGCCGATTTTCGATGAAAAAAACATTAGTCTTATTTGCTGTACTATGTTGTGGTGTGGTAGCATTTGCACAACACACGCGGATTTCAGTTTCTGGCACATGGGCCTTTAAACTGGATTCCCTTGATAAAGGGATACCTGAAAAATGGTATATTGAGAAATTGCCGGGAAAAATCGTTCTACCAGGAACATTGGATGATGCCGGAGCCGGAAAACCGGTTCAGACAGATACGCTGAAACTTAACAAGCTGGTGATGATGCATTTGTCAAGGAAACATGAGTATACCGGCGCAGTGTGGTACCAACGTACAGTTTCGATCCCCCAAAACATGCAGTCGGCACGTCTGACGCTGGAACGTGTGATCTGGAAAACCGATTGCTGGATTGATGGACATCAGGCAGGCACCCAGGAAAGCCTGATAGCACCGCAGGTTTTCGATTTAGGTACGCTCAAGGCCGGTGTCCATCAGATTACTTTACGTGTGGATAACAGGAAACAACATGATATCAGCGTTAATAACTTTGCTCATGCATATACCGATGGCACACAAATCATATGGAACGGCGTAATCGGAAAAATGGAAATCGTCGACCAGCATCCTTTAGCCATCGATAATGTGCAGTTATTCCCCAACCTAAAATCCGGCTCTGTTGAAGCAAATATCAATTTTGTACCCGGGGCGAGAGATAAAAAGTATTACGTCAGAGCAAGATTATTAAAAGGGCCGCACGTTGTTGAGGATACACAGAATATCACCGTTGCCGTTGATAGTTTATGGCATTCAAAGCTCATCATCAAAGTTAAGAATGCCCGGGGCTGGGATGAATTTAATCCCCGGCTTTATGGTCTAAAAATCGATGTGACCGACAGATCCGGCAAGGTTATCGACAGCAGAACCGAACGATTTGGCTTCCGTGATCTATCTTCTGCGAAAGGGCAGTTCCGCATTAACGGCAGGCAGCTGTTTCTGAGGGGAACATTGGAGTGTAACATATTTCCGCTGGAAGGCCACCCGCCGATGAACGAAACCGGATGGTTGAAGCTATTTAAAACCGCAAAGCAATACGGATTAAATCACATCCGGTTTCATTCCTGGTGTCCGCCGGAAGCAGCCTTTAAAGTGGCCGATTCTCTTGGATTTTACCTGCATGTTGAACTACCCTTATGGAGCCTCACGGTTGGCAAAGATCCCGGAACGTTATTGTACCTTAAGGACGAAGCCTCCCGGATCATACAGAACTATGGAAATCACCCCTCGTTTTGTTTCTGGAGCATGGGCAATGAACTTGAAGGCGATTTTAACTGGCTTCAGGGTTTAGTAAGGGAACTGAAAGCTAAGGATAGCAGGCGTCTTTATACCACTACTACTTTTAGCTTTCAAAAAGGACACGGTAAATACCCGGAGCCGGCAGACGATTATTTTATTACTCAATATACGGATAAAGGCTGGGTACGGGGGCAGGGAATTTTCAATACGAACATCCCCGACTTTAAAACCGATTATAGCACCGCGATCAAAAATATCCCGGTACCACTCGTAATTCATGAAGTTGGCCAATATTCTGTTTATCCTGATCTGAATGAGATTCATAAATATAAAGGGGTGCTGGAACCTATGAATTTTAAAGCTATCCGGCATGATCTCCGCAATAAAGGAATGCTTGATCTGGCGGGTCCTTATCTAAAGGCCAGTGGCAACTTAGCAGCAAACCTTTATAAAGAAGAAATTGAGCGAGCCTTAAAAACCTCGGGCGTGGGTGGTTTTCAGTTACTCGACCTTCATGATTTTCCAGGGCAGGGAACTGCGCTTGTAGGTTTGCTAAATGCTTTCTGGGATAGTAAAGGCATTATAACACCACGAGAGTTCCGCCGGTTTTGCGGGCCTGTGGTTCCGTTGCTTAGGTTCGACAAAGCCACTTACACCAATGACGAGGCATTTTCAGCTTCGGTTGAGCTGGCGAATTTTTCTGATAAAACTTTAACAGATCAACTTACCTGGTGCATAACCGGTGAAGACAGAAAAGCCCTGTTTAATGGAAAATTGAATAAAAAATCAATCCCGGTTGGTAACGGACAGCAGATCGGTACATTCAGCGTCAATCTTAATTCGATATCCAAGGCGATGCCGCTGGATATCACCTTAAGCCTCGCTCATTCCCCTATCAGCAATCACTGGAAGATATGGGTTTATCCTGCTGTGTTACCGAAACCGCCAAAAAACGTCATCTTCACAACGTCAGCAGACAGTGCTTTAAGTTGGTTAAAAGCAGGGGCAAATGTTGTCCTGAACCCAGATACTGCAGCAATAAAAGGTGTTAATGGCCGCTTTGCGCCGGTCTTTTGGAGCCCCGTCCATTTTCCGGATCAGCCTGGAAGTATGGGCCTGTTGATTAGCCCAACCCACCCCGCCCTTGCCGATTTCCCTACAGCTTATTATAGTGACTGGCAGTGGTGGGATTTGGTAACCAGTTCAAAAACGATGATTACTGATATACTTCCCTTTCAAACCCATCCGATTGTGCGCGTAATAGATAATTTTTTTAAGAACAGGAATATGGCCGATCTATTGGAATTCAAAGTAAACGGTGGTAAACTTATCATATGCTCTATGGATATACATCATAATTTAACTGCGAGGCCGGTAGCGCGACAACTTAGGTATAGTTTGATGAAATATGCTGGTAGTAAAAATTTTGCGCCAAAAGAAAACCTTAGCAGTACGGATCTAATAAAATTCTTTAAATAGTGCTCCAAGCCTATTAATGCGGTTACTCCCACATAACTTGCATGCCCGTTGTACAACCCCAGGCGTTCAGTATCCCATCGCGGAACGCCACCAACTAAATCCAGAGCAGGGTGATTTTATTGATCTTTTACTTTTCATGTTGTTGTAAATGGACGATCTTAAATCTGCTCAAGCTGACGGTTGTGAACGTTTTTGGTTAATAACCTATATATTTTGCCCAACCCCTGCTTTCTCCTGAATTATGCACGGGCTTACATCTTTACAATGAGAGCATAAAACAGCGATAAACATTATTTTGTGTAAGCGTTACAAATGTCGACAAAAGGCCAAAATATAAATTGCTGTCGAAGAAACCAGATAGGTTAACCTCTTATTTATTATACTAAAAGTTACTATGTGCAAAATAGTATAACATTCACGTTACAATTGCATAGCTTTACTATTAATTTAAAAAACCAATTAAAACCCTAATTTAAAGAAGCCAAATGTCCGGATATGATGGATATACTGATAAAGAATTGCTCTTTTTAGTTAGAAAAAGCGACAGAACGGCCTTTACTGAACTGTATGACAGGCATTGGAATAGTGTATATTCTCAGGCATTTAGAAAGCTAAACGATGCTGATGTTGCAAAAGACATTACCCAGGAAGTGTTTATCTATCTATGGACTCATCGGGAAACGAATCTTATAGAAAATCTTGAAGCTTATTTGTTTAGCTGTGTTCGTAATAATATATTCAGGTTGCTGAAAAAAGAGAGCCGGTTTATTTGCATTTCCGATTTAATCCTGGAGGCAAGGGCATGTTGTTCCGAAGCTGATGCACTGATATTACAAAAAGAATTGGTCAAATCCTACGAATCGCTGATTAAATCTATGGCACCGGCGCAGAAATTAATATATGAAATGCGCTTTCACGAAGATTTATCTACGCTTGAAATTGCCCAGCAACTCAATATTTCCAGAAAGACTGTACAAAATCAACTGACAAGAGCTTTAACCCTGCTCAGAAGTTCCCTGGCATCTATTGCCATTCTGATTATTTCGCATCGTTAATTACTAAAACTTTTTTTTGATGACCTGATACGGCGACGTGAGTTATTCGTGTATGACACTAAAAAAGTTCTTTTATCGAATTTTTAGCATCATATGCAAATAATTGACGCCCTGCTTCAGTATTACAAAAGCCTTATAACCAGCCCGGCAAGAATAAATCGCCCCTGCGATAAAAAATATTTTTTTTCCGTGTGGGATTTTTCTCACTTAATGTCTCATCTGTATACCAATATCAATAAACCAATGACAAAAGAGCTGTTTTTAGTAATTCTTACTAACTATCTTGACGGCATTGCCACCAAAGAAGAAGAGGACTTCCTGCACGCCTATTACAACTTTTTTATGTCCGATGTGGATGTAATTGCTTTATTGGATGAAAAGCAAAAAGACCGGTTAAAATCATCGATGAAATTGAACATTGATGATTATATAGATTCAGAAGCAAAACCGGTTAAAAAAATAAATATCTGGCCACGAATTGCTGTAGCTGCATCCATCATTTTAGCACTATCTTTTGGGAGCTATATACTGTTGCATAAGCCGCCCCCTCAGCAAATGGCACATATTCAGCACAATGACATTGCGCCAATAGGTTATAAAGCAACACTTACCCTTTCCGGGGGCCGGCAGATAGTACTTGACGCGAAGCATAATGGTCAGCTGGCCCAACAAAAAAACATGGTAATTAGCCAGGCCACTAACGGAATTATTACTTACTCCGCAAACCAACAAAATAGCCCGGGCGACAATTCCCCCGTTTACAACACAATGACCACCGGTGGGGGCCAATATTCGCTCCAGTTATCTGATGGCACCAGGGTATGGCTAAATTCCGCTTCTTCCATAACTTATCCGGTTGCATTCACCGGCAAGAATAGGGAAGTAAAAATTACAGGCGAAGTGTATTTTGAAGTCGCCCATAATAAAGCTAAGCCGTTTTCTGTGATTACCCATGGCCAAACCGTCCAGGTGTTAGGCACGCACTTCAATATCAATGCATACGATGATGAAGCGCAAATGAAAACCACACTATTGGAGGGAAGTATCAAAATAAGTAAGGCCGATCAGGCTGCTATGCTTACACCAGGACAGCAAGCCCAAATCGGGTTTGAATCAAATACCATTAAAATAAACAGTGGTGCAGACGTAGAACAAGCCATTGCCTGGAAAAATGGATTATTTAGTTATGATCAGACCGACCTGAGAGAAGTTATGAGGCAGCTGGCGAGGGCATACGAAGTAAAAATTGAATATGAAGGAAAAATTCCAACGCGAACCTTTACCGGGAAAATCCATCGGAACATCAGCGTTTCGGAGGCGCTTGACATTTTAAAATTCACCAGAATCAACTTCAGGCTGGAGGGTAAGAAAATTATTGTTACCCCATAAAGGCCGCCTGTAAGAAGCTACTACCTGATAAACCAATTAATAAACCAATTTATCCCATAAACATGAAAGAAATTTTACAAGAATGATCAATCAAGGGGTTAAAAAAATAAGCCGGAAAGTGTTGGTCCACCGTCCGGCAAGTTTGAGTTAACCCTTTCTATCCGCCGGATAGCGGAAAGATAAAAACCAGTTAGAGTCTATTTTTCACGTATTAACCCAAACATTACAAAAGTATGAAATTAAATACTTTAAAACGTGGTGTGCCGTCCCTATGGCTGCCACATAAATTGCTATTGATTATGAAACTAACAATGTTCATCCTCATCATAGCCCTTGCACAGGTAAGTGCAAAAGGATTCGGACAGAAAATTACCCTGAATGAAAAAAACACTTCAGTCAAAAAGGTTTTACATGATATTGAACAACAAAGTGGCTATACTTTTTTTTATGACAGTAAGGATTTGCCCAATACACCAATAACTGTTCAGTTAAAGGAGGCAACGGTAGAAGATGCCGTGAAGGCGAGCTTAAAGAACCTGCCTTTAACCTATAAATTTGTTAAAAACAATATTGTATTAACCAGGAAAGAGATTTTACAGGATAATCAACCCAAAACGGATATTTTAATAAAAATAGATGTTTCGGGAAAGGTTGTAGATTCATTAGGCAGGCCGTTGAGTGGCGCTACAGTTACCAATAAAAATGCTAATACCCACACAGGAGCCAATGCAAATGGCGAATTTGCAATAACGGCGAATGAAGGGGATAAAATAGAGATTGCATTTATCGGATATCAATCTTATACATTCGTTGCAAAGGCTAAAGAACCATTTGTGAGCATTACCCTGCATGAAATTCTGGGCAAGCTTAACGAGGTAGTCGTTGTTGGCTATGGCACCCAGAGGAAGTCTGATGTAACAGGTTCTTTATCCAGCCTATCGTCAAAAGATTTTAAAGATCAACCGGTTACCCGTATCGACCAGGCCTTACAAGGCAGGGTTGCCGGGGTGCAGGTGGTTAACAACTCTGGTGCGCCCGGTGGCGATGTTAAGATCAGGGTGCGGGGTTCCAATTCTATACTTGGGGACAACAATCCGCTTTACGTTATCGACGGTTTTATAGGCGGTGATTTTAACAACCTGAATCCCGACGACATTGCTAATATTGAAGTTTTGAAAGATGCGTCAAGCACGGCAATTTATGGCAGCAGGGGTGCAAACGGAGTTGTTTTGATAACCACTAAAAAAGGAAACGCACAAAAACAGGAAATAACCCTTACCCCTGTTTTTTATTCATCAAAAGTTATTAAAAAAATGGATTTGATGAATGCGGCTGACTTTGCTACCACAGTAAACGCCCGAAATGCAGCCCTTAATATATCTCCTTTCTTTACCCAGGCACAAATAGATAATTTTAAAATCACCGGCGGAACTAATTGGCAGGATTTGGTTTTCAGGAATGCTCCCGGCCAGGAATATAAGTTAGGTTATTCGGGCGGCAACGCCAAAACACAATTCTTTATTTCGGGCGATTACCTCAACCAGGATGGTATTGTTATTAATTCAAACTTTAAGCGGTATGCCCTCAGATCCAACATTAACACACAATTTTCTGATAAATTAAGTACCCGGCTTAATATTTCGGCCATAAGAAGAGAAACACTGAACACGGGTAACCAGGGTACAGGCGGCTCGGTTAACCAGGCCTTGGCTTGGGCGCCAACTACACCTGTAAGGACCGCTGCAGGAACATATACCATTGTAGATCCGCTGGGTTCTATTCGTTCTAATCCGGTTGCTTTGGCAAATGACGCAGAAAACATTGTAGACAACTCCAATATAACTTTAAACGGGGGCGCAAATTACCGTTTTTTCAAAGACCTCTCGTTGGACGTAAGCTTTGGTGTAGATTATCAGAATATTCAAGGAAAAAACTATTCAGGACCAAGTATCACCAATAATATTCCAAACGCCAGCCGCACATCTACAGAATTAATTAATTTACAAAATACCAATACATTAAACTATTCGCACCTATTCAATAACGTGCATAGCCTAAATGTAACCGCGGTATTTGAGCAGCAGAAATATACATCAACAGGGTTTAGCGCCAATGCTAACAACCTTACATTTGCTAACCTGGGCTACGATAACCTTGCTTTATCCACTACACAATCGGCGGGGTCGGCCTATTCTGGGTCGGCTTTAATCTCTTATTTGGGCCGGGTAAACTATGCATTTAAAGACAAGTATCTGCTGACGGTTTCGGTAAGGAGAGACGGTTCTTCAAAATTTCAACCCGCCAACCAGGAAAGCACATTCCCATCAATAGCTTTGGGCTGGAAACTCTCCGAAGAGTCCTTTATCAAAAAACTGGACCTTTTTGATACATTCAAAATCAGGGGCAGTTGGGGCTTAACAGGAAGCCAGGCTATTAATCCTTATGCCACGCTTTCAACTTACCTCAGCGATGCCTTTTCGGCGGCCAACAGTTTCAACAACACTTCGGTTTCTTCGGGAATAGTACTTGGTAACGCAGCCAATCCCTTCCTGAAATGGGAGACCACGCAGGCAGAAGATGTGGGCTTAGATCTGTCATTGTTTAACAACAGGTTAAATTTTACAGCTGATGCCTATGTTAAAAATACCAGGGATTTACTTTTATCCCTTCCGTTGCCTGCTTATGCAGGAGGTGGAAACATCATTAGTAACGTAGGAAAAATGAAAAACAGCGGGCTCGAATTCAACATTGGCGGCACACCCGTACAATCGGGTAAGTTTACCTGGTCCAGCTCGTTTAACATAACGTTTCAAAAAAACCTTGTTAAAAGCTTAGGTACAATAGCCAGTGTATTTTCAGACAAAAGCGTACCAAACGCGGGAGCAGGCCTATCTACCCAACCTGAATTTATTATTAAACCTGGTTATGCACTTGGGTCATACTGGGGGCTGAAATATTTGGGAACATGGAAACCAAATGAAGCTACCGAAGCTGCAAAATATGGCAACAAGCCAGGGGATTCACACTACCAGGATTTAAACGGCGACAATGCCATAAACGGTAGTGATTTTCAGATTATAGGGAACGGCACGCCTAAACAATCGCTCGGCTGGAACAATACTTTTACTTATGGTGATTTCTCGGTAAATGTATTTGTACAGTCGTTATTGGGCTTTAGTAAACTTGATTACTCTTACGCCAGTTCTATAACCGCTAATGCAGATGCCAAGCAAGCTACTAATGTAGGCGTTTTAAACAGGTACCAGCCGGGTATCAATGAAACTTCAAATATACCGGCATTCAGTTCTACCAATAAAGACTATTTTGAATCGAGCCGTTTTCTTGAAAATGGAAATTTTGTGCGGCTGAAGAACCTGAACATTTCTTATCACCTGCCAAAAGGTACCATCAAAAATGTCGACTTGAAGCTATTTATAGGTGCAACTAACCTATTTACCATAACCAAATATAAAGGATTTGATCCGGAGTCAACCAACGCGGGTTCGGGCTCGGATGTTACCCAAAGCATTGATTTTGGTTCTTATCCTAATTCCAAGACATTTAACGTAGGTGCGGTATTGAAGTTTTAAACTTATTGAAAAGATAAATTATGAAAAAGATTTTAATTATAGTAATGATCCTATCGGTGGTGGGCTGTAAAAAAGCGCTGAAAGAAGACCCCAGAGGCCAGGTAGTAGGTACACAGGCATTAAGTACGGTAGCCGGTTTAAATGCAGCATTGGTAGGCGCTTATAAACCATTATCAACCACCTGGATAAATGGATTTACTACGGCAGCAGTAGTTGCCGTGTTAATGGGGTCCGATGACCTCACTACTCACCCGGCCAGCAACAAGGCCGACCTGAGGGAATTTGATCAATATCATGTTTCCAATCTTAACGGCAGGATGCTTAATATCTGGAACGGGTGCTACAAATCAATACAAGGGTCCAATAACATCATCAACAATTATAAATCAACCACGGGCGATGCTGCCGCTATCAATCAAATCCTGGGCGAAGCTTATTATCTGCGTGCGCTTGATTATTACTGGCTTGTTAGGTTATGGGGAAAAATTCCGCTGATCACTTCAGAAGTTTACAGCCCCGAGGTTTTAAAAGTTGGAACCTCGGCCCCGGCAGAAATATATAAACTGATTGAAAGCGATTTGCTGAATGCCGAAAAACTGATGCAAAATAAAAAACTGGATGCAGGCAGGGCCTCAAAAGGCGCTGCGTCGGCGTTGCTTGCAGACGTTTACCTTACAGAGGGTGGCTGGCCTGTTAATGATAATTCAAAATATGCATTGGCTGCTGCTAAAGCGAAAGAAGTAATTGATAACAAGGCGGCCTACAGTTTTGATCTGGTATCCGACCTGGGCACATTATGGCAGAATACCCGGTTAGGGACAACAACATCAGAAGAGGTTTTTGCCATTCATAATTGCGGTACATGTAACTGGTTTAACTCAAATGCGCTTTATGGTTCGTCTGCAATGCCTGGCGAAGAAAACGGCTGGGATGATTATTTTGCAGAAATCAAATTTTTCAATGATTTTCCGGCCGGTCCCAGAAAGGATGCCACTTTCCACACGGTTATTAAAAAGTCTGATGGTACAACTATACCATGGCAGAGCGATGCAGTAAAACACCCTTATTATGAGAAGTTCAGAGCTCCTGTTGAGGGCAGTACCGACGGCTCAAGTGCAACTGTCCAAATGATGCGGTATGCACATGTTTTACTGATATATGCCGAGGCGCAAGCCAGGAGCGGTGCTGCTAATGACCAGGCTTACGCAAGTATTAACGCGGTACGTGCCCGCGCTGGTTTAGCTCCTTTGAGTGGTTTATCAAGTACAGATTTTATAAAAGCGGTAATTAACGAAAGGGCCTGGGAATTTGCCGGTGAATATACCAGGTGGTTTGATATAACGCGTTTGCAGCTGTTAACCCAGGTTATTGCTAACCGAGATCCCTCAGAAAACGCGCCAATTGGAACGCCACAATACTATTTGCCCATCCCGGCCGGCGACCTTCAGTTGAATCCGAACTTAGGAAATTAACAAGAAATATCGGCTAAGACACCGGTTGTGTACAGTGACCCGAATGAAAATAATAAAAAGTTAAACAATTTTGACTGGGAATTGCCAAATTGGCGATTCCCAGTCATTTTATATACTGCAAACATCAGCCTAAATGAAAATGAAACACTTCTTACTTATCACATTATTAATAGCGATAAAAAGTTTAGCCTTTGCCAATACGAACAACCTCATTGCCGATACACCTGCACATGGCGGCGTAATACTTGATGCCGATGGCCAACCCATTAATGCCCATGGCCCTGGTGTAATGTATCATCAAGGTGTCTATTATCTTTTTGGTGAAATAAAAAATGGAAAAACCTGGCTCGTGCCGGGCCAGAACTGGGAAGATTACCGGGTTCCGGCTGGAGGGATATCCTGCTATTCATCTACCGATCTGAAGCACTGGAAATACAGGGGCATAGCCTTGAAACCGGTAGTGAATGACCCGGGCAATGACCTGGATACCGGCAGGGTGATAGAAAGGCCCAAAGTGATCTATAATGAACATACAAAGAAATTTGTGATGTGGATGCATATAGATAAGAACGATTACAACTATTCGCGGGGTGGTGTTGCCATAAGTGATAGCCCGGCGGGGCCATACCAATACCTGGGGAGCATAAAACCCAATGACCAAATGTTAAGAGACATGACCTTATACAAAGATGATGACGGTAAAGCTTACCTGATCTACTCATCCGAAGATAACAATACGATGCATGTTTGCCTGCTGAACGATGATTATTTAAAGCCAACAACAACATATGTAAGAATATTTGAGAATCAAAGAAGGGAAAGTCCGGCTGTTTTTAAAAACAAGGGGAAATACTATTTGATTACTTCAGGATGTTCGGGCTGGTCGCCAAATGCGGCGTCTTATGCGGTTGCTGATAATATTATGGGCCCATGGATAGAACAAGGCAATCCATGTAAAGGACCATATGCTGAAATGACCTTTTTTTCGCAGGGAGCATTTGTGCTGCCGGTAATAAGTAAGCCGGGAAAATTCATTTTCATGGGAGATGTGTGGAATAAAACTGATTTAGAAAAGTCTGCCTATTTGTGGCTGCCTTTAAGTATAAGCAATGGAGAGATAGAGATTAAAGAACGTTAACCTGTTTTGACTGGATTTAGGACAAACATTTCGGAAATAAAAACTTATTTCTCAAACGGCAGGGATGGTTTAATCGGAAACATGTTGATGCAAGTTATAAGTAACTTCAAAAATCAACCCACCCAAAGTCAATTTAAAAAAACAATAATCAGTAATTAATCATGAGCAGAATTTTAGGGGTTATTTTTTTTATAACAGCAGCATCATTCAATCTAAGTGCCCAAAACATTAATGAGAAGATAAAAGCTACGTCAAAAACGCAGCTTCCACCGTTTCCAGCCGTTCCGGCGCGTTTACCTATTGATAGTGTATCTATGGGCGATTGGGAATCTTTTCCTGAAATAAAATTGGATATTCCTATTACTGATGGCCCCTTTAAGCCAACTTGGGAATCGATAGAAAAGAATTATCCAGGTGAACCCGCATGGCTTCGTGAGGCAAAATTTGGCATATGGGTACACTTTGGGCCACAAGCTGTAGGCGAGAGCGGCGATTGGTATGCACGCAAACTTTACACACCCGGCACAAAAGCCTATAATAATCATCTCAGGAAATATGGCCACCCATCCAAAACCGGATACAAAGAGGTACTTCGTGATTGGAATCCTACCAAACTTGACCCCAGCAAATTAACTAAAATATATAAAGATGCAGGCGCCCGGTTCCTGATGATTCAGGGTGTGCATCATGACAATTATGATATGTGGAACTCGCATTATCAGCCGTGGAATTCTGTTAATATCGGCCCCAGGCGTGATTTAATTGGCGAATGGGCTAAAGCTTGCCGGACAAATGGAATGCATTATGGCGTCACCTTCCATCACGAATATACATGGTGGTGGTGGCAAACAGCATTTGGCAGCGACACCATTGGCGACAAAAAAGGCATACCTTACGATGGCAACCTTACATTAGCAGATGGGAAGGGGAAATGGTGGGAAGGGTATGATCCACGTTTACTTTATGGAATTGACTTGCGCGAATACAAAGGCGTTGCTCAGGAAGCAGCCTCGCGATGGAACCCTGCGCCCGCGGGCATTTTTAGCAATCATTTGGATTATGCAAAATGGTATGCCACACGATGGGCATTAAGGATGATGGATGTAGTAGAGCATTACGACCCCGATTTCATTTATACAGACGGCACCGTTCAGGGGCCATTTACCGGTAACGGAACCGGCACAGGATTAAAAGCCGATGCCATGCAAACGGTTATTGCCGATTATTACAACCGTACGCTTAAAACTCGTGGGGAGGTAAATGCGTTCAGTATTGTAAAATTCCGAAAAAAAACTAATGGCACTGTAAATACCGAGGAATCTGGAATTCCGGCGGATATAAAAACAGATCAGCCCTGGATAGCTGAAGTGCCGGTGGGCGACTGGTTTTATGAGCCTGGCTTCACCTATGACTCGGGTATGATGATACGTTATATTATAGAAGCCATAGCCCGCGACGGTAATGCAGCGGTGTGCATCTCGATTTTGCCGGACGGATCGCTGGATGAAGGCAGCCAAAAAATGTTAAGAGAAGTGGGGATCTGGATGCGCCGTAACAGCGAGGCGGTTTACGGCAGCCATGCCTGGGTCATGCCTGGCGAAGGAGAAAAAGTGAATGGCAAGTTGAAAATGCTGCCCCCCGGCGCATTGACACGCAGGCAGGCCGAATTCAAATTCGGCCCTCAGGACTTTCGTTTTACCTTGGGCAAAAATGGGGCGTTGTATGCTTTTTGCATGACTGTGCCTGTATCCGGGACACAGCTGACGATAAAATCATTGGGTACAGATTCAAAATATCTTAGCCGGCAGGTTAGATCAGTGACGCTGTTGGGTAACAGCGGCAAGCTACAATGGAAACAGGAAGCTGATGGCCTGTCCATCACCTGCCCGCCAGACATGCCGTTCGCTACATCCGTTGTGTTCAAGATTGATTAAGGAGTAATAGCTATTATCCCGGACTTACCTAAGCACTTTATATCGTGGGCCATGGATAGAACAAGGTGATTCGGGCAAGGAGCTTAACTCAAAAGGCGACCTTTTTGCGCAAAGAGCGTTTGTATCACCGGTAACTGAAACCGCCCCATTGGGAACCCTATGGAACAAATTCCACCGGGGGGCTTAACCGCCAGGCGGTTTCATTCCATTTCATGTTTAACTAATTTTTGAGGATCAAAAAAGTGGTTCAACGGCCCCTGACCGTCTCCCGTTTTAACATCCTTGCCCTGCTCTATAGCTTGCTGAATATATTTTTTACTGTTCGATATTGAAATACCCAGATCATTACCTAATGCGATAAAAGATGCAATTGCAGATGACAGGCTGCATCCTGTTCCATGTGTATTAACTGTATCAACGGCTGTTGACTTGAAAACACATTCATTATCAGCTTTATCCAAGTAAACATCAAACAGATCAGGCCCCTTCAGATGTCCTCCTTTGATCAGTACAGCATTACACCCATATCGCATGATTTGCACTGCCGCCTCTTTCATATCGCCGGTGGTTTTGATCTCCATTCCGGTAAGGATAGCCGCTTCATCTAAATTGGGGGTAATTAATTTGGTTATCGGAAACAAGTATTGTTTTAAAGTTTCTACAATATTGTTGGCTATCAAAAGGTCGCCACTGGTAGCTACCATAACCGGGTCAAAAATAACCGGGACATTTGGGTGGTCACTTAAGGCTTCGGCAATGCCAATAGCCAATTCGGCGCTGTGCACCATCCCCATCTTAATGGCAGATGGTTTGAGGTCATCCATCACCGCTTTAATTTGTGCTTTGACAAAATCAACCGGGATAGGGTGAATACCGCTAACTCCTAAGGTATTTTGTACGGTAAGCGCGGTTATGGCCGTGGTTCCAAAACACCCCAGGGCACTTATGGTTTTTAAATCGGCTTGTATGCCTGCTCCGCCCCCACTGTCTGATCCGGCTATGCTGAGTACAACCGGGTATTTATATTTGATCATATTAAATCACCCCGTTTTTTAAACTATACATTTCACCTTTGTACAAAGGCTTTAATAATTGCATGGCCATTTTACTCCGCTGTCCGGTCTGGCAACAGAATATCAATTTTTTATCCGATGGCAATTGTTCGGCACAATCTTTCAATTCATGTAAAGGAATGTTGATACCACCGATATTATAGTCTTCAAACTCCCAGGTTTCGCGCACATCAATTAGCTGGATGTCGTCGGGGCATTCGGTTAACAACCTTGTCAACTCGTTCATCGTTAGTTCGTGGTACATAGCCGCCGTGGCGGTGTTTTTAGTGTGAACTTGTTTTTGTTGTTTCCTGATTTTAAAAATATTGGTTGAGTTATCAAGCGCATTAATGGTCATTAATTTACCCGACAGTGTTTTGCCTATACCGCAAATAATCTTGATAGCTTCGGTAGCCATATAGGTGCCTATGATGCCTGGTAAAACACCCAATACACCTATGTCGGCACAATTGGGCACTTCGTCGGCTGGTGGCGCTTCGGGAAAAACATCCCTGTAATCAGGTCCATCCTGATAATTGAACACAGATACATGGCCCTCAAACTTAAATATAGAGCCAAATACCAGCGGCTTGTTTAAGGCCACGCAGGTATCATTCACCAAATAACGTGTCCCGAAATTATCCGAGCCGTCGATCACCAGGTCGTACCCCCTGCAAATATCTTCTGCGTTGCCCGGTGTAAAGCGTACCGGGTAAGCCGTAATAAAAGTATGCGGATTGAGTAATCCGAGCTTTTCTTTAGCAAGCACCGCCTTTAAACCGCCAACGTCGTTCACGCCATATAAGATCTGCCGGTGCAGGTTGCTGATATCTATGGTGTCGTCATCTACAATGCCTATTTCGCCAACGCCAGCAGCAGCCAGGTATTGCAACACGGGGCAGCCCAAACCGCCGGCACCTATCATCAGCACTTTAGCGGTCTTTAGTTTTTCCTGCCCGGTTATTCCTATTTCAGGTAAAATGATCTGCCTGCTGTACCGTTTAAATTCTTCGCCTTTTAACATACTTATTGTGCTAAACTGTTATCCCAGTCTTTCCAAACCGGTTCGTATCCTTGCGATCTGATGACCCGGGCAATTTGCTCCGGACTGCGTTCGTCGCTGATCTCAAACTGTTCCAGCGATTCAGGTTCAACCGCGTACCCTCCGGGATTGGTTTTTGAACCCGCACTAATGTTGGTAATACCCAACTTGATGACATGGTTGCGGAAGTTTTCTGACTCCCGTGTAGACATCGATAGTTCCACCTCGCTATTAAATATCCGGTAGGCACATATCAGTTGTACCAGTTCCCGGTCGCTCATTTCTACTTTGGGTTCTAAGCCGCCGCTAAAAGGCCTCAAACGAGGGAAAGAGAGGCTATATTTCGTTTGCCAATATTTTTTCTCCAGATAATTGAGGTGCAGTGCCGTAAAAAAACAGTCGGTGCGCCAGTCTTCCAGGCCTATCAATACACCCAATCCCATTTTATGGATATTGGCCTGGCCCAGGCGGTCGGGCGTTTCCAACCGGTAACCAAAATTCGATTTTTTTCCTTTTGGGTGATGTTTTCTATAGTCTTCGCGGTGATAGGTCTCCTGGTAAACCAGCACCGTGTTTAGCCCATAAGGAGTTAACTGTTGATAGTCTTCCAGGTCGAGTGGTTGCACCTCCATTGATATATGAGAGAAATGAGGGCGGATCAGTTCGAGTACTTTTTTAAAATAGTCTACATGCACGTTTTCATTATCTTCCCCTGTAACCAACAGGACATGGTCATAACCCATGGCCTTAATAATGCCAACCTCCTGTATAATCTCCATCGGCGAAAGTGTTTTACGCCTTACCTTATTATCATAGCTGAAACCACAGTAGGTACAAATATTTTTGCACTCGTTTGAAAGGTAAAGCGGCAGGTACATTTGTATTACTTTACCAAAACGCTTCAGCGTTAATTGCTGGCTGATAGCGGCCATTTGCTCCAGGTATGGCGCCGCCGCAGGAGATACCAGGGCTTTAAAATCTTCCAGGGTCCTGTTTTCAACAGCTAAGGCCCACTCTACGTCGGCACTTGTTTTAGCGTAGATACTTGATTTGGTTTCGTCCCAGTTGTAGGTTTCGAAAATATCTTTAAAGCTATTCATCTAAAAACGAAGTTAGTGGGCTGCTTGCAGCAGCGTAAGGTAAAGGCAGTGCCAATTTGGCTTCATACGCCATGCGGCCGGCAATTACAGCCATTTTAAATGCTTCTGCCATTTGTACGGGATTGCCTGAAACTGCTATGGCTGTATTCACCAATACGGCATCGGCACCTATTTCCATCGCCCAGGCTGCATCGGATGGTGAGCCGATACCCGCATCCACAATTACGGGCACATTGCTCTGGCTGATGATGATCTCTAAAAAATCTATAGTTTTCAACCCCTTATTGCTGCCGATAGGCGAACCCAAAGGCATTACTGCCGAGGTACCTGCATCTTCCAATCGCTTGCATAGCACCGGGTCGGCATGAATATATGGTAAAACAATAAATCCCAATTTAGCCAGTTCTTCAGTTGCTTTTAAGGTTTCAATGGGATCGGGCATCAGATATTTAGGATCGGGATGGATTTCCAGTTTGATCCAGTTGGTTTCCAATGCCTCTCTTGCCAGTTGAGCAGCAAAAACGGCTTCCCTGGCATTACGCACTCCCGATGTATTGGGTAAAAGATTAATATGCGGGTATTTGAGGCGGATCAGCAGATCATCCTGATCATTGTTTTTGATATCAACGCGTTTTAAGGCAACCGTTACGAGTTCTGAGCCAGAAGCAAGCAGGGCATCTTCCATCAAAATGGAGGAACTAAACTTGCCGGTACCAGTAAACAAACGGGAGTTAAAGGTTTTATCGGCTATTTTTAACATGATCTTTTAGATTAAATAAGTTCATTTATTGACGGGGTATTCAATCGCTGATAACTATACTTGACTATAGCTGTACGGTCAGCCGCCCTGGTAATAGCGCCGGATATGGCCACACCATACAGCCCGGCATCCATAAGCGAAGCAATATCTTCGGGTAATACACCGCCAATGCCTATAATCGGCACCGACATATTTGCAGCACGCATTTGTTTCATGATATCCTTTAGTCCCTCCAAACCTAAAATGGGGCTAAGCTTTGCTTTAGTTGTTGTGAAACGGTAAGGGCCGCAACCGATATAATCAACGCCTTCGGCCACCCTTTGCCTGATATGCTGAAAGGTATTAGCCGTTCCGCCGATGATCATTTGCCGACCGACGATACGCCTGGCGTGCGCAACAGACATATCCTGCAAGCCCAAATGAACACCATAAGCTCCTGCTTTCAGCGCGATTTCCGGATGGTCGTTAACAATCAGTTTCGCACCATGCTGGCTGCATAATTTATTGGCTTCGATGGCATATTCCAGGATCACCCCGGCGGGCTCATCTTTAACCCGGAGTTGCACCCATTTGCAGCCGGCCTCTAATGCCTGCCGGATAGCGGTCAGGTGCGATCCGTTTTCGGGTTGTTGGGAGATATAATGTAGTTTATCGATCATTGCATTCGTATTCATTTATGCTGGTAGATTTTCTTTTAATTGTTTAAAGCGTTCTAAGGCTTCGTCCGGTTCATTCCAAAGCGTACCCAAAACGGCCGCACCATCAAAACCCATCGCTTTAACGTTTGCTAAGTTGGCTATCTTCACTCCTCCCAAGGCAATTACCATGGGTTTGATATTGGTTTTATCCAGTTTAAAATCAGGGCCCAACTTACTTTGATAGCCGGGCTTGGACACGCTATCAAACACCGGCCCGTAAAAAACATAGTCAAAAGGCGTTAAACCGGGAAGCCCCGAAATATCATGAGCAGAAGTGCTTAGCGTAAATCCGTCATCCAATTTACTTTGCCATTGTATTGTGTTTGATGCTTCCCGTGCCCTTTCGGTATAATGCAGCCTTTTGATCCCGTAATCAGCTGCTATTTCGTGAAATTGGTGCAGAGCAATCCGTTCATAAAAACGGGGTGCTATCCCGTTCAATAATTTTTTTACGGTTTGCACGTCGCTTTCGGGTTTACGCAAATGAAAGTATTTCAAACCCGCTATAAACAGCTTGTTGATGAGGCTACTTTCATCGGCAACCGCAGCCGGGTTTGAAATAACAATTAATTCCATGTTTCTACAGGTAAATTTCGCTGCCTTTTTGCAGAAATTCTTTCGATTTTTCTTCCATGCCTTTGGATACTGCATCGGCTTCGCCCATGCCGTTTTCTTTGGCGTAGTCGCGCACATCCTGCGTGATCTTCATCGAGCAGAAGTTAGGGCCGCACATGGAGCAGAAATGGGCAATCTTGGCGCCATCCGCAGGCAGGGTTTCATCATGAAACTCCCTGGCCGTATCGGGGTCAAGCGATAAATTGAACTGATCTTCCCAGCGGAATTCAAAACGCGCTTTGCTTAAGGCGTTGTCGCGGTATTGGGCCCCCGGATGCCCTTTAGCCAGGTCGGCTGCGTGAGCGGCAATTTTATAAGTAATCACGCCATCCTTAACATCTTTTTTATTAGGCAAGCCCAAATGCTCTTTGGGTGTAACATAACAAAGCATCGCCGTACCAAACCAGCCAATCATGGCAGCACCAATAGCAGAAGTGATATGGTCATAACCAGGTGCAATATCTGTGGTGAGCGGGCCTAAAGTATAAAACGGTGCTTCGCCGCAGTACGCCAACTGTTTATCCATATTTTCTTTGATCATATGCATCGGAATGTGGCCCGGGCCTTCAATAATGGTTTGCACATCATGCTTCCAGGCAATCTTGGTCAGTTCGCCCAAAGTTTCCAATTCGCCAAATTGCGCGGCGTCATTAGCATCGGCAATACAACCGGGCCTTAGGCCATCACCTAAAGAAAATGCCACATCGTAGGCTTTCATGATCTCACATATCTCTTCAAAATGTGTGTACAGGAAATTCTCTTTATGATGGGCCAGGCACCATTTGGCCATAATAGAGCCGCCACGCGATACAATACCGGTAATCCTTTTAGCGGTAAGAGGCACATAACGCAGCAAAACGCCCGCGTGGATGGTAAAATAATCTACACCCTGCTCGGCTTGCTCTATTAACGTATCCCTAAAAAGTTCCCAGGTGAGGTCTTCGGCCTTGCCATTTACTTTTTCCAGGGCCTGGTAAATAGGGACGGTACCAATTGGAACAGGCGAGTTTCGGATGATCCATTCGCGGGTTTCGTGTATGTTTTTACCGGTCGAAAGGTCCATAATGGTATCGGCGCCCCAGCGGCAGGCCCATACAGTTTTTTCTACTTCCTCTTCAATACTGGAAGTAACTGCAGAGTTACCTATGTTGGCATTGATCTTTACCAGGAAATTACGCCCGATGATCATCGGTTCGCTTTCAGGGTGGTTAATATTGGATGGGATAACCGCGCGGCCGCAGGCTACTTCCTGGCGTACAAACTCCGGCGTAATATAGCCTTTGGGGGTATTGGCGCCAAAGCTTTGGCCCGGATGCTGATGAGACATCACCGCATATTGCCCGTTCAACTGTTCCTTTAATAAATCTATGCGCTGGTTCTCGCGGATAGCGATGTATTCCATTTCCGGGGTAATAATACCTTTTCGGGCATAATGCATTTGTGATACATTCATCCCCGGTTTGGCCTTATAAGGTTTACTGATGTGCGCAAATCTTAACGTGTCCAGCTTTTGATCATTGGCACGCAGGTTTCCATAATCGGAGGAAATTGCTTGTAATTGCTCCACATCGCCCCGGCCAACAATCCATTGCTCGCGCAGTCTTGGCAAGCCTTGTTTCACATCAATTTCGATATCAGGATCGGTAAAGGGGCCGCTTGTATCATAAATGGTGACGGGGGCGTTCGGTTCAGTTTCGCCAAACCTGCCGTGAAGTTTGGTTTCGCTGAGCACAACCTCGCGCATCGCGACTTGAATATTATGGATTTGTCCTTTGACATAGATTTTGCGCGAGGCCGGGAAAGGCGTTCGGCTGATTACTTGTTCTCCTGGAGTTTTTTCAGTTTTCATGTGGTGAGTGTATATTTTATCCGCCCTGGGTTGCTTTGATAATGGTAATATGATCGCCGGGGTTTAAAAGGTGAGTAGCCCAATTGGCTTTAGGGACGATTTCCTGGTTCACTGCAATAGCGATGCCTTTGGCCGGCTGCGTAAGAACAGTGGCAAGCATTTGCTGCAAGGAGCAGGCATCAGAAACGGAATAAGTTTGTTGATTTACGGTAATTTCCATCCTGTTTAAATTTTAAACGATAGGAATGGACCCGTTGGAGGATTGGTAAACAACCTTAAGGTTGCTCTACTTTTCCCTTCGGCAGTACTAACTGCATCAGGTTCAAAGGGTATTTCTCAGCACAAGGCACCCCTAAAGTTTTTTGTAAAGGTATAAAGTATTTGGTATTTAATTTAATTTTTTATTCTGTTACTGATTTAGATCATTATTAATTTGATGATGGAGGTATGTTGATTGATTTTGTTCATCAGCTATTTAAAATCGGTTGAATGGCGTCCGGAAATTTCAACAGGTGTTCAAAGAGTCTGATTTCTGGATTACTTAAACAAATCAAAAATGGGTTCTGATAGTAACGAGATTCTGCGGAAGTATCCTAATGATAATTATGCTTAGTTTGCGAGACGACATGTTTTAATTTGAAATGTGCTGTATCTTTAGCCCATTCTTTACCCATGATCCGGAATATTAGCATAAACGATTTTATAAAGTTAAGCGAACCCGTTGCTCTGGCTGACGTACGTACCCCTGCTGAGTTTGAACAGGGGCATGTTCCGGGTGCTTTTAATATCCCTTTATTTAGTAATGAGGAAAGGGTTAAAGTGGGTACTACCTATAAACAGGTTGGACGGGAAGAAGCTATCCTTTTGGGGTTTGACCTTACCGGCTCCAAATGGTCGGGCTTTATCAAACAGGCACTGGAAATAGCACCGGATAAAAAAATCGGGGTTCATTGCTGGCGGGGTGGTATGCGCAGTGGCGCCATGGCCTGGGCGCTTAACCTGTACGGGTTTGAGGTTTATCTTATTGAGGGTGGCTATAAAAAATATCGGGGTTGGGTACATCAGCAGTTTGAAGCATCATATCGGCTTTTGATACTCGGCGGAATGACTGGTTCCGGAAAAACAAAGATACTTCACAGCCTTAAAGCTATTGGCGAACAAGTCATCGATCTGGAAGACCTGGCACAACACCAGGGTTCATCATACGGCACCATGAATAAAATGGTTCAGCCAACCCAGGAACAGTTTGAAAACAACCTGGCCCACCAGTTAAAAGACTTAGATAGGCAGCGTAAAATATGGGTGGAAGACGAAAGCCTGACCATTGGCAAGCGCTCTGTCCCTAACCCTTTCTGGTATCAGATGCGTAGCGCGGCTATGATCGACATCAAGGTTGATTTACAGCAACGCATTGCTTCATTAGCTATTGAATATGGCGGTTTGGATAAAGATTTCCTGGTAGAATGCACAGAACGTATACGCAAACGGCTCGGCCCGGAACAAACCAAGCATGCAATAATTGCCATACAGGAAAATCGCATGGAAGATTTTATCGGCATTGTATTGGTATACTATGATAAAACTTACCGTACAGGATTGTCCAAACGTAATCCAAACCTGGTATTTTCACTGGATATTACCGGTGATGACGTTTCAACTCATGCCCAACAAATTCTGATTTTTACTCATACTATTACCGTAACAGAACAGGTTACCACATCTTAATGGAAACTACAGCAATAAAACTAACCCAATATTCGCACGGCGCTGGCTGCGGCTGCAAGATCAGCCCTGCTATTCTTGACAAGATTTTGCATAGCCCAATAGCTCCAATCCCGGATGCAAAGCTATTGGTAGGTAACGACAAACGCGACGATGCCGCTGTGCTTGATCTGGGTAACGGTACGGCGTTAATTTCCACGACCGATTTTTTTATGCCGATTGTGGATGATGCTTACGATTTTGGCCGTATCGCATCGGCTAATGCCATCAGCGATGTGTACGCGATGGGCGGTAAACCTGTGCTCGCCATTGCCATATTAGGATGGCCCATTGACAAATTACCGCCGGAGGTGGCCCAAAAAGTTTTAGAAGGCTCAAGGGCTATTTGCGCCGAAGCTGGCATTACATTAGCAGGCGGCCATAGTATCGATTGCCCCGAACCAGTATTCGGTTTGGCGGTTAATGGTATGGTTAATATCCCGCAGCTTAAACAAAACTCAACAGCTACTGCCGGCTGCCGGCTTTACCTGACCAAAGCTTTGGGTGTTGGTATTTTATCAACTGCCCAAAAGCGAGGTGTATTATTACCGGAAGATGCAGCTATCGCTTTAAAAAGCATGACCACTTTGAATAAGTTGGGAGAAGTTTTCGGACAGATGGACTATGTTAAGGCCATGACCGACGTTACCGGTTTTGGCTTATTGGGTCACCTTTCTGAAATGTGCGAAGGCAGCGGCTTATCTGCAGTTATCGAATTTGACAAAGTACCGGTAATCCCATCGTTAGCCGGCTATTTAGAACAAAAATGTTTTCCCGGTGGCACGCAGCGTAACTGGAATAGCTATGGAAGTAAAATAGGTCCCCTGACCGAAGACCAGAAATACATCCTGGCCGATCCGCAAACAAGCGGCGGTTTGCTGGTAGCTGTTGAGGAAGACAACACAAAAGAATTTGAAGCGAAATTATCAGGTCTCGGAGTTCAAATAAAACCTATTGGATGGTTAAAAGAAAAAAGTGGCGGACCACTGATAACAATCGCGTAATTCTTTTTTTAGGTAATTCAAGGAATTTTGTCAAAGCTTTTTTGCAGAGGCCTTTGTAATTGATGTTAAGTATTGTTTAATAGGAAGTCTGCTATTCGAGGAGTCTGAAATGAGCTAAGCAGATCGACGCTCCATTATTCAAAGGTTCGATTTTCCCTTTTAGTTACTAAGGTGGAGTTACCTGTTTTGCCATGGATGAAATAATTAGTGAACATGAAGCGTTATGTGTGTTTATAAAGGCATGAAATACTGGTGTTTGAGGATAGGGGTGGCTACACTGTTGCTAACAGCGGCTGTAGGTTGTGGTATGGTAAAGTCGATGGGTAAAAATCCGGATGGTGAGGAGCTTGGCCGGTTAAAGGCATTGTCTAACTACAAAAATGGTAGTTTCGAAAATTTGGCCGAACGTTCTGACTCGACGGTAAAGAGTAAATGGCTTTTTTTACACAGCCGCCCTAAAACCATCCGCCCCTCTCATGCGTTGCCCTGGGTTAAAACTAATTTGAATACATTGGCCGCCCCGGCGCCAACCATCGTGTGGTTTGGGCATTCCTCCTTGCTCATCAAAACCGGGCAGGGCAATATACTCATCGATCCTATTTTTAGCAACCATGCCGGGCCGGTGCCCGGGCTGATTAAGGCATTTCAAGGCACTATGAATTATCACGCAGAGGATATGCCGCCAATTGATGTGCTGATCATTTCACATGATCACTACGATCACCTGGATTATCGTACCCTGAAAAAATTGAGAAACCATATTAAAATGGCAGTAGTGCCGATGGGAGTAGGTGCGGATTTGGTGTATTGGGGATTTGATCCCAAAAAGATCATCGAACTGAATTGGGGCCAGTCGGTTACGCTACCTGGTGGCCTACGTATTACCGCTACCCCGGCGCAGCACCGCAGTAACCGAAGTTACGCCAATGAAAACAAAACACTTTGGGCATCTTATGTGATACAGGCAAACCAGTACCGGCTGTTTTACAGTGGCGATAGTGGTTATGGTCCGCTGTTTAAACAAATAGGCCAGCAATACGGCCCATTTGATTTGGCGCTGCTGGAATGCGGACAGTACAGTCCGAATTGGCCATGGACACACCTGCAACTTGGGCAAACCGCACAGGCTGCCGTTGACTTGCAGGCTTGTTTGATACAACCTATCCATTGGGGCAAATTTGTCGAAGCCAATCACCCCTGGAACGAACCTATAGAAAAACTCCTGCCGGCTGCCGAAAAGCTGGGCGTCGAGGTAAACGTTCCGCGTATCGGGGAGCCTTATACTTTGGGCGATCCGCTACGGACCAAAGTATGGTGGGATTTTAATTAATTGGGGCGCTGATGACCTCACGGTAGCTTATGCCTCGGGAACCTGGCATGAGAGCTCCTACGGCTCATGCCGGACTTTGATTTTTTTAGCTTGCCAACCTTTTAAACTTCCGGAAGCATGCTCAATACCTCTCCCCTACCGAAAACAGCAAAGTCTATATTATGCATCAAACCGTAACAAAGATGAGCGAAATTAGGTGTGTACTTAGAGGAAATAACGAAACCCTTAAGTTGATTAATTAGCTATTAGAAAAGGAAATAATATCAAATTAATATACACTCTGCCTAATCATTAGTTAAATAAGAAGCGTATTTAAAAAGATGGTTCTTATCGAAATTTGAAATAAATTATCCTAAATCTATCGTTCCCGGTGTTTTGTTTACGCAAAGTTAAAAAACATGCGACACCTGTTATTTCAAAAGAAAAACATCAAAATTGGCTGTTTTCGCAAGCGTAGAAATACGCAATTTTTTATTTTTTTTTCAAGTGGTTATACGCTTGCTAATCAGCTAACAGCCAGCTACATTTATTAAAATTTTACAAGCAAAATTTTATAACTACCAAAAACCGAAAAACATCTAAATTTTGAATACATGAAAGCTCCTGGAGAATAAACAACTATCCCTCCGCTAAAAGCTTAGCGGTTTGAAAGAAACTCATCCACGTGCGCAGTATAGGAAATCAAGAAACAAACCCAGTTAAAGCAAAACGCTTTGTATCCGGTAAATATCCGGAAGAGCATATGCATTTTAAACCGGGCACAATTTTTACCTCCTTTATGTGTATTGGATAAAAGGTAACGACCAATTATTTATTCAAATAACATCATATAACTAATACTATAAGTTTCCAAAACAACTTCTGAGTGATTTGATCAGGCCATGAGTTTGAAGAAATTAATAGGTGCAAGGGCTGGCAGTTGGTTTCTCTTTAACTGCCGGGGTGGGAAAAATACCTAATTAAACTGAACTATTGTAAAGCTATTCTATTTTGATTTTTGGGGTATAAGGCCCCATTGGTCTGCTATGCATATGCAAATTTTTAAGGGGTTAGGTTTTAAGCTCTCACATATTTTATTTTAATAACCGGGGCCTGTAACAGCCCTATTTAAACTAAAAATCCACATTAATGATAAACGAAACTTTTAAGTTCCTTACCGAGGAATTGAACAAGTACTTAAGTCAAAAAATGAGTGTCATCACCGACCAGCGTGTGGTATGGGGCAATGTGGGCAAGGCATTGGATAATGATAGTGCAGGCCATAATTTGCTAAACGGCAAAGCTATTGTAAGCCTAATAAATGTAGAAGAAGACAGGGTTGCCAAACAGCAGGAAAACTTTATCAAAACGGATAGCGGCGTCACTTATAAAAATCCACCGCTTTACCTTAACCTTTATGTGTTAATTTCTGTTAACCGCGCCGATTACGGAGACGCTTTAAAATGGCTGGCTTTTATTATCCAGTTTTTTCAAAATCAAAACGTGTTTACACCAGGCAGCTATCCAAACCTTGATATCAGGATCCAAAGATTAATAGCCGACCTGTATACCGTAAATTTTGAACAGCTAAATCAGATCTGGAGTATCCTGGGAGGTAAATACTTACCATCGGTATTGTATAAAATCAGGCAGGTAACCATTGATGAAGATGCAATTGATTACGAAAGTGGCTTTATTAAACAAGTTGATATTAATGAAACAATAAAATTCCCTGTCTCATGAGTATAAACTACGAAATTGTTTTTACGGTGGAAATGCTGAACGATTATTTTTTCAGCCAGCAGTGTACCGCACTTGATATTGTTGCGGCAGATGATACTATTAATGTATTGAAAGGGCAGCAGATGCTTTGCAAAACAATTGGCAATAAATTTATAACTATCAATAAAATAGATGATACGGGCAAACCTTATGTAGCCCTCGATAAATCAAGAATATTGCGCTTCTACATCACCATCAATGATACCAATTTCATAAACTACAGTAATATCAATTATCAGCCCGCAGCTGCCGGCAAATATTATTTCACTAACATTAATCAAACCAAATTAGGTACTGTATTATATCTTCACCAGGCAATTGACAAGTATGATAATTCACAAACCTACGCTATAGGCAACTTAGCTGCTGATAACACAAATAATGTTTTTGAAGCCATAAAGGCCAACGATAGCGGCAACAAACACGCGTTAACCGAAACTGCCTATTGGCTACCGAAAGGAAAGGCGCAGTTTGTAAATAACAGAGACGGGCTACTGTTTACCGGCAGCAACTACACAGCAGCTGCCGCTTCGGCAACAGATTTTACTATAAATATTTACGGGCTTAAAACCAGCAACAATACGTACAGTGTTTTAATACGCACAGCAACGCAGCATTATGAATCGGCACAAACCTCGGTGCCGGTGGATTTGTCTGGCCTGCCTTTTGGGAAGTACAAAGTCTCGGTAAACACATCCGACAGCTTTATTTACTATGATGAGATAGCTGTAAAGCAAAATATTTTAGGTGTTATCGAAATCTTTAATCATTTACCGGCGGGTAATAGTTTTTCATTGTTTGACGCTTCGGGAGTGTCTAAACAAAGCAAATTCACCTTGCGCTTTGCAAACCGCAGCGCAGTTTGGCGGTATTATACCCGCACAACAGATGTAGATGTTATTAAAGATACGGCTTCGGTTTACACTTTTAATTCGGTTGCGGCAAGTAAGGTTTTTACATCCGCCGTTCCAATTCCATTAAAGGAGCGGCCTATTACAACCATATCGGCCCATGGTACTAAACTTGGCAATGTTACCCCGCTCGCCAACCCCGGGGTAAACCGGGTAAACCAAATTATGCAAAACGGAGAAATATATTACTGTATAGAAAAGCACTTAAATTTTTAAAAAAAGTAAAACTTAAATCAAATGGCAGCATCTTACAAAACACCGGGTGTCTATATCGAAGAGATATCAAAATTCCCGCCTTCGGTAGCGGAGGTTGACACAGCCATACCCGTATTTATAGGGTATACCCAGCAGGCTATAAAAAATGGCAACTCATTAACCAACATTCCAACTAAAATTTCGTCGCTACTGGAGTACGAGCAGCTTTTTGGAGTTGGCTTTGCCCCTCTTGAGGTTAAGGTAGTGCTTGATCAGAATAATAACTACGCATTAAAATCTATCGAGATTGATCAGGACAAGCGTTTTTATATGTATGATAGCGTGCATTTGTTTTACGATAACGGCGGCAACGAATGCTATATAGTTTCTGTTGGGCAATACACAACGGCTGGCAGTGTAAATGCCGTAAGCATAGCCAATATGAACACCGGCCTGGCTGCTGTTGAAAAGGAAGATGAACCTACTATAATACTTTTCCCCGATGCTTGCGCATTCAATACCGAATCTGATTTCTATGGCCTTCAGCAGGCAGCACTTATGCAATCTGCTAAGCTTCAGGATAGGGTATCGGTATTAGATTTATATGAACGAAAGGCCGTTGATATAAATACTCCCGTCGCCAATTTCAGAAGTTATGTTGGTATAAACAATTTAAGCTATGGCATGGCTTATACTCCCTGGATCTATTCCAGTTTTAATAAAGTCATAAATTACGATCAGTTTCATGATAGTGACACATCGGTTAGTCATTCCCACCACGGAGTTTTCCAGGCTGATGGAACTACAAAAATTACCAACCTGGCTACGCTAACTTCCGACAGTGGTTTAAACTCGTTAGTTACAACTTTGGAAAATGCGCTTGGAGATGTGGCGTTAATAAAAAGCAAAATAACGACATTGATAACACCGGCGGTTTCTTTAGATGACGCCTACAAAGCAAAAGTGAACACTTTGCTTACTTCATCAAGCGATGCGGAGATTAAGACAAATATGTTAGCCCTGTTTGCATTTGTCAAAAGCATTGTTCTTGGTGTGGAAAATGCATGGGACAGTAGTACTTATTTTAAAGGAGCGTTGTTAACCAATGATGTAAAATCGTACAGCGCGTCTGAAAATTTATGGCGGGGAGCAGTAAAAGCCTTGCTCGGTGTCGAAAAAAACGCTACCACTTTAGTACTTGATGCAGAAGCCAGTATTGACGCCAGCTATACTTTTAACACCGGGAGCACCTGGTTGGGTGCAGCTGTGGCCACCATCGGATCAAATAACTTTGATTATACATTAGCTGGTACGGCAACTAAAAAAGATGAAGTAACATTAATAGCGGGCGACGTTACCAAAGCTTTCAACAAGCTGTCGGCCTTTGTTAATACGGTACTTAGCGCAGCCAACAACTATGCATCAATAGCCCAGGATAATTTGTACAATAACCACCCAATTATAGGCAACATCGTAAATACCATTAAAAAAGAGCTGAACAGGATACCTCCAAGTGGTGCTGTTGCAGGTATTTATGCCCGTGTAGATGCTGCCAGAGGCGTATGGAAAGCCCCGGCAAATGAAAGTATCAACTCGGTAACAGGGCCTGTTTATGCAATCAGCAATGATGAGCAGGCTGACCTCAATATTGATCCTGTCGCCGGTAAATCAATAAATGCCATAAGGGCCTTTACAGGTAAAGGTATTTTGGTTTGGGGGGCACGCACACTGGCTGGCAACAGCAATGATTATCGCTACATAAGTGTACGCCGTTTTTTAGTAATGGTTGAAGAAAGCAGTAAAAATGCTGCAGGAGGTTTCGTGTTTGAACCGAATGACGCCAATACATGGGCAAAAGTACAGGGTATGCTCGAGAATTTCCTTACGCTGCAATGGCGTGCCGGTGCGCTACAGGGCGCTAAGCCAAGCGATGCATTCTTTGTATCGGTAGGCTTAAACAAAACCATGAGTGCACTTGATATACTTGAAGGCCGTATGATAGTTGAAATAGGTATGGCCATCGTACATCCGGCTGAGTTTATTATCCTCCGTTTTAGCCAGTTAATGGCCCAGAGTTAATAATTAATTCAGCCCAAACAAACAAAATTAAAAACCATTAAAACCTTTAAAAAATGGCATACCCTCTTACCAAGTTCCATTTCGTAATTGAATGGGGTGGATCACGCGTTGGCTTCACAGAAGCTACAGGCCTTGATAAACAAATAGAAATAATTGAATATCGCGAAGGCAATAGCCCTAACTATAATAAATCAAAAATGCCCGGGCTCCATAAGTTCAGCAACATCACCCTTAAACGGGGCACCATGGAGGGCGACAAAGACTTTTACCTGTGGATTAATACCGTTAACCTTAATAAGGTTGAAAGGCGTGACATTACCATAAGCTTGTTAAACGAATTGCACACACCGGTAATCAGCTGGAAAGTAATAAACGCTTTCCCGGTAAAAGTACAGGCAAGCGACCTTAAAGCAGATGGTAACGAAGTAGCGATAGAAACGCTTGAGTTGGCTCATGAAGGCTTTGATGTTCTGTTATAGTTAAACCAGCAAACGTATAACTATGGCGGTCAGCAGTTCAAATTCAACAAGCGCGGGTGGGTATTATCCGCCTGTAGGCTTCCATTTTAAGGTGGAGTTTGTTGGTATTGGTAATGATAACGATGTGCGTTTTCAATCGGTAGGCGGGCTTAGTGTTGAGTACGATTCAGAATCGTACAAAGAAGGAGGCGAAAACCGGTACGAGCATAAACTGCCTGTCAGGACCAAATATGCCGATCTGAGCCTTAAAAGGGGGATGCTGGTAAACAGCGCCGTGATTGACTGGTGTAAGAAAGCGTTCCAGGAGCGGAAATTCACAGTAGCACAGATCAACGTTACCTTGATGAACGAAGAACATCAGCCTTTAAAAACCTGGAATGTATTTGGGGCCTGGCCAAAAAAGTGGTCGGTATCTGACTTTAACGCCCAGGAAAACAGCCTGGTAATTGAAAGCCTGGATATAAGCTACAGTTATTTTACGGTTAATTAAATGAATTATGCCAATTGAGATAAGGGAATTAACTATAAAAGTAACGGTTGATCAGCCTAATCCGCAGGAAAAACAATCGACAGGAGGCGGCCAGGGCGAGGGCTCAAAGGACGATAAGGATGCCATATTGTCGCAATGCGTGGAGCAGGTGTTAAATATCATACAAAGCAAAAAGGAGCGCTAATTTTTAACAACGCCAGCAGTAATGGAAAAGGTAAATATAACAGCCTATAATAACGAGGATCTGGAAGAAAGTCACAAGGTGACCGATGCCGGGCCAAACCCTTTTGTGGCACTGATTAACCCGGAAACGTACGCCCTGGACTACGCTGTGGAATTTACCGAATCGCAGGGACATGGAACCAGCGCCGCCAAGCAAAAGTTCAATTTCAAGAAGCCCGAGGAAATGAGCTTCGAGTTTCTGTTTGATAATACCGGGATAATAGATAACAAACCCAAAGACAATATACAGGATGATGTAGAGACTTTTAAAAAACTGCTGCTTGAGCTTGACAGTGAAAGCCACGAGCCGCGTCATTTTAAAATTGTATGGGGTCCGTTTATGTTTAAAGGCAGATGTAAGGCGCTTACTATTACCTACAAACTGTTTAACGAAAAAGGGTTCCCGCTAAGGGCGGTATGCAAAACAACATTTAAGGGCAGTATTGAAGAAACTTTACGTGTAGCCAAAGAAAACAAGCATAGTCCCGATATAACTCATTATAGAATAGTAAAAAGCGGCGAAACTTTGCCCTGGCTTTGTTACCTGGTTTATGGCGACAGTAAATATTATTTACAGGTAGCCAATGTTAATAACCTTACAAATTTCAGGAATTTACAACAAGGCCAGCAGCTTTTTTTTCCGCCAATAGATAAAAATGTATTAAATGCCTAACGAAGGAATTATACCATCAGAAGGATCAAAAAGTGTATGCACCTATACATTGCTATCCAACGGAACGGCCCTGAGCAGTACGTACCACGTTCTTTCAATTACGGTGAGCAAAGAGGTTAACAGGATACCAACCGCTACCATAATTATAGCGGATGGTGAAGCGAGCAAACAAACTTTTGCCATTAGCAACACCGCTGATTTTGAGCCCGGTAAAGAAATTGAAATAAAAGCTGGATACAGCAGTAAAGAGGATACAATATTTAAAGGAATTGTAATTAAACACGGTATTAAGGTGCGTAAAAGCAGCAGCGTACTGGTGATAGAATGTAAAGATAAAGCCGTTAAAATGACCGTTACCTGTAAAAATAAATATTTTAAAGAGGTTAAAGACAGCGATGTTATTGAACAGCTGATTGACGGGTACGGGCTGGAAAAAGATGTAGCTGCCACAGATCTTAGCCATAAAGAACTGGTGCAGTACAACACAACTGATTGGGATTTTTTGATGTGCCGGGTTGATGTAAATGGTTTGCTGTGCATGCCTAACGATGGAAAGATAACCGTTGCTAAACCCGATTTTTCGGCAGCATCGGTACTAACAGTGCAATATGGAAGTACGGTGCATGATCTTGATGCCGAAATAGATGCAAGATTTCAGTTTAGTGGTGTAAAAGCAACAGGATGGAGCCAGAGCGATCAAAATGTTGAAACGGTTGATGCAGCAGATCCTTCGGTACCCGAAACAGGTAACCTATCTGCATCAACACTGGCAAATATTACCGGCACAGATGAATTTAAGCTGATTCATAGCGGCACCATGGTTGAACAGGAATTACAGCAATGGGCCAATGCTAAGCTACTTAAGCAGCGCATGGCCAAAATACGCGGCCGAATTACTACCGATGGCACTCCGGCTGTTACACCCGGTAAAATGATAAAGATAGATGGTGTTGGCGAGCGCTTTACCGGCAATATTTATGTAACAGCGGTAAGGCAGGAGATTCAAAAAGGGACCTGGCAAACATCTATGCAATTTGGCCTTGAGCCCGAATGGTTTGCACAAAGTTATGAAGTTGAACAGCCACTGGCGGGGGCATTATTACCTGCTATACAGGGCCTGCAAATAGGGATTGTAACCAAACTGGAAAGTGATCCTGATGGCGAACACCGGATACAGGTAAAAGTGCCTGTAATTGATGCTGCAGATGATGGGATCTGGAGCAGGGTGTGCACGCTGGATGCCGGAAAAAACAGGGGTACATTTTACCTGCCAGAGATTGGCGACGAGGTGATAGTAGGATTTATTAACAACGATCCTCGCCATGCAGTGATATTAGGAATGTTAAATAGTAGTAAAAATCCGGCGGCGCTAACAGCTGCCGACAAAAATGACGAAAAAGGTTATACCAGCCGTAGCGGTATGAAGATGATTTTTAACGATGATAAAAAATCAATTGACATTGAAACGCCTGCTGGTAATAAGTTCACGATAAGCGAAGACGAAAAATCCATGAAAATGGAAGATCAGAACGGGAACAAATTTACAATGGATCAGGATGGGATAACAATAGACAGCTACAAGGACCTGACCATCAAAGCAAAAAAGGAGCTAAATGTTTCAGGGCAAAATGCCACGGTGAAGGCCGATTCCCAGGCTACTTTTAAAGGAGGGTCGGCGGCGGAGTTTTCGTCGGGTGGTAGCACAGCTTTAAAAGGCAGTACAGTACAAATAAATTAAACAGTAAAAGGATGCCGGCAGCAGCAAGAGTAGGAGATATGCATACATGCCCGTTGGTAACGGGAGTGGTACCGCACGTGGGCGGACCGGTTTTACCACCGGGATGCCCAACGGTATTGATAGCCGGTATGCCGGCGGCGCGGGTTGGGGATATGCTTACCTGCACGGGCCCACCCGATACTATTTTGCAGGGGTCGGCAACGGTGACCATAGGGGGAATGCCGGCCGCAAGAATGGGTGACCCTACTGCACATGGCGGTGTGATCATATTAGGAGCGCCAACTGTAATTATTGGAGGATAAAATTAAAAAACTGAACCTTGGCAAAGCAAGCATTTACAAACAACGATTTTTTAGGCAAAGGCTGGAGCTTCCCGCCCACTTTTAACATCAACAGTAAAAGCGTGGAAGTAACAGAGAAGGAACTTGATATACAAAAAAGCCTTGAAATACTGCTAACGACTACGGTTGGTGAGCGGATTATGGAGCCCAAATATGGCTGTGATATGGTCGACCTGGTTTTTGAGCCGTTGAACACCACTGTAAAAACTATAATGATAGACAGGATACAAACAGCCATCCTTTATTTTGAGCCCAGGATAGACGCAAAAAATATAAGTATGGATATCCAGAATGACGCCGAAGGTATAGTGCTGATAGAGATTGACTACATCGTACGCAGCACTAACTCCAGGTTCAACTTTGTTTACCCTTATTATATTGACGAGGGGACCGAAATTCAAATTATAACAACAAATACACAGGTAGCCTAAACAACAAAAATATGGCCTGCAACGAATATAAAAATCCTTTACAGCGTGGTGGAACCGACCAGCAGCAACGCCAGCTTGCCGCGCTCAAAAGCGATTATGTATCGATAGATGAGCGCGATTACAAAGAATGGATAGTTTTTGCCAATCAGTTTGCCGGTTTTGTAAAATATTTTGATGTAAACAATAACCAAACTAATAACTGGCAGCCGTTTTTTAACTCAGATATCTCGGCCATATTAGGCACCGTGGCCATACAGGATATCAATGAGTACCGCCTTGCGATAAAGGAGAAATTTGATGCAATACATAACCCGGCAAATAAAACCCAAACCGACCTCTTAAGAACAAATTTAAACGCACTGTTCAGCGGTATTTTAAGCCTGACATTGGCGCTCGATAGCTACTGCATCCAGCTTCCGGAGAGCAGCCCATTAAAGGCTATCATTACCAATCTGATAAAAACAAAGCTCCAGGCGCCGTTTGCTTCTCTTTTAACTTTTTATAAATCGGCATATAACAGTAATCCCCTGTTAACGCTTGTAAAAGAGAGTGATAACAGTAAATGGACCATACTGAACCGCGGTGCTCAAAACCCACAGGCAATTTTAACTTCCGAAAGTGTATCGCCGCTTTGGCTTAACGGTAGCGCATCATTGCATGATCTTTATAACAGCTTAACACCAAATCCAAAGGTTTTTGGACCCGACCCGGCGGTTGAGAAGAAAATAATACACCTTTCGAGGCACAATTTGTTTACGGGCATTTTTGATACATACCTGCAAACCTACACCCGCATCATCAACGAGGCCGAAGGCCAGTTGCTGGTTACACTTACAAATGATAGCACGCATACCCCACATTATGCATTATTCATTACTTTTCTTAAGCTGTTTAAATATGCTAAACAAAGCCTTAACACGTTAACGCAACGGCATCTTGATTTTTATTATAAAGAAGTACTAAAGCTTACTCCTAAAAAAGCAAACCCCAGCCATGCCCATGTGATAATTGAACTTGCCAAACAGGTTGACGAATTTATGCTGGCCAAAGGCTCCGCTTTTAAAGCTGGAAAAGATGCCCTGGGAAAAGATGTAACCTTTACGCTTGACGCGGATACTGTATTTAATAAAGCGGGCGTAGCCAAATTGATGAGCATATATCGGGGCGATGATAAAGACAATATCGGTACGGTAATTAACAAAGGGCGCTGGTTTGCATCGCCGGTTGCCAACAGTGCCGATGGTTTGGGCGCCAAATTAAAAACATTGAATGGCGAATGGCATCCTTTTTACAATAAAGAATATTTTGATGGTGCGCTATCGGCTATCGATATGCCAAAAGCGCAAATAGGTTTTGCAATTGCCAGCCATTATTTGTTTTTGAACGAGGGACAACGGGAAGTTAATTTAAACCTGGAGTTTGCCGGTGCAAATCAATTTTTGCCTGTTAACACAGCGGTTGATTGTTATGTTACAACAGCGAAGGGATGGTACAAGGTGCCAGATACCTCTGTTAAAGTAATAAACAAGCAAAATAATAGCGCAGCAAAGGAATGCTCGGCTGTTTATTTCATTTTACAGGGAAACGACCCTGCGGTGGTTAACTATAACCCAAAGGTGCATGGGGGTACTTTTAAAAGCCTTTTCCCAATTTTAAAAGTTTATCTAAAAAATGAAGATGCTACTGCTTACCAATATGATGATTTGAAAGACCGGTCCTTAACATCGGTAGAGATAAACGTTTCTGTTGGAGGAAATGGCATTTCATTTAACCAAAATGGAATAAAACAGCTTCAAATATCAGGCGATAGCGGATTAATCGATTCATCAAAACCCTTTCAGCCATTTGGTGCTATCCCAAAACCGGGGGCATCATTTATTATCGGCAACCAGGAATTATTTACAAAAAAAGGCGCGGTAGTTTTAATGAATATAGAATGGGCAAATATGCCGGCCTCAGCTAAAATTTCGTATCCGTCAAGTAATTATTTGCCGGCTACCTACGTGCAATTTATAAAGAACGGAACGTGGGCACCCGATGGCAGCTCGACACCCAAAAAAAATTTATTGTTGTTTAGCTGGGGATCGTCTTCAAATCCTGTGCTTACTACTGCCTATGAGCGTTTTGCTTTGGATGACGGAACGGTTGTAAACTATACCGACTCCTATGAACCCTATGATACAAAAACCAACCAGGGCTTTTTAAAAATAACACTTGATGCGGACCTTGGGTTTGATACCTACCAGGCAGACCAGGTTACTTACCTTATTAAACTGGCTAATAAAACGTGGACATCTACTGATGGCGTTCCGTTCAAACCATATTCGCCTACCATCAAGTCAATTTATATCAGCTATAATGCGGTAACGAATTATAAAATAGGCACCAACGATCAAAAAGCTTTTGACGGCAGGGCTATTCAATACTACCACTTATCACCATTTGGCGAGGCCGAGCAAAGTAAAACGTTAAACCCTGATGAGAGCGTTTTCATGCTGCCTCAATTTAATCATGCAGAAGAAAACTCTCCGGCAGATGATGTAGCAGAATTTTTTATAGGCCTGGATAATTTAGCAGCCCAGCAAAGTGTAAACATACTTTTCCAGGTATTGGAAGGCACAAGCGATCCGGTGGTTTCCATTTATAAGAAACTGATTTCATGGAACTACCTGTCAAGCAACCAATGGAAAGCTTTTACCGATCAGCAGGTGGTAGATGGTACCGCTTATCTAAGGCAATCCGGCATAATTTCTTTCCAGATCCCCGAAGGGGCAACAACTGATAATACCATTATGCCTGCCGGTTATTTGTGGATAAAGGCATCTATATCCATACCAACGGATCCCGCTGCCCCGGCAGGCTCCAATAAGCCAGGCGCGGTGTGTAAACTGCTGAATGTATTGGCACAAGCAGCACAGGTTACCTTTGCCGATAATGGGAACGATCCGGCGTTTTTAAGCACCGCCTTACCCGGTAACACCATAAGTAAACTGGCCAACGCGCAAACAGCTATAAAAAAAATAACGCAGCCATATCCGTCGTTTGAGGGTAAGCCTGTTGAAGACAACACGCATTTTTATGTGCGTGCGAGCGAAAGACTACGCCATAAGGACCGCGCAATTACCATATGGGATTACGAACGCTTAGTGCTGGAAGCCTTCCCCGAAATACACCGGGTTAAGTGCCTTAATCATACCAAATATGAAAACGGCAAACTGTATGAAGATGCACCGGGATATGTTACCGTAATTACCATACCCGACCTGACTAATCATAACGAAATAAATCCGTTAAGGCCCTACACTAATGCCGATACTATTACGCAAATACAGGCGTACCTGCAGCAACGGATTTCGTGCCAGGTTAACCTGAATGTTAACAACCCCATTTTTGAAGAGGTGCAACTTGTATTCAAGTTGAAATTATATGAGGGGCGCGATTACAGTTATTACAGCAAATTACTTAAGGACAGTATTACCAGGTACCTGAGCCCATGGGCGTATGGGCAGGCCGACGATGTACAGTTTGGTGGCAAAATTGAAAAATCGGTATTGATCAATTTTATTGAAGCACAATATTATGTCGATTATATAACCGATGTACAGCTATTCCTGCTCGGCAGCGATCCGAATGTTATGCCGCAGGACCAGGAAGAAATCGAGGCAACAACATCCATATCCATCCTGGTTTCTGTACCGGCCGATAAGCACAATATAACAGAAATACCCGATGTGGCAGCAGCCCAGAACAATTCAAAGTGCGCAGACCCTTTTAATATGATAAGCATATAACTATATCAACCAATTGAGATGGCAGATAATGTAACCATATATAAAAATCCAAAAACGCCCCCGGCAGAGGATTACAACTATCTGCGGGCGCAGGGAATGGACTATATTGAGGCCCTGGGCAATAAATTGTGGACAGATTACAATATTCACGATCCGGGTATCACTATACTCGAAGCATTATGTTATGCCATAACCGACCTTGGTTACCGCTCGTCATTTGATATAAAAGATATTTTAGCATTACCTCCTAAACAGGCCCCCGATCCTGATTTGCAGGCATTTTACACCGCCAAAAACATATTAACTGTAAATCCCTGGACAACAAACGATTATCGCAAACTGATTATTGATGTTAATGGCGTAAAAAATGCCTGGCTGCACTGCCTTAAATGCCCATGCGATATATTTTTATACGCCAATTGCCTAAAAAGTGAGTTACAATATAGTGCAACCGAACATCCCATTATAATAAAGGGGATGTACGATGTAAAGGTTGAGTTTGAGGATGATGTTACCGCAGGCGATTTAAACAGCGGTAAAATTTTACACCCCTTTAGTTTTATAAGCGATGTGGTTAATAATATCACCTCATCAGCAGTAATTGAAATGCGTTTGCCATCTTTTAAAAGCCTGGAGGATGACGATACGGCAATGACATTTTTTACTGTGCCTGCAGGTGATGTTCAAAGCGTGGATACCAAGTTTATATCGGGCAATAAAGGCGACAATACCGATATTCCGCAATCCGACCTGGGAAAGGGACTGCGCAATCCGCTGTTTGCTACATTTAATATTACGCTTGATCCTGCAAAGGTAACCTTACCTGGCGGCAATCAAAGGCTGATGGAAGACGTGCCGTTTACTATTTGGTTTAACAGTGATGCCGACAGAAAAGCGATACAACTGGCTGATATTAAAACTGCCATAAATGATATTGCCGACCAGGGCATTATTCCCAATTATTATGGTAAGGTTAAAGCTGCTGCTGTTATCATAAAAAACGTGCGCGATACGTTGATGGCGCATAGAAATCTTTGTGAGGATTATTGCACCATTACAGCCGTCGAAACTGAAGATGTAGCTGTTTGTGCCGATTTGGATGTAAGCCCCGAAAGCGATATTGAGCAGGTTTTAGCACAGGCATATTTTCTCATCGATCAATATTTTAGCCCTGATGTTGATTTTTATTCACTCGCCGAAATGGTGAAAGCCGGTTTTTCGGTGGATGAAATATTTAACGGCCCGGCGTTAAACAGCGGGTTTATAAAAGATGAGCAATTACTGGCCGCGCAATTAAAAACCGAATTACACACGTCGGATATTTATGCCATACTCATGAATATTCCCGGCGTACTGGCGGTACGCGGTTTAATATTGTCGCCTTATGATAGCGAAGGCCACCGGTTAAAAGGCGAAGCATGGGTTTTGCCTGTGGAGCCCGGTAAACAGGCGCGGCTGTATATTAATGGCAGTAAATTCCTGGTGTTTAAAAATGGCCTGCCCTTTTTGCCGGATAAGGCCGAATTAAATGATACGCTTAACGTAATTAAAGGTAACAATATACGGCCCAAATTTTCCGCCGGCGATAATCTTATACCGGTACCGGTGGGATCATATTACGAACTAACAGATTATTACCCTGTACAATATTCGCTGCCGCTTACTTATGGTGTTGGTTATTTTGGCCTGCCGCAAAATGTAACTAACCAGCGCAAAGCCCAGGCAAAACAACTTAAGGCTTATTTACTTTTTTATGAGCAATTACTTGCCGGCTACCTGGAGCAGCTAAGCCACGTGAAAGACCTGTTTTCGTTAAGTACGGCAATCAACAAAACTTATTACAGCCACAAACTGGATAACTCTATAATAAAAGACATTGAAGATGTATTTACCATATCAGAAACCGATCTGCAATCTATCAGCGAAAGCCAAACCACTTTTTTAGATAGGCGGAACCGTTTTTTGGATCACCTTATGGCGCGTTTTGGCGAGCAGTTTAATGACTACGCCTTAATGCTGTACAGCTACAGCGACAGTAAAAAAATTGCCGACGAGATATTAATTAAGGATAAGATAGCCTTTATAAAAGATATACCCTTTGCAGGCAGTAATCGTGCAAAAGCCTATAATTATAAGGATGCATCAAATATTTGCAGCGACAACAACATAGCCGGTATTAAAAAACGCATTGAGCAGGTTTTAGGGCTTAAGCAGTTTGACGATTATGTGGATATAACCGATGTCACTGATACATCGGGCAATGCCACAGCGCGTTATTGGAATATTACTGACGATAATGGTACAGCATGGTTGTTAAGCAACAAAAACTATCTTAATTATACCCCCGAAGATGCCAGGGTAACGGCGAAATGTGATGCCAATAATTTATTAAATCTCCTTACTGATGTCTCAAAATACGATGTAAAGAAAGACACAGAATGGCATGTGATAGTTAAAAACGGCGCCAGCCAGGTCGTAGCTGTAAGCGCAGCATCCTTTGCCAAAAAAGTTGACGCCACTGCTCACATAAATAAAATTGTAGCTTTTATAAAGGGCGTAGCTGAGGCCAACAAGATTTTTATTGTGGAGCATTTACTGCTAAGGCCACGCAATTTACCGGGAGGGCTCATCCCTGCCGGCGATGCTTTATTACCCATCTGTATTACTGCCGATTGCAATGTTTGCGGCGATGAAGATCCATATAGCTTCCGCTTAACTGTTGTAATGAATGGGTCGAACGGGCTTACAAATGAAGGCCTGCAATTCCGCCGGTTTGCCGAAAACGCCATACGGATGGAGATACCGGCCCATTTAGGCATTAAAATTTGCTGGGTTTCAACCGCCCAATTGCAAACCTTTGAAACATTGTACTGCGGCTGGGAAAATGAACTTGCAAAAGCCACTCCTGATGCTGTGCAGCTAAGTAATAAGCTAAAAAGCTTATTAGATGAATTTAGCCAGTTAAAAAATATTTATCCTAAAGCCTCATTGCACGATTGTGTGGACGGAGACGATCAAAACCGTGTTTATTTAAACAAAACTGTTATTTAATTTAAAAATAATTTGTCATGCAGCCAACGCAATTTAACTATCCTGAGTTTGTACCAGATCAAATACTCACGAGCAGTAACCTCAACGATATGTTTAACTATCTTGACGAGCAGGATAGGTTAACGCGGACAAACCTTATTGGAGTAGGCATTGTATGCGGTTTGGAGGTATCGTTAAACGCGAGTTATACCCAGCTTACCATAAGCGCCGGTTGTGGTATAACATCAGGAGGGTATTTGATCACTTTCCCTAAAACAACATTTACACAATATAACGACTATAACGCCCTTAAGCCGCTTTATTACGAAAAGTTTGTTGATGGCGTAAGCAAAACCCAACGCTATAAGCTGGCCCAGCTTTTTGAAACTGCAGTGGTTGAAGGCGCGACCCCATTGAGTAAAGACTACCTGAAAGATAAAGTAGTGATGCTTTATGTTGAGCTTTTGGAAGATCAGGCAAAAAATTGCGATCCTGGAAGCTGTGATGACAAAGGGAAAAATATCGACATCACTTTCAGGCCCTTACTAATCAGCATCGACGATGCTGCAAAACTTAAAACCGCCGGTGCCGATTACGGAGATTCCGGCACCGCCTATAAAACGCTGCCCAAACTAAAAATGCCGCGATATAACGTACCCGCTACCCTACTACAGTCAACCGCCCAGGTACTTGATGTTTATCGTAAAATATTATCAACCTCGTTTATTGATAACGTTCAAAATGCGTTAACCCAAACCTATAATAACCTGCAGCCGGTTATTAAAGATATCTATCCAACTAATCCGTTTGCTCAATTGAGCTCAAATATGGCATTCCTCAACAACGGAAGCTTAACCGAATTGGAGGCCATCAACTATCAATATTACTATGATCTTTTCAGCGACGTTGAACTGGCATACAGCGAACTCCGGGAAACCGGTATCGAAGCGCTGAGTTTGTGCTGCCCCGATGCCAACCTGTTCAGGCTCCATTTACTGTTGGGCAATGTCATTCAGGATAATGCTAATCCGCCGCTTGTTAACAGGCAATATTTTATCCCATCGCCGGTGATGGAGTGCCATTGCAAGCAAACCAACCGGCTGCGCTGGTTATTTAAACGCATCCAGCTTTTGCTGCAAAACTTCTACGCCGCGTATGGTGTTACGGGCAACTTCGGCGATTTGTACACGCCAGAACAATTAAAAGCACGCCAGTTAAATAACAACATCAGGATAACGCCGAGCAGCCTGGGGAAATATCCTTTGGCAAAAAAGGCTATCCCGTTTTATTATATGCCGGTTGAGGGCACAGGTTCCCTGGTTGATAATTGGGATATTGAAAAAACGGCCGATGGAGAGGCCGATCAAAACTTATCATATAATTCCAACTTATATGCCACAGACGATTACGTACTGAACCCGCTTAATTATGACCTGGAACCCTATAATTTTTTACGGGTAGAAGGCCATATAGGGATGAATTATACAACAGCATTAAAAAGCATAGTAGGCCTAAGAAATAAAAACCGCCTTCCTTTTGATGTAGTAGCCCTTGGTACCGACCTGGAATCGCTCAAAACTGCGCTGGCCGACCTGGGCAAAACCAGTACTGTTGCCGCGCTTGTTGAAAAATATGCCGACCGGATAAAAACGCCATGCCAGTTCCAGGATATCGATACCCTTTATGATACCCTTATAGCCGAAATTACTTGTCAGCTGTGCCGTACGATGCTGTATTTTTACCAGCTTAACGAGCCCGGCACTACCGGCGATACCCTCCTTTCAAAAGTGCCGCTGGTACTTAAATGCAATCCCGGGTATTATGTACAGCCTGCTACATTTGGTTTTTTCTTCGAAAAATTCTACGCCAATTATAAAAAGGATGGTATCGCATTTATGTACCGCTCTTTTGATAAGCAGGGTTTTACACCTATCAACATATATTTCTTTTTCCTGCTTTATATCGAGCAGTTCTTTGAAACATTCACCTCATCATTAGGCAACTTCAACTTCGCTGCTTTTACAGAGGCCTATAAAAGGATGATCTCGATAGCTACCGATATCAAAGATACTCTTAGCAACCAAACGGAAAACGACAGTGTTAGCCTTGAAACGTTGGAGCAGCTTAAAAAGCTGATAGGAATGTGCGTTCAAAAGCCGATTGAAGCACTTTATAAGGATTATCTTTTACGTTGGGTGCACATTATGATGCTGCAAAAGTTTGGGTATTTTGCGCGTAAACATCCCGGCATACAGCATAAAGCCGGGGTACCCATGGGCGGTACCTTTGTAATGGTTTATCATGAAGTACCAGTTCCTGATCCAACTACAAACAATGCGGCCACTCTCGCTAATGCTGCCAGGGAACAAGCCGCTGATGCGGTGCTTGCAAAAGCCAACCAGAGCCCGCAGGAAGTTTTAAAGCTTTTTGGTCTTGCTGCACCCAATATTCAGCAACCACCGGCAGCTCCACAGGCGGGCGCCCCAATTAATATGGAAGAAGCCACCGGTGGTAAAGTGATTGCCGACGCGCCAAAATTTCAAGGTGGTTTTGAAATTAATGCGCCTGAATACACCGGACCGGCGTCGCACTTTGATGATATTAATGCATTTAAAACCGAAAACCAGGCAGAACTTGATGAACTTGGAATATTGTTGCAAGGTATAAATGCAACACAAAGCCCATTGGCAGATGCGGTAGCCGAAATAGGGAATGGTATAGTGATAGCCGATTTTTACCTGCCGTATATGTGTTGCTCCGACTGTCCGCCAATACAATTTACCGTTAACGAAGTTGCCGAACCGCTTACCACAGCTGTTCCGCCCGGCGTTTTCTGCGGAGCAGACGACAAAACTTATGATATTAAGGTTACACCCGATGGTGGCGAAATAACGGGCGAAGGAACCTCTAAAACTGCTGAGGGTAAATTTGTGTTTACCCCATCGGTTATTACGTTTGCTGCTGCAGATAAAGCACGAGACATTACTTTAACGTATAAGGCTTTCGGCCAAAGTATTACAACAAAAGTAACTGTTTATCAAAAACCAGTAGCTGATTTTGATGCGGTGCCTATAGAAGGAGAAACAACCGTTACTATTACCAATAAATCATCTGCTTTTGCTGATAAATATTCATGGGATTTTGGAGACAACCAGGCATCCCTTGATAAAGATCCGGCACCGCATAACTATACTTCTGATGGTGCGTTTACTATCACACTTTCGATATCAAATAATAACATTTGTAACGATAAAATATCTAAAGAAGTCACAATCAATACTCCTGATGTAACCATCAGTATGAGTAAGTCTGTCTTTTGCAGTAATGATGATACACCCTACCAAATATCAGTTGCTCCGGACGGAGCAACAGTTGATGGCGAAGGAGCTGTAGATCAGGGAGGAGGAAATTTTGTATTTGCAGCAAATAAAGTTGCGATGAACGGGGCTGCAAGTAAAAAAATTACACTTACTGCCCATAAAGGAACAAAAAATAAACAACTTGATATAACCGTATATCAGCAGCCGACAGCCGATTTTGCAATTGTGCCGCAAACAGATAAACCAGGCACTGTTGCATTTATCAATAAGTCGCCAGCGTACGTTACCGGCTATCAGTGGACTTTTGGCGACTTGACACCGGCATCTACCGATGCAACACCGCCACCGCACACTTATACAACCGAAGGCGATTACCCAATAACCCTGGAGGTTTATAACAGCGATTGTAAAGGTATTCCAAAGACTATTAATTATAACGTTCAATTACCCAAGCCCGAGATTGATATAATTCCTAAATTATTCTGTATCCAGGATACTAAACCTTACCCAATCTCAGTAGGCGCAGATGGTGGCACGGTGACCGGCGACGGTGTAAACCAGCTCGCAGACGGTTCTTATATATTTACGCCGTCTTCTGTTCCGGTGTTTCCAGGCGTAACAAGGCCAGTAATTTTTACAAATACGTTAAATGGAGTGCAAAAAACCGTTGAGGTAACACTGTACAGCGCACCAATTGTCAAATTTTCAACAGCGCCGGGCGGTGATTCTCCTTTTAGTGTTCAGTTTATAAATGAAACTGAAAATGCTGATAAATTTCAATGGATATTTGATACACAGGGCACATCTGACGAGAGAGACCCAATCAAGACATTTAGCTTGGCGGGAACCATTAATGTTACTCTGCGGGCATCAAACGCCGACATGTGTAAAGGCTTTATAACACAGCCTGTTATTGTAGGACAGCAGCTAATTACCAAAACTTGCCTGCCGGTAGCCGGTATTTTAGAGCAGTTTAACGGACTGAAAGAAATAGACACAAAAAACTATTCGGCTTTTGTAAGGGCCTTCCCGGTATTAACTACCGAATTGAAGCCGTTTTTTGAAAGCCTTAGCGGCGCAGATGGATTGAGCATGGAGGACCAGGTAGCCTTATTTAAAAAGCGCAAAGCTACAGACCTGATACCTAAATGGATAGACATGCTTACCAAATTGCTTGAAAAAAACATCGCGCTTGCCGGGTTAACAGCAGCCTTGGTGAAAATACTATCACAGCTGATAGAACATATCGCCTGTATTCAGCCTGATGACATCAGCAAAGCCAAAGTTCCAATGGCCGATGCATTAAATACCCTCGGCGCTTTTTGCGAAGCGTTTTTAGCGATGGTTAAAAAAGCAACAGCAGACCAGAAGCAACAATTGGCTATCGCCATTAGCCAAATGAATAAGTTGGACGATGGCCTCAAAGAAGAAATACAGCGGGTTGCGTCAAACAACGAAAACACAACTAAAACTAATTATGTGGCCGTATTAAAGAAAATCATTAAACTGTTTGTAGCATAAAAAATGTATTGACTTTCTATGTTTTTAGAAACTGAAAATAACATTGGTAATCTTTCATTTCAATTGCAGTATAACGGCAACGTGGATGGTATTGCAATAAAAAAAACAACGGAGGATATAGTTGAGCACAATTTTTTACCTGCGCTGGAAAGTTTGCTGGATAAGCACAGTCCGCCACAAAATGTTGTTTCAATAGATAAACTAATTTGCGAAATTAATATTGGTGCCAGCGACCTAAATGATGGGCTCACCGGTAAAATAATGCTGCAACTGGAAAAATTGCTGCTGGAAAAGCTTGCTTTGGTTAATGACACTGAACAACCACCAACTATTGAAAAGCGTTTTGCCGAAACTTTGTTGTATTACCTGGAGAACGGGTATTTGCCGTGGTGGGCGGCAATAAGCACCAGGCAACAGCTTAATGAACTGATAATAAGACAGGTTAAAAGTGAAATTCCTGGTAGTATGGCGGATGCCTTGCTGATCTTATTAAAACGCGAAACAGTTGTGGCCCGCATATGTAATGATTTTGAAGACGCTACTTTTTGGAACTTTTTTAAATTGTTGCCGGGGTGGGTTGATAATTCCATTACCACAGCCTGGCAAAAGGATTATTTCACTTTTATTGCTGGCGAAAAACCAGCCTTTGATAAACGCCAAACCTCTTTTTTGTATAAAAAAAGTCTTTTGAAAAGCCTATCGTTTTATAAAGCTACCCAATTGGCATTTAATCTTATCGGGATAAACAAGCAATTTGTAAGTTCTTTTACAGCCGGGGTTTGGCTGCACTTTATTTCATTCGATAAAAACTTCGCGGCAGATGCTGCGAAATTGATCAACAAAATAAAAAATGAAGAGCTGAAAACAACGTTGGCATTGACTGGCAACCAGGATAGTAGCACAAATGAAAAAAATTTACAAACAACAGAAGCAGGAAAACCAGATAACGCAAAGGAAAAAGCAGAAGAAGCAGAAAACACTCCAATTAAGGATGCTATCTATATCAACAATAGCGGCCTTGTAATTATTGCGCCTTATTTAGGCATGTTTTTCAGAAAAGCAGGTATTGTAGAGGACGATAAAATAACTGATTTAACCAAAGCAATTACCCTGTTAAATTATATCAGCAAAGGTTTTGATGCGTTTGCCGAATTCGAAATTGTTTTGCCAAAACTGCTTTGCGGTCTCGACGTGAAAGATGCACTTAAATACCGGTATATGGTTACCGCCGACGATGTTGCAATGATAGATGAGTTGCTTAGCTCCATTGTAGCTAACTGGCCGATCTTGAAAAACACGTCGAATGACACCTTGCGCAGCACATTTTTACTGCGCGATGGAAAGCTTACTTTTAAAGATAATGGCCCGCGCCTTAAAGTACAGCAAAACTCCCTGGATGTTTTACTGGAACATCTTCCCTGGAATATCAGTATGGTAAAGCTGCCCTGGATGAAAAATATATTATATGTTGAGTGGGTATAAATTAATCTTATTAGTAAATCGAAAAAGGACATAACAATTGATAGTTAAGCTTTAACGCATTAGTTTTTACTTTTTAATATGGTATCAACCACCGAAAAAACGGCTAAAACAAATCACATCGCCCCAAAAAAGGCGGATGGGAATTGTTTTTTCCGGAAGGCCGAGGAGCCTTCGTTTTTTCAGTCGAATGATAAACCAGCATTTTTTGGTGGGGCTGCTGTTCAGCCCAAATTATCTGTAAGCACGCCCGATGATCCCCACGAAAAAGAAGCTGACCAGGTGGCCGACCAGGTAATGCGCATGCCGGAACCGGTAGCCGCCCCCGTTAATACCAACCCCCAACAGGGCGAAGACCTGCAACGGAAAGAAGAGGAAGAACATACAGTGCACCCCAAACTGGAAACCCCTTCTATCACTTCGCTGCAATGCAAACAGCAGGGAACCATCATCAGCCCAAGGCTAATGCCGTTTGTGCAGCGTAGCAGCAACAGCGACGAATTTGTATCGGATAACAGCGACAATGCACCATCCGGTCAGCATAGTGAAGGCCACTTATCATTAAAATCACTCCCATTATGCCGCAGCCCCGGCCAGGCCGAAAGTAACCGTGGGCCGCCGGCAGCAAGTTCCAGCTTTGAATCGTCACTTTCCTCAAGTAAGGGGAATGGCAGCGCTTTGCCGTCTGACACGATGGCGAGCATGAACTCGCGTTTCAATACTGATTTCAGCGGTGTGCGTATTCATACCGGCGCAACAGCCGAAACCTTAAGCAGCAGCATAAACGCCCAGGCATTTACGCATGGCAGCGATATTTATTTCAATACCGGCAAATTTCAGCCCGGTACTGATAGTGGTGGCTTATTGCTTGCACATGAGCTTACACATACTATACAGCAAGGCAGCGTCTCTCAACCTGCCCAGGGAAGTGCTGTATCCCGAAAACCCATTATACAACGCCAGGCTCATGACAGACCTGTGCCCTCTCAATTAAATAATGCCGTAGCCAAAGCCAAAGGCGAAGTAGGTAAAGTAAATGCAAATGAGGCTGGTCCTGATGGATTCCGTACGGGCTGGCAAAGGCTTGTTGAATATTTTAAAACCACCCTGGGCCAGGATAAAGTTGTTGCCGAAGGGCAACCCGGTTCGCAGGGTGCCGTTTCCGAAGGCGATATTAAAAAAGAAAGAAAAATTGATAATGCGCTGCCGCCTGCAAACCCAAGGCCGGCCGCCGGTCCGTACGTTAGGGATGCTATGCCAAGTTGGTGTGGTATTTTCGCGTTCTGGAGTTTGCACAAAGGCGGTGTACCGTTAAGGAGATGGGAAATAGGCGGGCCGCCGGCAGTTGATGTTAACGCTGCGTATCCGCCGGGCTATATTCCAAAAGCCGGCGATATAGCCTACCGGAATGCATTTTCGCACTATGCGCTGGTGGAGAAAGCCACTGGCGATACAGTTACCACTATAAACGGAAATACATCAGGCGAGAATAACCTTGGCGCCCAAATCCAGGTTAAGGATCATCCGCTAAAAAGCTGGACAGCATTTTTTGATCCATTGATGCTGATGAACGGGCAGCTTGGCTCGGGCGATACTGCTGCTGAAGAAAAACCAAAGACGCTAAGGGAGATGCGGCAGCAAATATTCCACGTAAACCGCAAAGAAGATACAACCTCCGGCGATGCAGAAAGCACCGGTGATAGCATAGAAACACAGGTACATGCCAAACCCGAACTAAGCAACTGGGCCGTTAATCCGGCCGGCGCGCTTACACATAGCCCGCCGGTTACACCCGCTGTACAGGCTAAAGAAGAACCAGGCCATCATGAGGATGACCTACAGGAAAATGAGGCACACTATGAGCCGCATAGCCACGAGATACAACGAAAACATGATGGTGAATACGCTCACAATGAGCCGCAGGGGCCGGATGTTCAGCTTAAGGCGGATAGAAAGATTCAATGTTCATGGTTTGATAGCGCTTTATCTGTCATTAATTCGGCGGTTGATTATGTAGCCAAGGGACTGGAAGCCGGTAAGGAATTTTTACTTAACCAGGCCCGCGATTTTGCAATGGCCATACCGGGCTATATGGCCCTGCGCGTGGTATTGGGCGAAGACCCTATAACCAATCAGCAGGTTGAGCGTAATGGCCATAACTTTATTGAGGCCGCATTTGATATTATGCCGGGTGGCCGCCTGTTGCACCAAAAACTCGAAGAACTTGGCGCACTCAGAACTGCCGAAGCATGGGTTGACACACAAATAGCTGCTATTACATCTGTAGTACAGGGGATTGAGAATAGTGTTGAAAGCTTCTGGAACCACCTTTCGCTTACCGACCTTGCGCACCCTCAACAGATATTTGAGCGGATAGGAACCATTATACATGATGCCATAACCAGCATCATCAATTTTGCGGTAAACGCTGCGACCGAGTTGCTGGCCATTGTTAAACGCTTCCTGCTTAACCAACTGGTATCGTTTATCAAAGATCATACTACGGCCTATCCGTTACTGTGTGTTATTTTAGGACAAGATCCTGTAACCGATGAACATGTAGACAGGAACGGCACAACCATATTGAATGCATTGCTGGAACTTGGCGGCGAAGAAGGCCGCGAACAGCGTCGGCAGATGCAGGAAACGGGCAGCTTTAAAAAGGTTGCAGATTATATCGACCGGGACATCCGGATATTTGGCAATGCCTATACTGACATAAAAGCCGGCATTGCCCATATCTGGGACTACGTATCTATCAACAGCCTGATGCATCCGATAGATACTTTCAATGAGATTTATAACACTTTTGCGGCGCCGGTACGCAAGGTATGGGATTTTGTAACCGAAGTGGGTGCCGCAATACTCCGGTTTATAAAAGAGGTATTGATGGTGCGCCTCTCGGCATGGGCGCGTACGCAGCGGGGCTATTTCCTGGTTACAGTTATTATTGGCGAAGATCCGTTTACGAAAGCAAATGTTCCGCGAAATACCGAGAATGTGATCCATGGCTTCATGAGCCTGATGGAAGGCGGCGAAGAGCAGTTTAACCAGATGAAGGAATCCGGAGCAATCGACCGGACGACGCAACGCGTTAACGCCGCAGTAGAGCGGCTAAATATGACGCCGGAATCGATTATACAGTTATTTATTGATCTGTGGCACTCGTTCAGCTTAAATGATCTTATTCACCCGATAGAAGCCTTCCAGCGTATTATTCACAGGTTTGGTGAGCCTATAGCGCGGTTGATCGCTTTTGTGATCGAGATCATCAAAATTGTGATTGATGTGATCATGCAGATCATGAACTTCCCAACCGACCTGATCCGCAACATTATAGCTAAAGCTATGCTGGCGATAGAAATGATCAAGCGCGATCCGATTGGCTTCCTCAAAAATTTATTGAAAGCGATTAAAGAAGGCTTTACACAGTTCTTTACCAATATTGTTGAGCACCTCATTTTCGGGCTTACAGGCTGGCTAATGAGTGAGTTGAAGGATGCCGGCGTACCCGAACTTAAGGATACTACCTTACGGGGAGTAATTACCTGGATACTGGCAGTGCTTGACCTATCGATGGAAACCATTTGGAAGAAACTTGCCGAGCATCCAAAAATTGGCCCGCAAAAAGTTGCGAAGATCCGAAGCGTAATCAATACCCTTGAAGGAATATGGACATTTATAAAAGACGTACAGGAACGAGGTATTGAGGCTATTTGGGATAAGATTAAAGAACAACTGACTAATCTTTGGGACACCGTGCTCAGTAGTGTTAAAAACTGGGTAATGGAGCAAATTGTTAATAAGGTTACGGCCAAGTTGCTCTCTATGCTTGACCCAACGGGTATAATGGCAGTTATTAACAGCGCTATTGCACTTTACAAAGCCATACAATCCTTCATAAAATACCTGCGCGAAATGTTACAGGTTGTCAATTCGTTCGTGGAAGGCGTGGTTGAAATTGCCAGCGGTAATACCGCAAGGGCTGCTAACTTCCTTGAAGGCGCACTGCACCGCGCTATGCCTATAGTTATAGGCTTCCTGGCCAACCAGGTTGGTCTTGGCGGGATAGGCCACCGAATTGGCGAGTTGATTGTGAGCGCCCGTGCACTGGTTGATGAAGCTATAACCTGGCTGATAAATAAAGCGGTTGACCTAGGCAGCAAGCTGCTGGAAATGGGAAAAAATGCAATTGCTGCTGTGATGGATTGGTGGAAAGCCAAGAAAGAATTTACACTTCCGAATGGTGAACAACACGAAATATATGTTGAGGGAACAGCTGCCGCACCGCTAATTATGGTGGCGAGCAATAACCCTAAAACCATTGAGCAGCTAATTGCCGATGGAAAACCAAAGGTAGCCACAGACCCTGTAAAAACAGGATTGCTTGCTAAGGCCGAAACAGACAATAATACGCTAAAAGATAAGATCAAAACTAAAAAAGGCGAAATAGAAGCAGCTGTTGAGCCGCAAAAAACGCAAAAAGAAAACGAGCTGCGGCAGCATATATTGACAGAATTAGAATCGATCAAAGAATCGCTTAAAAACGGCGGTGCGCTAACCACTGCCGAAGTCGATCTGCCGGTCACACCGGTTCCAACGTATGGCGGGCTCGATACCGGATTTGCGACCAGTATGACCATTAAACCGCTTACAAAATTGGGTATTACAGGTAGTGACGTTAGCGCTGATAGTCAAATGTACCGCGATTTGTTGTTAAGAAAGGAAAACCCAGACGGAAGAAGTTTCTATGTAGCGGGACACTTGCTTAACAACAACCTGCATGGTGACGGATCGACCTGGCAAAATTTGACTCCGATCACGCAGACCGCAAACGGAGATCACCTCAGGGATGTTGAAAATCCGATAAAAGATGAGGTTACTGCCAATTCTATTATGGAGTATACTGTAACCGTAAATTACCAGGATTCTGCGAAGACCAACCAGTTATTGGGCGAAATAAGGGCACAGGATCCGAACTATACCGGCAACCCCGAATTGGATCAGAAATATAAAATTATATCTGCCGAAGCGCGTTTGCCACGTTCATTTAGTTGTACTGCCAGAAAACTCAAAAAGGGCGCAAATCCAGGAGAATATTTACCGGATAAAGATATATTCGTAAATAAACCGGTTACAAGCGATATTAAGCAGGAAAGCCTGGCTGTATATTACCTTAAAGGAGGACTTGGCACTACCTATAAATCGCTCGCCGACCTCATGGCGGCCGCCAAAACCGAAGCCGCTAAAGCCGGTTCATCATGGGATGCTTTCTACAAGGATATTAATTATCGCGCCAGTATCGATAAGAGAATTGCCGATGACGCAGCAAATAAAGGGAAGATAAAAGAGCCGTTTGATCAGCAACGGCTATTTGAATTTGAAAAGAATAAGATAGAAGATATTCCGGTTGTTCCAGCTTCAATACAAAACTGGGAATCGTTCCAGGGTAACAGAGAAGCTTACCGGCCCGATGCAATTAACCCGAACACACACCTTAAAACGCTGAAGAAAAACTTTGGTACAAAAATGGGCCGTGTAAAGGCCGAACTACTCCGATCGGCCAGGGAAATGCTTGGCGCCGTTATTGCAACCGATAAATGGAACGACTTTAGGAAAGCTAATAATCTTTATCCAAGAGCTGATATACTTGAACAGAGCGAATTGGATACTTTTAAGGCGACTTATTTTGACCCTAAAATAGCAAGTTTACGGGCAGCCCCTGCTCCGGGCACCGCTCCGGCGGCAACTCCGGTACCACCCACAACACCATAATTATAACAAACGTGAAAAATAGTGCAGATACCAATTTTTGTATTTTAAGAACTTAAATAAACCGCCATGGCAAACAAAGTAATATACCGTCGCCGGCGTCGCCAGGCACCTGCGGCGCACGACAGCAAGTTTTTCAAGAAAGATGCCAGCCAGGAGCAATCCTTCTTTGGCGACCCTCAAAAACAGGCTTTTTTCCAAAATCAGCATGTGCAGCGCAAATGCGATCATTGCGAACAAGAAGAGAAAAAAGAAGTTCATCGCGTGGCCGATAAAAAGGAAGAAGAGAAGCGTGTGCACCGGATGGAGGACAAAAAGGAGGACAAAGAAATACACCGGACTACGGATAAGAAAGAGGAAGATAACACTGTGCACCGGATGGAGGATAAAAAAGAAGATAAGAGTGTGCATCGAAAAGAAGATAAAAAAGAAGACGAAAAGATGGCGCACCGCAAGGATGATGAAAAGGATGCGCATCGTAAAGTTGATGCTGCAAGCTCACCGGCTACCGCATCGGCATCGTCTTATATTTCAAACTTAGGCGGTAAGGGCAACGAACTGCCGGCGTCATCAAAACACTTTTTTCAAACGACAATGGGTGCCGATTTCAGCGACGTCAAGATACACACAGGTACGGAGGCAGAGCAGTCGGCAGCTGCCATAAACGCTAAAGCTTATACTGTGGATAATCATATAGTTTTTGCTGCTAACCAGTTTAATACCGAAACGCACGAAGGCAAAAAACTATTAGCGCATGAACTTACACATGTTATGCAACAATCGGATGGCATAAACAGGAAAGCTACCATACCTTCAACCACATTACCGGAAACAGAGCTGGAAGGCGGCATAGGTAATGTTACAGGAAAAGGCACTTCTACATCAAACCAGGTTGCTCATGGCGGCGATGTTAAGGTTGAGGGGCTTACCACAGCAAATTATGATCATGGTACTTTTGCCACCACCGATATTACAGCCGAACGAGCCAAAGGCTGCAAACCTTGCGGTAAAGCTCCTTGTGTAACATTGAAAGGCACGCTGGTTTCGGAGTTTCATGCTGACCCTAAAGTGAAACTCCCCACGGTTCCGCCAGGGCATACCCCTTGTGAAACAGAAAAGATCCAAACCTTTATTGATACCAAGCTAACCAATCACGAACAGGAACACGTTAACGCCTTTAATACTTACAACGGTACCGTAAGTACACCATTTGCTTTTACAGGCTGCTATACGGAGGCTGAGCTGAAAAAATTTGTGCAACCTATTCACGATAAAATTGAAAAAGACCGCGAAACTGCAGCCAATTTGCTCAGTAAAAAGCTGGACCCGTTTTTAGAGAAAATAGGCACAGAGGAATGCACCGACAGGCCGGCGCCCACCGCGCCGAAACGAGCCGCGCCACCGCCGCATCATTAATCAATTTATGTTAATTCTCTTAAAATCGATACCTTTATTTTGATGATCCATCAGCTAAAAAAGATTACGCCGCCGGGCCTTGAAACAGCCATAAAACTATGTCGCGACCTGGTATCAGAACGGGTACAAGCACATTTTAACAACATCCCATTTGATGTAGTAAAATGGTATGATCAGCATGGTTACCAGTTAAGCAATGATCCTTTAGCAATTATCCCCGATATTAATGACCATGAAGCCTGGGTAACTGTAATGATCACACTGATTCCGCATGTGCAGCCCAACTTTTTCGAGTCTGTTATTTTGGAGCACCTCCCCAACGGTGGCGATTTTCCGGAAATTGGCGGGGTAAAAGCCACTAATCACCGCAGCATGTTGCCAACCGGCGAAACCCTGCAGTTCATCCTGGCCGGCACCAATGTTACTCAACGGGTGCGGCTTCAGCAACTATTTAGCCAGGACCATTTTTTTCATCGCCAGGGTATAATATGGCTGGAAAATGTTAAGGAAGGCGAGCCGATGATGAGCGGCCGCATCATATTAAACCCCGAATGGGTTGACAAGATTTTATTGGGGAAGGAAAGCCCACCCAGGTTCGGTCCCGATTTTCCGGCTAAGAAAATTGAAACCGGAATCCAGTGGGATGATGTTGTGCTTCACCCACGCACCATGAACCAGATAAATGATATTCGGATTTGGTTATTGCATCACGACAAGTTCAATAGCGATGCAAATCTTAAAGTTAAAATAAAACCAGGTTACAGGGTGCTTTTTTATGGGCCGCCGGGTACCGGAAAAACCCTGACCGCCGCACTTTTGGGAAAAGAATATGATAAAGACGTTTACCGGATAGACCTTTCGCAAATTGTAAGCAAATACATAGGCGAAACAGAAAAAAACCTGGAAAACGTATTCAGAAAGGCCGAGACGAAAGACTGGATATTGTTTTTTGATGAGGCCGACGCACTATTTGGCAAGCGTACCAATGTGCAGAGCGCCCACGATAAATATGCCAACCAGGAAGTAAGCTATCTTTTGCAGCGCGTAGAGGATTTTCCGGGATTAATGATCCTGGCATCAAATTTTAAAAACAATTTGGATGACGCGTTTCTGCGCAGGTTTCATAGCGTGGTGCATTTTCCTATGCCAAATGCCACCGAAAGGCAAAACCTTTGGAACAAAACTTTACCTGCCGGGTTAAAATTAGATGCATCAATAAACCTTAAAGAACTGGCCGAGCAATTTGAACTAACCGGGGCATCTATACTCAGTGCGGTTCATTACGCCACGCTGCAGAGTTATGAGCGGGAGGATGGTATATTATTCCATACAGATTTGATAGACGGCATTAGAAAAGAGTTTTTGAAAGAAGAAAAGTCGATAGATAATTGATTTAATGGTAAGTTTTACCAATGAAACGATTTTTAAGTTTTTTGGCGGTAATCATTTTATCATTGGCTGCCATCAAGCCTTGGAATCCCGGAGTTTTGGCCTTGCAAGATGCCAGGACAGGCGCCTAGTCTGTGATTCTCGCAATCGCTCCGTTTGAACGTCCCAAACCGGGCGGTTCCAATTTCGTGTTCAATCCGAATAAATAACAAGCTAAACAAAAAGCTGTTATTTACCTTTTAACTGCGCCATCACTCTAATCGTTTTTAAGATTACGCCAATTTCACTGTTTAAATTTATGTTATTAAGATAAAGTAAATCATAACGAATACGGTTGCACATTTGGTCAACATTTTCAGCATAACCATAATTCACCTGCCCCATTGAAGTCAAACCCGGTTTCAAGCGTAACAACTTTTTATAATTAGGAGATCTTTCTATGAGCTGCTCTATAAAAAACTGGCGTTCGGGCCTTGGCCCTACAATGGACATATCACCTTTTAGTACATTCCAAAACTGAGGCAGTTCGTCTAATCGGGACTTTCTTATTACACGCCCCCATTTAGTAATCCGCGGATCGTGATCACTTGATAATTGAGGCCCTAATAATTCAGAGTTAACATACATGCTCCGAAACTTGTAAATTTTAAATGGCTTATTATTCCTTCCAATTCTTTCCTGAGCGTAAAACACCGGTCCTTTTGACGTCAACTTCGTTATTATCATTAACAATATAAATACCGGGAATCCCGGTATCATCACAAACAATGAAAACAGAATGTCAAAACACCGTTTAAAAATAACTATTTTAAGGCTAAGTTCAACAGAATTGGACAACTGAATTACCGGAAAACTTTTGTAATTGATAATAGTTGCACTACTGTTTTCAAGTACTAAATCAGAAACAAACTTAATTTTAATAGCATTCTGGTCGCCAAAATCAACAATGCTTTTAAGCAAACTCTGGTCAAGCGCCCTGTAACATATAAACACCTCTTTTACCTCTGTTTCTATAATTTTATCGAATAACATTTGCCTGGTCATTTTACCAAGCGATTCTTCTGATATATTGCCGACGAAATTATAGCCATATTCCGGCTGCTTCTCAAAAGAGTTTTTTACCCTGTGTGCGATATCTTCATTTCCGATTATAAGGATGTGCTTAATATTAAATCCCTTTTTGCGGATATAATCTAATCCCGCAAAAATCAATGATCGTTCAACAACTATTAAAATAAAAAACATCAGGTAAGTAAAAAACATTTCCCAACGGCTTACTTGATAAAACTTGAAAAAGTATACCACGCCAAGTACAGCTACAGAATGGTAAATAAGGGATGACAAAATTCTGTTAATGCTATTACTAAGTACCAACGGTCGTTGGATCACGTAATTTTTAGTTAATGAGGCGATAGAAATCCAGGCCATATTAACCAAAAGTAAAAAAACAGACGAAGTTATCTCATTGGAAAAGTAGTTAAATACCAATAAATGAGCGAATTGAATGCTAATATTTAATATTATTAAATCACTGATAAATGTGATTATGGGTAGGAGTTTTGAGTAACGTATATTCATAAGGGTTAAGGATAAGGATGCACAAATGTAATACTTTTTCACTTATAATGCACTAATTATGCAAAAATGATAACAACTACTACAAATACGGCTGCTGACCCATAAACGCTACAACACAACATTAATTATTTATTATTTTGAAAAAAAACGCAACACACTACGCCTTCTTGCCAACGATATAGTCCAGAATCTGCTTTTTAAACCTTTCCGTTGAAAACCCGGCGGCGTGTGTAACAATTTCATTATAATTAAAAAATGATTTATTAACATCAAACCATTCAACCGCTTGTTTGATTGATTCTACCGATTGCTCGTCGAAAAATATTCCTGTTTTGTTTTCGATGACGCTTTCTAAAGCCCCGCCTTTTTTATAGGCGATAACTGGCGTGCCGCAAGCCTGTGCTTCTACCGGTAAAATGCCGAAATCCTCTTCGGCTGCAAAAACAAAAGCCTTTGCTTCTGCCAGGTACCTTTTTAACTCATGAAATGGCTGATGTCCCAATAATATAGTATTTGACTTTGCTAATTTGCTCACTTTTTTAAAATCAGGCCCATCCCCAATAACAAAGAGTTTTTTATCCGGCATTTGGGCAAAAGCCTGAACAATAAGGTCAATTTTTTTATAGGGCACAAACCTCGAGCAAGTGACGTAATAATCACTCTTCTTATAAACAGGCAAAAAATCTTCTGTTGCAACGTTAGGATGAATAACTGTGCTTTCGCGGCCGTAAATCTTCTTGATACGCTTAGCGATATAGTTTGAATTGGCTATAAAATGATCAACACGGTTGGTGCTAATAATATCCCAGGCCCGGATCCGATGAAGCAGGTATTTTGCGACAAATCCCTTTACACCTTTATTCAATCCGGATTCTTTTAAATACTGATGGTGCAAGTCCCAGGCATATCTTATCGGAGAGTGGCAATAACAAATATGCAACTGGTTTGAATTTGTTAACGCCCCCTTGGCCACGGCATGAGAAGATGAAATGACCAGGTCATAACCCGACAAATCAAATTGTTCAACCGCAAGGGGGAACAGTGGTAGGTATGACCTGTATTTTGTTTTCGCGAAAGGCAGCTTCTGAATAAATGATGTTGTTATCTTATGATTGCTAAGATTCAACGCCTTAATAGTTTCATCCCGCGCAACCAATGTAAAAATATCGGCATTCGGATAAAGTGAGGCTATTTCTTTAAAAACATTTTCTGAGCCGCCAATAACGGTAAGCCATTCATGTACTAATGCTACTTTCAAATTTTAATAATTAAAGTTTCTACTGTTTTGGCAATTTGCTTAGCCGACACTTTCCAACTAAATCTGTTACTGTTTTGCTTACCTTTTTTAATGAGACTATTACGCAAATCCCCGTCGTTAAGTAATAAGTCTATCCTTTTCGATATATCGTTTGTATCAAGAGGATCTAAGTATAAACTGGCATCACCGCAAACTTCCCGCAAGCTGGGAATATCAGAAACAAGGGTAGGGCAGCCATATTGCATAGCCTCGATAGGAGGAAGCCCAAAGCCTTCATATAGGCTTGGATAAACAAACATTTGCGCTTGCATATATAAACCCGCTAACTGAGCGTCATCAACACGCCCCGTAAATATGACGTTTCCATTGGTTCTGAGCATTTCGTTACCCTGGTTATTAAAAATTGAATTAACATCGCCAACAATAACAAGTTTGAGATCTTTGTTAGTTGTTAATTTAAAAGCTTCTATAAGGTTCAGGATATTTTTTCTTTTATCTATCGATCCAACCGTTAAAATATACCTCCCGTAACCTGCCCCGGCGTATTTTGGAGCCGCCAGATCTGATACTCCATTATATATTACTTTTATTTTTCGAGGATCAATCCCAATGTACTTCACAATTTCCGACTTAGAGAAATCACTAACGGTGAAAACAATTTGGGCCTTTTTAGCAATTCGCGGGATTAGAAATTTATAGAAGCGTACGAAGTTTTTGCTAAACCAATCGGGATTGACTAAAAAAGCAACATCATGCAACGTTATGGCCTGATTGTTATAAAAAAGCGGAGCTACGTTACACAAGTTGATCAAAAATGGCGTCTCATTTTTTTTTAAATACCGGGGCAGGTCAATTTGCTCCCAGGCAACACCACTACGCTTACCTATTATGGCTACTTCAAGTTCTGCCGCTAACTGATGGTGAATAATATTTGACGGGGCAACAAATTTAACCGAGGGCGTCAACGCTTTTAAATGCCGGGCAATTTCGATGGCAAAACGTTGTACCCCGGTAAGTTTTTGGGTAAGAAAACGGGCGTTTACTACGATATTCATTCTTACTTCTTCAGGATAAAAATGTAAAAAAAGAGTACAATAAGTGGCGGAAAAAACATGTAAGAGAAAACGTAAAAGCCAGAAAATTGCATTCCAATTAAACTATAAAAAGTAATAGCTACAATATTTTTAGCCATGTTTCGATTTTTCATCCAGTGTTTAAGATATTTGGTAAAATATCCAATTATTAACCCGGATATCAAACTTACCATAATTACACCGGGCCAGGAAAACGACGTATATCCCCATATTGATACCGGTAGCCGTAAGCCCCCCGATGTAATGTCATTTAGATCGGTATCAGGGCTTATAACACTTAGTGCCCAAACCGATGGATTCCATTTATAATGTCCTGGCACCAATCCTCCCAAAAAAGTTTTACCATAGGTGAGTTCGGGATTGAGCAAATACATTTTTAAAAACTGCAACTGATCTGATATATCCGGAGCTCCGGAGGCGATAAGCGTCCATATGGAATCTTCAGCGTACAGATCCGTAAATTGATCTATACCAAAAATGAGCCCTATAATATAATAAGAGATACTGCCAACAATAATGGTTAGGGAATTTATAATAACAAACAGCCATGAATATATTTTACCCTTACTGGCACATACTAAACCAATAACTGTTAATAAGGCAAATGCCGTTGTGCCCCGGTTTAATGTCGATAATAATACGCATGACGCCAATATAATTAATGAAAAATTAAACAGGCTTCTTTTTAGATAAAACAATATAAACCCAAAAGCGATAGCATTAATTAAAATAAGATTAGCAACCCGGTATAAAACCGCAACTCTCATGTAAGGAGCCTGATATGGTCCTCTAAAAAACTTGGCGTTGAGTGGATCACTTGCAAAGGCGGGCACAAAGCCCATCACCAGGTAGCTTAATAACATCCCCACTATGCCAACTATCAAAAATATCTGTGTAAGCTTTATAAATCTTTTTTCGTAAAACTCATCGCTTCTGATCACAAAGCTTAAGGGCATTGTTATAAGAGGCAAAAAGTTACCAAGCAGTATGCCAACCAAATAGCAAAAAGCCCCTAAAACTGTTATTTTATAAAACAGGTCAAAAACTTCGCCGTTGTAATTTTCATTATCGCTTAACATTAACAACGGAACAAAATAAGCTACGAACACAAAACCAACATTTAACCACATGGGGATGTTGTATCTGCTTGGCCAAATTATTAGCGGTCCGATTGCTAAAATTGTTAATGAAATAAAGAGAATGAAATTACCCATTATTCATGTTGTTATTATGATAATCAGTGGCCAAAACTTTAATAACTGCTTTGGCCGTTTTATTTACAAATGCAAATCTACCTTTACAAAGCCTTTTTAATAACGCATAAATAACTCCGGGGGTAACTGTATATAAACAGCTGGGATACCATTTTTTTGTAAACTTGAGCCTATTAACTATCGAATAATAATCAGCAAAAGATTTATCTTTATTTTTGCCGCCGAAAGAAGCTCCTTCAATTGAAGTGCCTTCTTTATGATATACAATCGCGTTGGCCTGTAATGCCGGCTTAAACCCCTTTTGTTTGCTTGCCAAAATCCAATCCAACTCCTCATAGTACAAAAAATAGTCGTCATTCATCAAACCTACTTTTTTCAAAAACGAAAATGGCAAAAACATTGATGCACCAACTATATAATTATCCGGGTTCATTGTAAAATTATCATATTGTCCGTTATCAATTTCGCCTTCGCCAACATGATAGGTGCTGCCTAACCACTTGTTGTAT